>JAQYOA010000122.1 GCA_028727605.1 Lachnospiraceae bacterium
AAGCGAAGCGTTTGTTTCCGATATGATTCAGCATATAAAATATCTGAGAAATCTCGGAGGAATTGACGTGATCGGGCTTGGCACAGACTTCGACGGTTTTGGCGGTAAGGTTGAAATTACCGATGCAGGCTGCATGCAGAAGCTGGCAGATGGCATGAGCATTGCCGGGTTTACGGATAGTGAGATTGAGAAAGTATTTTCCGGAAATGTACTGAGGGTGTTCCGGGAAGTTCTGCGGTAGGCAGACTTTGGCGCTGCCATGCGCCCGCCTGGAAGGAAGAAGACAAATGAAAGCAAATTATCATACACATACCTGGCGCTGTATGCATGCGGTTGGGGAAGAAAAGGAATATGTAGAAAGGGCAATTGAGGGAGGACTTCAGATTCTCGGATTTTCAGATCATACACCGTATCCGTTTCCGGATAATTATGTTTCCGGAATGAGGATGAGAATGGATCAGCTGGAAGATTATGTGGATACGGTGCTCTCCCTGAAAGCGGAGTACCGAAATGAAATTGAGATTCATCTTGGGCTGGAAGTGGAGTATTATCCGGCTTATTTTCCACAGTTGTTGGATGTTATTGCGGACTATCCGGTGGAGTATTTTCTCCTGGCGCAGCATCATCTGGGGAACGAGATGAATGATTTTTATTCCGGAAGTGAGACGAAGAATCCGGAGCATCTGGAGCGCTACGTGAATCAGGTAAAGGAGGCTATGTCTACAGGATGCTTTACCTATCTGGCACATCCGGATTTGATTCATTTTACGGGAGAAAAAGCGCTTTACGAAGACAAGATGAGAGAATTGTGCCGATGCGCGAAAGCGCAGGATCTGCCGCTGGAAATCAATTTTCTTGGCATCGGGGACGGCCGGCATTATCCCAACGAAGCTTTCTGGAAAATTGCAGGGGAAGAGCACTGTAAGGTGATTTACGGCGCGGATGCGCATAAACCGGAAACGGTATTTTGCCCGCAGGTCAGAAAAAAGGCAGACCAATTGGTGGAAAAATACGGACTTCTTCTCACGGAAACGGTTCCTCTTCGGAATCCGAAAAATAATTGAAAACAAAGGAGTATACAGGAAGCATGGAAACGATGATTACAAAAGATACGCTGGCGCAGTTTGAAGAGCGTTTTGATGCGGATCGGGCCAATGTGATTGCAATGAACGCAGTTACCGCCAACGGAATTTCGGCGGCTGCCAGAAATTATCAGACGGAGAGGGAGGTTACTCACGAATTTTCCATCAGTCTGGAGCATGACAAGGTGACAAATCAGAAGAAAAGCGGACGGTGCTGGATGTTTGCGGCGCTGAATGTTCTTCGGGCAAAAGTAATGAAAAATACAAATCTGGAAAGTTTTGAACTGTCTCAGAGCTATCCGGCTTTTTATGATAAACTGGAGAAAGCAAATTATTTTCTGGAAAGTATTTTAGATACGCTGGATGAGCCGACGGATGGAAGACTGATCAGCCATCTGCTGCGCAGTCCTTTGAATGACGGCGGACAGTGGGATATGCTCTGCAGCATCGTGGAAAAGTATGGTCTTGTTCCGAAGTCCGCAATGCCGGAGAGTGAAGTTTCCTCTGCTACCAACGAATTTTGTTCCTATGCGACGGAAAAACTGCGTGAGGACGCCTGCATTCTGAGAAAAGCCCATAGAAACGGTGTTCCGACGGAAGAATTGCGGCAGAAAAAAGAGGCTATGATGGAGACGATCTATGATATGCTCTGCATCTGCTATGGAAAGCCGCCGAAGACTTTCACGTTTGAATATCGGGATAAGGACAGAAATTTTCACAGGGATACGGATCTGACACCGAAGCGTTTTTATGAAAAATATGTGGGTGTGGATCTGAAGGAATACATCAGTCTGATCAATGCACCGACAGAGGATAAACCGTATTATCGGAGCTACAGTGTGGAGTACCTGGGAAATGTGGCAGAAGGACGTCCGGTGAAGTATGTGAATCTTCCCATTGAAGAGCTGAAAAAGGCAGCAATTGCTCAGATGAAAGACGGAGAACCGGTGTGGTTCGGCTGTGATGTGGGCAAGCGTCTGAATCGTGACGGCGGCATTATGGATCTTGGCACTTATGGAGTGGAAGAACTGTTTCACACTTCCTTTGGAATGACAAAGGCGGAGCGTCTGGATTATGGACAGAGTCTGATGACCCATGCGATGGTATTCCGTGGAGTCAATCTGGATGAAGAGGGAAAGCCAAACCGCTGGCAGGTGGAAAACAGCTGGGGCGAGGACTGTGGAAAAGCCGGATATTTTGTCATGAGTGATGACTGGTTTGACGAGTACATGTATCAGGTGGTAGTGAATAAAAAATATCTGCCAAAAGAAGCGATCGAAGCTTATGAGAGTGAACCGATTCTGTTGAAACCCTGGGATCCGATGGGATCTCTGGCATAAAAGATAAGGGAGACCAGTTCCGATACCGGAAGCGGTCTCCCTTATCTTTTTTACAATATAGGTTCAGGGATCGAGTGAAGCCAGGAGCAGTTCTTTTGTATATTCCTCCCTTGGGTGGGAGAATAATTCCTCTGTCGGAGCACTTTCGATAATCCTGCCGTCTTTCATAACCAGAACCCGGTCACACATCTGATAGATTACGTTCAGATCGTGAGAGATAAAGAGAATGGAAAGCTTTAACTCCTGTTGGAGACTGACCATCAGCTCCATGATCTGTTTCTGAATGGTCACATCCAGAGCGGAAACGGGCTCATCGGCGATGATAAAGCGGGATCCCTGGATCAGGGCAGCTGCGATTCCCACTCTCTGACGCTGTCCTCCGGAGAGCTCTCCGGGGTAGCGGTTGATCTGTTCCGGGGAAAGACCGACTTTTTGTGCCATTTGGAGTACCCGTTTTTTTCGTTCCTCTTTGGGAATCTTTTGCATCCGCAGCGGTTCTTCGAGAATCCAGGAAATTTTCTTTTTCGGATTCAGAGAGGAATAGGGATCCTGGAAAATCATCTGGGGCATTTTTGTATAATGGAGAATTTCTCCCTGATCCGGCTTTACAAAGCCCAGAATTACTTTGGAAAGTGTGGATTTTCCGCAGCCGCTTTCGCCCACCAGACCGAGAATTTCATCGGAGTGAACTTCCAGGGAAATATCGTGGAGTACGTCTTTTGTATTCTTTCCATCCCGGTAGGAAGCACTGACGTGCTTTAATTCCAGTACATTTTCCATCACTTGGTTCCTCCTTTTGACAGATCTGACGGATGTTTCCGGCGGCGGAGTGAGGTTCTCCGGTTGGGAATGGCATCCAGCAGTTTTTTTGTATAATCCTCCTGCGGATTGGAGAAGACCTGGGCAATTGTGCCGGATTCCACGATCGTGCCCTGATTCATCACAATCACCCGGCTGCACAGACGGCGGATAACGCCAAGATCGTGGGAAATGAACAGGATCGCCGTGTGATGCCGTTCATTTAACTTCTGCAAAAGCTTCAGGATCTGAGCCTGGATGGTGACATCCAGAGCCGTTGTGGGTTCGTCGGCAATGAGCAGCTTGGGTTCAGTGATCAGAGCGGCGGCGATCATCACCCTCTGACGCTGTCCGCCGGAAATCTGATGCGGATATTTTTTGCAGAGAAGCTCAGGCTCTGGCAGTTCTACCTCCCGCATGATTTCCAGTACCTTCTGATGCCGTTTTCCCGGATCGTCTTTTGTGTGGAGCAGCAATCCCTCTTCAATCTGGGCACCGATGGTAAGGACCGGATTTAAGGAGGTCATAGGTTCCTGAAAGATCATACTGATTTCTTTTCCGCGGATTTTGGAAAGTTCTTCCTTTGTGCATTGAGTCAGTGAGGATCCCCGGTAGAGGATTTCACCGCCGGAGACATCGGAATGGCTTTTCAAAAGCTGAAGAATGGACAATGCAGTCTGTGTCTTTCCGGAGCCGGATTCCCCTACAATGCCAAGAATCTCTCCCTCTTCCATAGAAAAAGAGATTCCCCGTACCACTTCTGTGGGAGGAACGGTATCGTAAAATGAAATTGCCAGATCTTTGACCTCTAAAAGAGCCATATCACACACCGCCTTTCTGCTGAATTCCGTCACCTAACAGAGAAACGCCAAGGGCCAGCAAAATGACTGCAAGACCGGGGAAAATGGCACACCAGGGTGCAGTCATCAGGTAAGCCTGGGCTTCCGAGAGCATACGTCCAAGGGAGGCATCCGGGGGCTGCACACCGATACCGAGAAAACTCATGCCTGCCTCCGCAAGTACGGCGTTGTTAAAACCGATCGCTGCTGTGGAAAGGAGCGTCGGCACAGCGTTCGGAAGAATATGCACAAAGATAATACGCAGGTGGGAGACGCCCATCAGGCGTGCACTTTTTACATAATCCATTTCTTTCTGAGTGAGAAACTCACTTCGTGTCATTCTTGCAAAGCTTGGAATAAAGACGATCGCCAGCGCTAGGATCACATTGTATTTTCCGGGTCCGAAAATGCTGATCAGTACCAGAGCCAGAAGAATATTCGGGAAAGAGACGATCGCGTCATTCATACGCATGAGGAATTCATCAATCCAGCCGCCGAAATATCCGGTGAATGCACCGATGAGAATTCCTGTACCGCCTCCCAATACAAGGGTGGCAGCAGCCACAAAAAAGGTGGTTCCGGTTCCTTTCAGAACCCGGCTGAATACATCTCTTCCGAAATGGTCGCATCCAAAAGGATGGGAGAGAGACGGCCCCGCAAATTTCAGACTTCCGTTCATGGCGTCCGGATCGTAGGGAGTGCCGATTACTCCGGCCAGCAGAAACAACAGCATCGCTGCGAAAATGCAGCCGCCCAGAATCAGCGTAGTATTTTTGGTTGTTTTCTTTTTGCGCATAGGGAACTCCCTCCTTTCTCAGGCTTTCAGACGAATCCGGGGATCAATTCTGCTGTACAGAAGATCCACAAGGAAATTGATGATAATAACAAGGGCGGCAATCAGCATAAGAATGCCCTGAACGACCGGATAATCACGGTTGGAAATCGAAGTCACCAGAAGAGTGCCCATTCCGGGAATCGTAAAGACCTGTTCCAGAATAATACTGTTGGCAACAATATCCGCGATGGTCATGCCCCAGAAGGTCAGCACGGGAATTAATGCATTTTTCAGAACATGACGGTACAGAACCCGCCATTTCTGATTTCCTCTGGAATAAGCAGTGCGGACATAATCTGCGTCCAACTGAGAAATGATGGAGGAACGGAGCATTTTTACTCCCATGGCACAGCGGGGAAGGGCAATCGCCACCGCAGGGGCAATCAGATAATGGAGAAAACCGGTAAAACTCTGGGAAATGGAAACATAAGAACCGGGCTGAAACCATTTCAGAAGCAGTCCGAAGAAATAGGTAATCAGAATGCCGATAAAGAATCCCGGCACAGACATAAAGATCTGATTGACAATCATAAGAAACCGATCCAGATGCCCGCCGGCATGGGAGGCAGTGAAAATACCAAGAGGAATGGAAACAGCGAGAATCATCAGAAAAGCCATCACTGTAAGCGCTACCGTAATGGGAATTTTCCCCTTTAGAAGTTCCGTTACGGGCATAGAATAACTGTAAGATTCTCCCAGATCTCCGGTGACAAAACCGGAAAGCCACGAAGCATAGCGCACAGGAAGCGGGCGGTCCAGTCCCATCTCCTTTTGCAGGGCAGCTACCTGTTCCGGGGTTGCCTCTGTACCCAGTCTGGACAGCGCGGCATCTCCCGGGATCACCGAGAAAGCGACAAAGGACAGAAGGGAAACGATAAGCAGTGTAAGAATCAAAGTTCCGAGTTTTTTCAGAAAATATTTCATAAACAGAATTCTCCTTAGTAACCGTAAAAGTCCCGGATGGCAGGAAGATAAGAAAAGCAAAGAAAGAGAAAAGACAGTTCATGAGACAATTAATAATGAGAGTTTCGTTTCTTTCTTCTTTTTTTCATATGCTGTCTTTTCTCTTTAATTTATGGGGTCTGACCCCTTGTAGACCCCTTGTATCCATATTATTCTGCAATCTGATAAATCTTAGCCATATCCTGGACATACAGTGGGTAGAATACGTATCCGCCGTAATTCTTGCGGAGAACTACTTCACTGGCCATATCCTGAATGTAAAGGTTTGCAGCGTCCTCGCAGAGCAGCGTCTCCATTTGCTTGTAGAGTTCTACCTGCTCGGCGTCATCGGTGCTTGCCTTTACTTTGGCATACAGCTGATCGTATTCTTCGTTGCTGTAATTGATAAAGTTTTTGCTGGCATCGGAGGTAAAACGCTCCAGAAGTGCGCGTGCACTTAAGTAAGCTGCGTCAACTCCGACGACGGTAGACTGGTAATTGCGGTCTGCGTAGACATCGGAGAGCCAGCTGTCCCATTCAATCAGCTGAATGGTAGCGGTGACACCGATCTGTTTGAACTGTTCCACCAGTACCTGAGCGGCATCAATGTGCTGCTGATAGTTGTTCGGAACGGTGATAGTCAGCTCAAATCCATCCGGATACCCGGCTTCGGAAAGCAGCTGCTTTGCCTTGTCAATGTCCTGATTGTAGGTGTCCGCAAGCTCCGGCATATAATATTTCTCAAATGCGGGGAACATGCTGCTTCCGATGATTGTGCCTTTGCCGTCTGCGGTCATATCAAGTATTTCCTCACGGTTTGCGGCATAGCAGAGTGCCTGACGGACTCTGACATCGTTGAGCGGTTCTGCTGCATTGTTCAGGTAGAGTGCCTGTACCAGGTTCATACCGCCTTCATAGACCTGCAGATCCTCATCATCTGCCAGCTGTGAGAGCTGAGTGGCATTTACCCTCGGATACATGTCGATGGAACCGGACTTCAGACCGGTAACAATCGCGTTACTGTCACCCACAACCTTGAAAGTAACCTGATCAAGGTAAGCCTGATTCTCCGTATCCCAGTAATCACCGAACTTTTCAATGATGATATTCTCCTGAGGAGAGCGGGATACATATTTGAACGGGCCGGTTCCCACCGGATTTTTTTCGAGATCTTCACAGTGTTCCGGAACAATGGCAACGATCAGGTAGGCAAGAAATTCGGTGTCTGCCTCTTTCAGATAAATCTCGATGGTGTTCTCATCCGGTGTCTCAACCTTTTCTACATTAGAAAACGCTGATACTAACGGGGTTCCGTCCCCGTTAATACCAGCGCAGCGTTCGATCGAATATTTTACATCTGCAGCGGTCACCGTCGTTCCGTCATGGAACTTTACATTCTCCCTGAGAAGGAAGGTGTAAACCTTACCGTCCTCTGAGATGGAATGGCTTTGGGCCACAGCATCTTTGTAATTTCCCTGTTCATCCGGCTTAACCAAGCCTTCATAGATGTTGAATAGGACTTCTTTCGTTCCTGCCGCTACTGATACGTGGGGGTCAAGACTATCCTCAAGATCCTGAGGAATTCCTACTACGATGGAGCCGCCCATAACCGGTTCGCCTGATGCGGATAAAGAGGACTCCGATGTTACCTGAGAACTGCTCTCTGTCTGAGTATCTGCATTCCCTTCCTTGTCATCCTGGCATCCGCCAAGTACAACAGTAAGAGCTGCAACCAAAAGCAACACCATTACGTTTTTTACTTTTTTCATGATATCTCCTTTTAGATACGAGTTCTCTCATTTATACAATTGTCAAAGCTATTGTACCGAAAAAAAGGGAAAAAGGCAAGTTCGGAATTAGGTACAATCGAGATCTACATAATCCAGCATCAGTGACAGGGCGATCTTCAGTCCGTCCGGAAGGCTTGCAAGATCAATCCACTCTTCACGCGTGTGGGCAAGTGCGCCGCGCACAGTGCCCACGGTATTTGCGGGAATACCGAGAGACAGCGGTACATTGCTGTCAGTCGAGTAAGCGGCATAATCAATCTCGTCGTGATACCAGGTGCCGATGACATCTGCTGTATGGGCAGTAAATGCTGCAAGTGCATCGGTATCCACCGGTCCGTTTCCGGGACGTACGCCAAGCAGATCTACCTGAATTTCGCCGCCTCTTCCGCGTACGGATTCCACGGCTGCCTGGAACAGCTTCTCCATTTCTTCCAGACATTTCTGGGACGTGGAGCGAAATTCATAGAGCATAAATGCTTCCTGTGCAACGGAGTTGACGGTAGTGCCGCCCTCCATACGTCCGATGTTATACGTCGTGTAGGCTTCCTGCGGCGGTACAATTTTGTACAGACGCTCAGTCAGATCACAGAGAATTTCCAGAGCGTTCGGAGCACCGAAATTGATATAGGAGTGGCCGCCCTTTGTCCTGCAGGTGATGCGGTAACGGTAGGATCCTACCGCGCTGCTGCAGCACTGAGGTGTGTAGCCGTCGAAGGAATAGAAAGCTTTGATTCTTGATCCGTATGCAGCGAAAAGGGCCTTTGTTCCGTCCAGATTTCCCAGACCTTCCTCACAGGCATTTGCCACGAAGAGAATTCCGCATTTCGGTTTCAGGTTGTTTTGGATGATATATTTGGCGCCCAGCATCAGATTCACCAGATTGCTGGTATCATCGCCGATTCCGGGGGCATAGAGCCTGCCGTTTTCTTCCCGCAAAGGAAGCTCTGTGGTGTCCGGGAATACAATATCGGTGTGAGCTGCAAATACGATCAGTTCCTTTGCATTCTCATCACCCAGTCTGCAGATGACATTTTTTGCTTCATCAATAGAAACATCCTTTGCTCCCTGTTTCAGAAACCAGTCGCGGCAAAAGCTGGCGCGCAGATCCTCCTGATGTGAGGGGGCCGGGATTACGCCGAGCGTTTTCAGAAGTTCTTTTTGCTCGGCTGCTGCTTTGGCGGCATACTGTTCTGAGAGTTCTTTGATTTTTGTGTTCATACTGTTCTCCTTATCTCGTTAGAAAATCGGATAAATGGACATAATCCAGAATACACTGACTACACTGATGACAATGAAAGGAATCCAGCCCATCTTCACCAACTGTTTTACGGAGTAATTGCCGGCGCCCATCATCAGAGGCACAGCCGGTGTGGCCAGAGGGGTAAAGAAAGCGGTCATGGATGCAATCATACAGAGCATGATCGGTCCGATGGGATTTGCGCCCATGGATTTGCAGATCATAATGTACAGCGGCACGAAAATGGAATAGATTCCCAGATTCAGCATGAACTGTGTCAGGATAAACGGTACCAGGAAGAAAATAAATCCTGCGATGTAATTGTTATGTACGCCGAGAATAATGCCGGACAGATGTTCTCCGATCATGTCTGCAACACCGGTGCCGGAAAGAGCAGTTCCAATGGCAAGAGCACCCACGAAAAGGAGAACCATACTCAGGTTCATGGACTCAATCAGTTCTTTCTTGTTCATGATACCGGAAGCTGCGATAACCAGTGCGCCGATAAATGCAATTTCCCAGGTGGGAAGGCCGATTTTACCGGAGAACAGAAGGCCGAGGAGCACACAGACGAAAGTTGCATAGCCGATAAATTCGCGGACAGGGCTAAGCTTTTCCGGCTCTTTGGAATCTTTTATCTGAAAGGAAGCGTCTGCAGCGGGAGTATCCGGAGCAAAACGGGGTACAACGAAGATGGCCAGCAGAAGAATTACAATCATCGTTGGAGCTTTGGCATACATGATGTCCATAATGCTCATGTTGTAAGATGTATATTCATATGCCTCGAGAAAGCCCTGAATTCTGGCCATTTCACTGACAGATGCGCTGAACGGCAGCGTGATTACGGTACCGATCGCCGTAATTCCCAGAGAGAACATCATCTTGGAAGGAGAGATGTTCATTTCTTTACAGACACCGTAGGCGAGGGGAAATACAACACTGAAGCAGGCAGCGGCGCTTGGGATAAACTGTGCGAGAATACAGGTCAGGATTACATATCCGGCAAGTACTTTTGTAAAAGAGCCTTTGCTGATACGGCAGATAAACGCAGAAATTTTTTTCACCATTTGCGTGCGGTTCAGACCTGCGGAAACGATGAACATACTTGCCATCAGAATGGCACTGGAGTTTGAGAAGCATCCCAGGGCGTCAGAGGGCTCCATACATCCGGTGAGCATCAGTGCGGCTACACTGATCAGGGAAATGACTGCCATGGAAATACGGCTGCTTAAGAATGCATAAGCGAGCAGTGTCAGGATAAAAATAATCAGGCAGATCGTCATTTGATTCATAACGGTTTCTCCTTTCGAGGTATAAATAAAATTTTAGATACAAAAAACGCAAAGAAGCGTTTGTTACAAGGGGGTTTTCGCTTCTTTGCGTTCTTTCTGCCTAGAATGATAGCACTTGACAGAGTTCGGCACCAAATATATTATCTTTATAAAATCGTATAAAAAATATTTATGAGAAAAGAGCCAATAGACATATCATATGAATTCGAGGGGTGTAAAATAATGAAATTTGATGCGATCTTTTATGCGTTGGAAGTGGCAGACGCAGGGTCTTTCAGTCAGGCTGCCAGGAATCTGTATCTGTCTCAGCCGAATTTAAGCTATGCGGTCCGCCAGCTGGAACAGGATCTGGGTGTACAGCTCTTTTTGCGGGTTCCCGGAGGTGTAGTTCCAACGGAGGCCGGTCAGGAACTGATTGAGCGGTTTCGGATTATCCGGCGGGAATATGATCAGATACAGGAAATTTCCCGGCTGCCGCACCGGGATTTCGCCCGTCAGCTTCGCGTCGGTTCCCTTCGCTCCAGCCGGGCCGCCAGAGCGTTTACCCTTTTTGCAAAAGAATATGCCGGAGAAGGATGCCGTTTTTCTTTTTTGAATTACGACACGTTGGACAGTCTGATTGAGGAAATCACAACGAACAAGCTGGATCTGGCTGTGATCGGAACCTTTTCCACTCATGTAAAAACCATGTACGGCAAGCTCAAAAACTGTGATCTGGAGTATCATCTGATTGGAAGAAGCCCGCTGTGTGCCGTGGTTGGGAAAGCCAACCCGCTTTACGGGAGGGAAGAACCCGTTCAAATGGCGGAGTTGTATCCGTTTACTGCCGTTCAGTATGGACCGACAGCCAATGATCCCAGCCATTCGCTTCTTCATGAGACCGGCTTGTCCTTGCATGCAGCCGGGGAAATCAGTGTCACAGGAGCACAGATTTTCTTTGACCTCATTACGGAAACCGATGTCATAGGACTGGTTGCCGCCCGGCCGGAAGCTTTCCGAAAATATCATGAAGAACCGGAAATCTGGATTGTCCCTGTCAGTGACTGTGAGCTTATGGGTGAATTCGGCTGGATCAAGCCAAACCGCACAGTGCTGCCGGAACCGGCACAGAAGTACCTGGATATTCTGTTGGGACTTTATTAAAGAATTTTTGGATGATAAAACAAACTGCTTCTAAACATATCTTTCATAAAATAGAAAAATGTTACATGCTGCAAAAATCCATTCCGGGAAATGATCCTCTCCTCTAATGCCCACCATGAGCTAATCACGGTGGGTAGTTCACTTTGAGCGGATTTAGACAAGCGTGTCATCCAAGAGGAAATCAATGATGCCGATATTGAGGATGCCGCTGTCATCATACCAACGCTTGCGAATATCATGACGGACAATGATCTTCGGGAAGGAATCGCCGGTCAACGCGAAAGGCTTATTTTCGGTGATTGCCTTTTCCTCTGTTCCCAGAGCGTAGGCGGACTGAATGTAGGTCTTCTTGCCGCCGGAGGTCGCAATGAAGTCGATTTCCCGTGCAACCGGCGTGACTTTTCCTTTGGAATTTTTCTCATTGCTGTAGACGATACCGATGTCAACGGAACATTCACGGATCAACAGCTCATTGAAAATGATATTCTCCATAATATGTGTCATTTCCTGTTGACGGAAGCCGATACGGGCATTTCTCAGCCCGATGTCCTCGCAGTAGTATTTGTTGGGATAGTCAAAATAGCTCTTGCCTTTGACATCCCAGCGTTTGCATTCGGTGAAGAGGAAAGAATCCGATAAGTGATCCATATAGGCTTTCACGGTGTTTTGCGCAACGATATTCTCTCCACTGCGCTTTTGTACGGTGTTGATGGTAGCCGCAACCTTCGTCG
Source organism: Lachnospiraceae bacterium (assembly GCA_028727605.1). Lineage (GTDB taxonomy): Bacteria > Bacillota > Clostridia > Lachnospirales > Lachnospiraceae > Fusicatenibacter. The sequence continues at coordinate 12,030 of JAQYOA010000122.1, forward strand.
GATTGGTCAAAGAACCGATAGACGAACACAGTAAATCAAGAATAGCGGACAACACATCCTCACGCTTGATCTTTTTCCGCTCCACAATGTCCTTCAGATAAACCTCTGAAAACAGTGATTTCAGATAAGCCATCTTTGCAGCATCAGTTGGGCGGGACAAAATCAGCGGCATACCGCCGTAGAAAGCATAATCATCGAAAGCGTCCTGCTTATCACCTCCAACGGCTGAATAGTATTCTGCAAAGGATAGCGGGTGCACACGAATCTCATCGCTTCGCCCTCTAAATTCAGTCAGTATATCAGAGGACAGCATTTTGGAGTTGCTGCCGGTCACATAAATGTCCAGGTTGGACAAAGACTTCAAATCGTTGAGTGCATCATAGAAGGTAATCTTTTTTCCGCCCGGATTATAGGGATTCGGTACCTCGTCAGACATCTGAATCTCGTCTACAAAGAGATAGTATTGGTCTGCGCTGTGTTCCACGATCCCCCGGACATGAGACGCAAGCTCCAATGGATTGCGATAGCGTATATCACGGGTCAAGTCCAGTTCAAAGGACAGAATGTGATTTTCGGCAACACCCTCGCTGAGAAGGTAGCTCTTGAACAAATTGCGAAGCAGATAGGACTTTCCGCATCTTCGAATGCCGGTGATTACCTTTACCTGACCATCCCACATAAAAGAGATGATTTTCTTCAAATAGCGATCACGTTTTATTTCCATAATCCAACCTCCGTTGAAAACTTGCTGGTATTATCATGCTACTTTTCAATGAATATTATGCTCCAACGCGAGAGAAAAATCAACGGTATCGCTGAAAAGTTTACAAATAAATCGGACAACATTTCAATGGAACAAGCGAGGAGGATTGACGATGGAATGTATCATCTGCTGTTTGATGAAATTCAGAAGTTGGATTGCCTTGAGGCTGTTTTAAATGGCTATCTGCGTAAAGACAATATGGATGTGATGGAGTTTTTTCTGTCACGGCGGAGATTTACATCGGACATGAAACAGGGAATAATTTTGCCTGCGTTTCCACATAATAACTCCAAATCAAAAACTTTGAAGAACAGGCTAATGGATTTGGAGGAAACGATATGAAAGCAACAGGGATTGTAAGAAGAATCGACGATCTGGGCCGCGTGGTTGTGCCAAAGGAGATTCGCCGCACGATGCGTATCCGGGAGGGACAGGCTATGGAAATATTTACCGGCAGGGAGGGGGAAATTGTCCTGAAAAAGTATTCTCCCATCGAAGAACTGACCGAGTGCGCCAGTCAGTATGCCAAAGCGATGGCCCAGGTGGTGGGACATCTGGTGTGCATCAGTGATCATGAGCAGATTGTGGCAGCCTGCGGACCGGATCAGAAACATTATCAGGGGAAACCGATCAGCGAAGAAATGGAGAAGGTGATTATCGCTCGTACAGCAGTCAGTGCACGTCCGGGGGAGAGAGAATACATTCCGATTCTGGGAGAAGACACCAAGAAAACGTCTCAGGTTATTGTACCGATTTTAAGTGCCGGAGATGCCATCGGGGCGGTGATGGTCATCGCAAAGACGCCGGAGAGTATTCTTGGAGAGCAGGAAAAGAAACTGGCCCAGGTGGCAGCGGCATATCTGGGTCAGCAGATGGAGCAGTGATCAGGAAGAATTTTATATCTTTGGTTTGCAGACAGTCAAAAGTGCTTTGAATCCTGAGGGAATCCAAGTGACTTTGGCTGTCTTTTGCTGTATAATTATTTCATCGATTTTGGGAGTGCGCAGCACGGAGAAATCGACGTCAGACTTATTTGTTGGGCAACTCATAAAATTTTGTCCGTGGGGGATTTTACAGAAAAAGGAGAGGAAAAGAGCTATGAGGGAAGAGCAGAAAACGAGGATGCCGCTCTGGGGACCGTATTCGAAAAAGTATATGGGTCTTTCCAGAATGATGAAAGAAAGCCGCATTTGCGGTGCCAGATTTGATCTTGTTGTGTACCCAACCTATGCCAACAGTTCAGTGCCGGTGCCGAATGTCACCGTTCCGTCCGGATATCATCCATTTGCGTGTGACAATGAGGGAAACTATTACCGCTATCGCTATGAATTGATCTGGAAAGATCAGCTGTATGCGGATGTGGATCTTTTTGCTATTGATGAGGAAACCTGGGGAATCTGTGTGGACTACCACAATCAGACACAGAAACCGCAGAACTGTCTGCTGAATTTTTTTGCCGCTATTGAATATCCCATGAAGTGGTTCTGCAGACCGGTTCTGCCGCAAAAGAATGAATTCTGGGATGCGTTGGATTACAAAGAGTTTTATTTTCAGAAAGACCGGCCATGGAAACATCTGAGCCCGGATGCTTTGCGGCCGGGGGAAGTATCTGTTCCTGAATTTACCAACGGATGCGGTCTGGGAGAGACATTCTATCATTTAATGGCCTCCCATCTCTCTCTGAAGTGGTTCGGAGGAGATAAAGGCGACGGAGTGTCCTGGCACAGAACGCTTTCTGACGATTATCAGAATGCAGTGCTGACGGTTCGCTATAAGACGCCGTTGGAGCAGGGAGATGTTCCTTTTACCGTTACCTTCGGAGAGAAGAGTCAGACCCTTTTCTTCCCGGCATCAAAAGAGGCGGCAAGCGTTGTGGTGCCTCTCGGGGAATTGAAAAAAGGAGAATTTGATCTGAGAATGTGTGCCGGCGGAACGGACGGAAATGGTGTTGTGCTGGATTATCTGTGCATCACAGAGGCGAATGAGGCCGGGAAAATTGAAAACCGGATGGAACAGCCGGATGTGATTCCGGAAATTACCCGGGAGGACGGGCAGGAGGTTTACCGCTACCGTTACGGGGAAGCTCCGATTTATTTTTCTATCGAAAATCCGAGAGTGCGCAGACGGAAATTAAATTCCGGCTGTCTGGAAGATGCGCTGATTACAAGGCTGACGAATTCAGACCACACCTATGATGACCTGACCCGCAGTTTTACCGGGTCTTTCTCGGAAAAACATTCGGACGACGGCTTTTATGATAATCATGTGGTGGAAGCGATTTTCCTTCAGGGAGGAGAGAGCCGCAGGGAGTACGCCTGGGTCAGCACCAAAAAGGTTCACTTCAGCCACAAGGAGCTGGAGGAACTCTGGAAAAAACGCGCCGCAGCGGCAAAGGAGACGGGACATAATCCGGAAGGGGAGCCTTATGAATTGTCGGTGCGTCTTCTGAAATCCGCCCTTTTTACCAACGTGGTGTATCCGATTTTCCGGCATGGAGAGCCGATTGCCCATTATACACCGGGAAAACGGTGGGACAGCCTTTATACCTGGGATTCGGGTTTTATCGGTCTTGGAATGCTGGAATATTCTCCGGAAAAGGCAGAGTATATTATGGATGTCTATCTGTCGGAGGAGGAGAATACGGATTTTGCGTTCCTGTTCCATGGATCGCTGATTCCCACTCAGTTTTACCTGTATTATGAAATGATGCAGAAGGCTGCAAAAGAAAAACGCAGTGATTTGAAAAAGTATTATCCGATGTTCCGCCGGGCGTGGAGATTTTATTCCGGGCGGTCGGAAGGATCCTTTACGGGACGGATTCCGGGAGATTTGCTGACACCCTATGATTACTTTTACAATGCCAGCGGAATGGATGACTATCCGCCGCAGGTAGCCCTCCACAGGGAACATCTGGAGAAAAATATTCTGCCGGTCTGCACGAATGCGCATTTTATCCGCTTTAGTAAAATGATGATTCAGATCGCAAAACAGTTCGGTTACGAAGAGGATATCCGGGAGTATCAGGAAGCATGTGACCGGGTATCAAAGGCACTGCTGGAAAAATCCTGGGATGAAGACAGCGGATATTTTGGTTATGTGCTGTACCGGGAAGAGGATCAGACCTGGGAGATTCTGCGCACGCCGGAAGGAGAAAACTATAATAAGGGCGTGGACGGCATCACACCGCTGATTGACGGGATCTGTTCCCTGCAGCAGGAACAGAAACTGCTTGCTCATCTGAAATCGGAACAGGAACTGATGTCTCCGGTAGGCATTTCCACCGTAGATATGAGTGCTTCCTATTATTATGACAACGGATACTGGAACGGCAGTGTCTGGTTCCCCTATCAGTATCTGATCTGGAAAGCACTTCTTGATATCGGAGAAAACGCACTCGCCTTTCAGGTTGCACAGCGTGCGCTTTCCGCCTGGAAGCAGGAGGTGGATTTCAGTTACAATACTTTTGAGATGATTCAGATTGCGACTGCCCAGGGAGGCTGGTTCCATCAGTTTGGCGGGCTTTCTGCGCCGATTGCCATCTGGTATCAGGCTTATTACCGGAGAGGGACAGTGACCGCCGGATTTGAGACCTGGATTGAATCGGCAGAATTTACGGAAGATGTATCTGAGGCAAAAGTTTCTTATCGCCTTTGCAGCAGAAAAGAGAACCGTCTGGTTGTGGTTATGAATTCCGCTTATGACTATCAGGTGACGCAGGATGGAGAACCGGTACAGTGGGAAGAGCATGTGAAAGGAGCACTGGAAATTCATCTTCCCGGAACCGCCGGTGAATTAGTGATCACAAGAAAATGTTAGGCTTGACTTTTATACGGTACCAAAATAGAATAGACTGAAAATAACAGACAGTCAGTATTTGGGAGGGAACGGAAAGTATGACAGATCTTCTGGTCAGGTTTTTTGTCAAGGATTATGAAAATGTGGAGAATACCGATGTTCGCACCCGATACGGGATTCTATCCAGTATCGTGGGAATTGTGTGCAATGTCTTTCTTTTTTCGGCAAAGCTGCTGATCGGACTGGTGATGAACTCTTTGGCGATTATGGCAGATGCATTCAACAATCTGTCGGATGCAGCTTCCTCGATTGTCAGCTTTATCGGAGTGAAGATGGCAAACAAACCGGCAGATGAAGAGCACCCGTTTGGTCATGGACGAATCGAGTATATTGCGGCACTGATCGTTTCCTTTCTGGTAATTGAGGTGGGATTTACCTTCTTTAAGAGCTCCATCGGCAAGATCCGCAACCCGGAGGAGATTTCCTTTGAATTGGTTCCGTTTCTGATTCTGGTACTGTCCGTGGGTGTCAAATTCTGGATGTCCCGGTTTAACCGAAAACTGGGCAATCGCGTGAATTCCAAGGTGATGCTGGCTACCTCCGCGGATTCCATGGGAGATGTCATCACAACGAGTGCCACGATTCTGTCTATTTTGATCTGCCGTTTTACTTCCGTCAATGTGGATGCCGCCGCGGGACTTCTGGTATCTTTGATTGTCATGTGGGCAGGTATCGGAATTGCCAAAGATACACTGGAGCCGCTGATCGGACAGGGGGCGGATCCGGAACTGTGCCGGAAGATCAAAGCTCAGGTAGAATCCTATGAGGGAATCTGCGGTACTCATGATATGATTGTACATAACTATGGGCCGGGAAGAAGTATGGCATCGATCCATGCCGAAGTACCCCGGGATGTGGACATCGAAGTTTCTCATGAGATTATAGACAGGATCGAGCGGGAAGTGGGAAAGCAGCTGGGGATAACACTGGTCATCCATATGGATCCGGTGGAGATTCATGATGAGGAGATTCTGGCAATCAGGACAAAACTGCAGCATGTGATCGAAGCGCTGGATCCGGCATTGAATTTTCATGATTTCCGTGTTGTAAGAGGACAGAAAAGGGTGAATCTGATTTTTGATCTGGTTGTTCCCTATTCCTATAAGAAACAGGACTCGGAACGGGTACTGTCTCAGATCCGTGCTCTTATGCAGGAGATTGATCCCAGATATGAATGTGTAATTAATGTAGATAAGAGTTTCGTCGCACCGGAATAAAGTACGGAGAAAGGAGAAACATGGAAAATTTGTTTTTGGGAGCTGCCCACGCAGCTTTTAATGTTGCTGATATGGAAAAATCTCTGGATTTTTATCAGAGGGTATTTGGATTTGAAAAAGCATTTGAGATCAGACATCCTGAGAGTGGGGAACCGTGGATTGTCTATGTATCCATCGGAGGCGGTCAGTTCATAGAATTATTCTACGGTGGAGAGCAAATGCCGGAGAAACCCGGAAATGCCGCAGGATTTTCCCACCTCTGTTTCGGGGTAAGCGATATTCATGCCGCATGGCGGAGATTAGAAGAGAATGGGGCCCCGTTGGATGTTCCTGTCAATCAGGGGAAGGATCGCAACTGGCAGTGCTGGACACACGATCCGGACGGAAACCGCATTGAGCTGATGCAGATGACAGACGATTCTCTGCAGAGCACATATCTTCGGGGAAAACAAGCGTAAATTAAGAAGAATTATCCGCATAATTCCAATTTTTGAAATTGTGCGGATAATTCGAAAAAATAAAAATAAAAAAAATAAAAAAAGTACTTGCATTTTTTGAAACAGTAGGGTATAATTCATTTTGTTGTAAGACATTGGGCTATCGCCAAACGGTAAGGCAACGGACTCTGACTCCGTCAGTTCCTGGTTCGAATCCAGGTAGCCCAGCTAACAAAGGTCTCAGGTATATCACCTGGGACTTTTCTCATATCACAGGAAAATTACGGATGGTGAAAGAAAAGTGAAGTATTATTTTGACAGCAGAATTCGATACAGTGAGATCGGGGAGAATGGGAAGCTGACGATTTTGGGTCTGATCAATTATTTTCAGGACTGCAGTACCTTTCAGTCGGAAGAGCTGGGGATGGGAGTGGAGTATCTGAAGAATCTGAATCGCGCCTGGCTGCTGTCCTCCTGGCAGATCCGCATCAAAAGACTGCCGTCTCTTGGCGAGGCAGTGCGGACGGGAACCTGGGCATACGGTTACCGGGGATTTACAGGGATGCGTAATTTTGTGATGGAGACCGCAAGCGGAGAGCAGCTGGCCTGTGCCAACTCCATCTGGGCTTATGTGGATATCACAAGCGGCAAACCGGTTCGTGTCACAGAGAATGTGGTGAAAGCCTACGGGCAGGAAGAACCTCTGGAAGAAGAGTTCGGGGAGAGGAAGATCCGCCTGGCAGAAGAGATGGAGGCACAGGAATCGTTTATTGTGAGGCCGCATCATCTGGATACCAACCATCATGTCAATAACGGGCAATACATCAGCATGGCAGCAGAGTATCTGCCGAAACAGATGGAAGTACACCGCCTTCGCGCCGAATACAAGCAGCAGGCACATCTGAATGATACGCTGTATCCGCTGCGGGGCTGGATGGAAAACAGCTGTCTGATCGCGTTAAATGATGAAAATGGCGCACCTTATGTAGTTGTGGAATTTCAATGATTGTGGTAAAATACCTTCGAGGTCCCGCAAAAGGCGGGAGAGTGTCAGATCAATAAAAATCGTAAACAAATGAAGATAAAGGGGGCTTTTGTCATGAGAGCGCAGAACCTTACGCTGTTGACCGATTTATACGAACTTACCATGATGCAGGGATATTATGAGAATCCTTCCGATCAGATTGTGGTGTTCGATGCATTTTACAGAAAGAATCCCTGCGACGGTGCCTATGCCGTTTGTGCCGGACTGGAGCAGGTGATTGAATATATTCGTGACCTGCATTTTTCTCCGGACGATGTGGATTATCTTCGATCACTCCACATTTTTAATGACGGTTTTCTGGAGTATCTGAGAGGCTTCCATTTCACCGGTGATATCTATGCGATTCCAGAGGGAACTGTGGTATTTCCAAGAGAACCGCTCCTGAAGGTGGTTGCACCGATTATGGAGGCACAGCTGGTAGAGACCGCAATTTTGAATATGATTAATCATCAGAGTCTGATTGCAACCAAGGCTTCCCGTGTGGTTGAGGCGGCAAAAGGGGACGGAATCATGGAATTTGGACTCCGCAGAGCCCAGGGTCCCGATGCAGGTATTTACGGTGCCCGCGCAGCTGTGATCGGAGGATGTATCGGAACATCCAATGTCCTGACCGGACAGATGTTCCATGTTCCGGTAAAGGGAACACATGCACACAGCTGGATCATGAGCTTCCCGGATGAGTACACGGCGTTCAAGACCTATTCCAAACTGTATCCGGAAGGCTGCATTTTGCTGGTGGATACCTATGATGTACTGGAATCCGGTGTGCCAAATGCCATCCGTGTCTTTAAGGAAATGCGCGCAGAAGGCCTCTCCATGAAAGGCTACGGTATCCGTATCGACAGCGGTGACCTGGCTTATCTGTCAAAGAAGGCCTATGAGATGCTGGCAGCAGAAGGCTTTGCAGATGCGATTATCTCCGCTTCCAGCGATCTGGATGAGTATCTGATCGACAGCCTGAAGACTCAGGGAGCAAAGATCAATTCCTGGGGAGTGGGGACCAATCTGATTACTTCCGGTGACTGGCCTGCTTTCGGCGGAGTTTATAAACTGGCGGCAGCAAAGAACAAAGAGGATCAGGAATTCACTCCGAAGATCAAGCTGTCTGAGAATTCCGAGAAAGTGACAAATCCGGGAAATAAAACCATTTTCCGTATCTACGATAAAGAGACAGGGAAAATTCGTGCGGATCTGATCTGTCTGGCAGATGAGACTTTTGACGAATCAAAGGATATGATTATCTTTGATCCGATCGAGACCTGGAAGAAGACGAAAATTAAGGGAGGCACATACCGCCTTCGGGAACTGCTTGTGCCGATTTTCCAGAAAGGTGCCTGTGTGTATACCTCTCCGTCTGTGATGGAGATTCAGAAGATCTGCAAAGAGGAGAAAGAGACCCTCTGGGAAGAGTCCAGACGTCTTGTGAATCCGCAGGAAGTTTATGTGGATTTGTCTGACCGTCTGTATCAGATCAAATCGAACCTGCTCGAAGAGATGAGCATGAAAGCAATCAATGAGAAATAAGAAGCAGATAGATCTGTGAAAAGATAAAGTCAGGAAAGGGCAGCGTGGCCGGAAAACAAAAAGCTGACGCTGCCTCAACTTTTGGGAAGGAGTAAGATGTTAAATATAGGAAGAAAGCAGAAGCTGACGGTGGTCAAAAAGGTGGATTTCGGCATTTATCTGGCCGAAAAGAGTGATGCGGACATGAAAGACCGCGTGCTTCTCCCGGCAAAGCAGGTTCCGGAGGGAACGAAAGAAGGAGATGTGCTGGAGGTTTTTCTCTACCGTGATTCCAATGACCGTCTGATTGCCACCACAAGAGAACCGAAGCTGACACTTGGACAGCTCTCTGTACTCACAGTAGCTGCCACGGGCAAGATTGGTGCGTTTCTGGACTGGGGTCTGGAAAAAGACCTGTTCCTTCCCTTTAAGCAGCAGACCAGGCGCGTGCATACAGGGGACCAGGTTCTGGTATCTCTGTATATCGACAAGAGCGAGAGACTCTGCGCCACTATGAAAGTATATCATTTCCTGAAAACCAATTCGCCTTATGTGGTGGGGGATACGGTGAAAGGACGGATTTACGAGATCAGTGGAAATTTTGGTGTGTTTGTTGCTGTGGATGATTGTTATTCCGGTCTGATTCCAAAGAGAGAGGCGCAGGCGGATTACAATGTGGGACAGATGGTAGAATGCCGCGTCACAGAGGTGAAAGAGGACGGAAAACTGAGTCTTTCCGCAAGGGGAAAGGCTTATCAGCAGATTGAGATCGATGCCGAAAGCGTACTTTCGGTCATTGAGGAATTTGCCGGTGTGCTGCCCTTTGATGATAAGGCATCTCCTGAGGTGATTCAGAGAGAATTTGGCCTGAGCAAGGCTGCATTTAAGCGGGCTGTAGGTCATTTGCTGAAGGAACACAAAGTTGTCATCGAGGATGGTAAGATCTGGATGGCGGAAAAGAAAAGCAGTTTGAACTGAAAGGAAAGAAGGAGGATATTCGTCGGTGGACTCGATAGATTATTATGAACGGTATGCCATACCGTATTACGAGCAAACCATAGACCTTGATATGACAGAGGTGATGCAGCCGTTTCTCAATGCATTGCCGGAGGGAGCAGAGGAGATCCTGGATCTGGGCTGCGGCTCGGGAAGGGATACGAAAACCCTGGAAGAACTGGGGTATGTCGTGACTGCCATGGACGGCTCCGAGAAAATGTGTGAGCTGGCAGAGATCTATACAGATCAGGAAGTTCTTCATCTGAAGTTTGAGGACATGGATTTCGACGAAGTTTTTGACGGCATCTGGGCGTGCGAGTCCCTGGTGCATGTTCCTTCGGAAGAGATAGAAAAAATCATGGAGAAAGTCATGGACGCCCTGAAACCCGGCGGAATCCTGTATTTCTCCGTGTATGAGGGAGAGCGGGACGGCATGTACGGCGGCCGTTACTTCTGTGATTACACTGAAGAGGAAGTAAGAGAGCTGATCGGGAGATTTAGCCGGGCGAAAATCCTGGATGTCTGGACGACGGACAATTTCCGAAGAGATGCGGATGACCTGCAGTGGTTAAACGTATTGGTAAAGAAAAGAAAGTAAGAGCAGGAAACAGAAGGGAGTGCGCAGTTTGCCACTCCCTTTTATCAAAGAATCAGCGGGAGGAAGCTATGAGTTTTGTCCATTTGCATGTACACACGGAGTATAGTCTCCTGGACGGCTCCAATAAGATACAGGAATACGTTCAGCGGGTGAAGGAGCTGGGAATGAACAGTGCAGCCATCACAGACCATGGTGTGATGTATGGCTGTATCGATTTTTACAAAGCGGCTCTGGCGGCGGGAATCAAGCCGATTCTGGGCTGTGAGGTTTATGTGACACCCGGTTCCAGATTTGACCGGGAGACGGTACGCGGTGAGGACCGGTATTACCATCTGGTGCTGCTCGCAGAGAATAACCAGGGTTACTCCAACCTGATGAAGATTGTCTCCGCGGGATTTGTGGACGGATTTTACTACAAACCCCGGATTGATCTGGAGATTCTGGAGCAATATCACGAGGGAATTATCGCACTCTCCGCCTGTCTGGCGGGAGAAGTGGCCAGATGCCTGGTAAGGAATCTTTACGAGGAGGCAAAAAAAACGGCCCTTCGCTACGAAAAGATTTTTGGAAAGGGAAATTTCTTTCTGGAACTCCAGGACCACGGGATCCCGGAACAGCATCTGGTGAATCAGCAGCTGGTACGTCTGTCCGCGGAGACGGGAATCCCGCTGGTCGCTACCAACGATATTCACTATACTTATGAGCAGGATGCGGATCCCCATGATATCCTGTTGTGTCTTCAGACCGGAAAGAAACTGTCCGATGAAGATCGAATGCGCTATGAGGGCGGACAGTATTATGTAAAGTCAGAGGCGGAGATGGCGGCTTTGTTTCCCTATGCCAGGGAAGCGCTGGAAAATACACAGAAAATTGCGGACCGCTGTCAGGTGACCATCGAGTTTGGCGTCACCAAACTGCCGAAATTTGATGTGCCGGAGGGATATACCTCCTGGGATTATCTGCAGAAACTCTGCTATGACGGACTTCAGCGTCTGTATCAGCCGGTGACGGAAGAACTGCGCAGCCGGTTAAGGTACGAGCTGGATACCATTCAGAAGATGGGTTATGTGGATTATTTCCTGATTGTGTGGGATTTTATCAAATTTGCCAGAGATCATGACATTATCGTGGGACCGGGACGTGGCTCTGCAGCCGGAAGTCTGGTATCCTATACCCTCGGAATTACCCAGCTGGATCCGATGCGGTATCAGCTTCTTTTTGAACGTTTTTTGAATCCGGAGCGTGTAACCATGCCGGATATCGATGTGGATTTCTGTTTTGAGCGGCGGAGTGAAGTGATCGATTATGTTACCCGAAAATACGGAAAAGACCGTGTGGTACAGATTGTCACATTTGGAACTCTGGCAGCCAGAGGTGTGATCCGGGATGTGGGCCGTGTGCTGGATATGCCCTACGCTCAGGTGGATGCGATTGCCAAGATGATTCCAAATGAGCTGAACATCACCATCAACCGGGCGCTGGAGATGAATCATGAGCTGCGGGAACTGTATGAGAGCAATGAAGAAGTGGCACATCTGATTGATATGTCCAAAAGGCTGGAGGGTCTGCCCCGCCACACCTCGATGCATGCGGCCGGAGTCGTGATCGGTTCCCGTCCGCTGGACGAATTTGTTCCCCTTTCCAGAGGAAGCGACGGTACGATCGTAACACAGTTTACGATGACGACCCTGGAGGAACTGGGCCTTCTGAAAATGGATTTTCTTGGCCTTCGGACGCTGACGGTTATTCAGAATGCCGTAAAGCTGGCGGAGCGGGACAATCATGTGACGATCGATCTGATGAACATTGACTACAACGATCCGAAAGTGCTGGGAATGATCGGTGCCGCGAAAACCGTGGGTGTTTTCCAGCTGGAAAGCGGCGGAATGAAAAACTTCATGAAGGAGTTAAAGCCCCAGAATCTGGAAGACATTATAGCCGGAATTTCCCTGTACCGTCCGGGTCCCATGGACTTTATTCCTCAGTATATCCGGGGAAAGAATCACCCGGAATCCGTGACATACGATACTCCTCTTCTGGAGCCGATCCTCTCTCCGACATACGGCTGTATTGTCTACCAGGAGCAGGTAATGCAGATTGTGCAGTCACTGGCCGGATATTCCCTTGGCCGGGCCGATCTGGTGCGCCGTGCCATGTCAAAGAAAAAAGCCTCTGTCATGGAGAAAGAGCGGAAAAATTTTGTCTACGGAAATGAAGAAGAAGGCGTGCCGGGCTGTATCCGGAACGGGATTTCGGAAGAAATCGCCAATAAGATTTATGATGAGATGATCGATTTTGCAAAATATGCGTTTAATAAGTCTCATGCGGCTGCCTATGCGGTGGTATCCTATCAGACTGCGTGGCTGAAATACTACTATCCGGTGGAGTTCATGGCGGCATTGATGACATCGTGTCTGGACAACCCGGGGAAAGTGGCGGAGTATATTTTGAATTCCAGGCAGATGGGAATCTCGATCCTGCCTCCGGATATTAACCGAAGCGAAGGCAAATTTACCGTGGACGGAACGTCGATCCGCTATGGCATGGCGGCCATTAAGGGAATCGGAAAACCGGTGATGGATGCGATTGTGGAGGAACGCAAAAACGGAGGACCGTTTTTGTCTCTCCGGGATTTTGCGGAACGCTTAAGCGGGAAAGAAGTCAACAAAAGAACGGTGGAGAACTTTATCAAGGCGGGAGCGTTTGACTGCTTTGGCGCCACCAGAAAGCAGATGATGCAGGTCTATGCCCGGATTCTGGATGATGTGTCCAGGGATAAGAAGAATTCTCTGACCGGACAGATGAGTCTGTTTGATTTTGTGGATGATGAGACGAAAAAATCCTATGAGATTACCTACCCGAATGTGGGCGAATTTGAAAAAGGTGATAAACTGGCTTTTGAAAAGGAAGTTCTGGGAATCTATATCAGCGGTCATCCGCTGGAGGAACAGGAAGAGTGCTGGAGGAAAAATATCACAGCGGTGACGACGGATTTTCTGCCGGATGAAGAGACGGGAATGCCGAAGGTCCAGGATGGAGCCATAGAGACGGTAGGCGGCATCATCATGGATAAAAAAGTCAAATATACAAAGAATAACAAAACGATGGCATTTCTGACTCTGGAGGATCTACTCGGCAGTATGGAAGTCGTTGTATTTCCAAGGGATTACGAAAAGAACGCATCTCTGATGCAGATCGATGCGCGGGTATTTATCCGGGGCCGTGTGTCTGCGGAGGATGACAAGCCAAGCAAGATGATCTGTGAGCGGATTGTGCCGTTTGAGGATGTCCCGAGGGAATTGTGGATCCAGTTTGCGGATAAGGAAACGTATGAACGGGAAGTTGCGGGGCTCTATGACATCTTAAAAGAATCGGACGGAAATGATCAGGTGGTACTTTATATCCGTTCGGCGAAAGCTATGAAAAAGCTTCCTCCAAGCCGAAGTGTCTGCGCAGATGGGCATTTAATGGAAATTTTGACTACAAAATACGGTGTCGGAAACGTGAAAGTTGTAGAAAAGAGTATTGAAAAACGGCAATAAATGCATTAAAATGAAGCTGTGTGTGATGATTTAAGAAAAAATCAATTTTAATGTGTGTGATGAGATGGAGGAATTCATATGGCAACGACTAGCAAGGTAAAGACAATTGGTGTGCTGACCAGCGGCGGTGATGCGCCTGGTATGAACGCCGCAATCCGTGCAGCCGTAAGACGCGGTTTGCAGCAGGGTGTTCAGATGAAGGGTATCCTGAAAGGCTATGACGGTCTGATGAACGAGGAGATCATCGACATGACAGCCCGTGACGTGTCTGACACAATCGAGCGCGGCGGTACAATTCTGTACACAGCCCGCTGTGCCGAGATGAGAACACCGGAAGGCCAGAAACGTGCGGCAGAGACCTGCAGAAAGTACGGAATTGACGGTCTGGTAGTAATCGGAGGAGACGGTTCCTTTGCCGGTGCTCAAAAGCTGGCAGCTCTTGGAATCAACACCGTCGGTGTACCGGGTACCATCGATCTGGATATTGCCTGTACCGAGTATACGATCGGATTTGATACTGCTGTAAATACTGCAATGGAAGCCATCGATAAAGTACGTGATACTTCTACATCCCATGAGAGATGTTCCATCATCGAGGTTATGGGACGAAATGCCGGATACATTGCCCTGTGGTGCGGTATCGCAAACGGTGCGGAGGATATCCTGCTTCCTGAGAAATATGATTACGATGAGCAGAAGATTATCAACAACATCATCGAGAACCGTAAGAAAGGCAAGAAGCATCATATCATCATCAACGCTGAGGGTATCGGACATTCCACCAGCATGGCACGCCGTATTGAGGCAGCTACCGGTATTGAAACCCGTGCGACGATCCTTGGACACATGCAGCGAGGCGGAAGCCCTACCTGTAAAGACCGTGTTTACGCTTCTATCATGGGTGCCTACGCAGTTGACCTACTGATTGAAGGAAAATCTGACCGTGTTGTTGCATACCGCAACGGTGAGTACGTTGACTACGATATTGATGAGGCACTGGCAATGAAGAAGCAGCTGCCGGAATATCAGTGGGAGATCGCGAAAGCGCTGTCATATAACTATAGTAAATAAAACAGGTACCTCCCGGTATCTGTATCGAAGAGAAAAACGGGCTGACGCAGCAAGATGCCAGCCCGTTTTTTTATCCGGGGATACGGATGGCGGGAGTGGAGATGTCTGATCTCATGCGGGAGGAATAATTCGGTGAGAAATAAGAAAAAGAGCCATCTTCCGGCGGAGCGGATTATGGTGATCGGGTTTGCGGCGGTTATTTTGCTGGGAACGCTGCTGCTCTCTCTGCCCTGTGCGACGGCAGACGGACAGCGGGCGGATTTTCTGGATGCTTTGTTTACCGCAACCACGTCCGTCTGTGTGACCGGACTGGTGACCGTACCTACAGCCGTTTATTGGAGTACTTTTGGCAAAGTGGTGATTCTGTTCCTGATCCAGTTCGGCGGTCTTGGGATTATGGCATGTCTGATGATGTTTCTTTTAATTATGAGGAGAAGAATCAGTCTGCAGAACAGAAAACTGATTCAGGACACCTATAATCTGCCGGTATTAAAAGGTGCTGTCGGAACAATCCGGAAACTGCTCATCGGAACCTTCACCGTAGAGGCGGCCGGAGCGGTGTGCTACAGCTTTTATTTTGTTCCGGAATACGGATGGGGGAAGGGAATCGCCTTTTCCGTTTTTCATGCGGTTTCAGCTTTCTGCAACGCAGGAATTGATATCGTGGGAGAATCCTCTTTTGTTCCGTTTGTTGAGAAGCCGCTGATCAATCTGACCACCATGGGCCTGATTATCTTAAGCGGTCTTGGTTTTCCTGTCTGGTGGGAACTTCTGGAACGGATCGGCGGTTTCTTTTCGGGAAAATACAGCCGAAGAAATTTTGTGCGGGGATTTACGCTGCATACAAAGCTTGTGCTGGTTACCACGGGTGTTCTGATTGTGGGCGGTGCAGCGCTGATTCTGCTGTTTGACTGGAATCATCCGGAATCCCTTGGAAATCTGGATACGCCTTCGAAGATCATGGCTGCTTTTTTCCAGTCAGTCACGACCAGAACAGCGGGTTTTGAGACGATTCCGCAAAAGAATTTTACGGAGAGCACTTCCCTTATCTGTATGGTGATGATGTTTATCGGAGGTTCGCCCATGGGAACGGCGGGCGGTGTCAAGACAACTACCATTGCACTGCTGTTTCTGATGGTAGCAGCCTATATCCGGGCGAACTCTGATACAGAGGCCTATGGAAGAAGAGTGGCGGAGGAAAATCTGCGCTCGGCAGTGGTGATTTTCTTTTACGGAATGGGAATTGTGATCATTGCAACCACAGCACTGGTTGCAGTGACAGGCAGCCCTCTTCTGGACTGTCTTTACGAGATTGTCTCGGCGGTGGCAACGGTGGGACTGACCCGTTCTCTTACTCCGACGCTGCCTTCGGCGGGAAAGTGGATTGTGATTGTGGTCATGTTTATGGGAAGAATCGGTCCCATCACACTGGCGGTTGCTCTGACGAGAAAGAACAGGAACAAAAAAGCCAGATTTGAACGACCGAAACAGCAGATTCTGGTAGGTTAAGTTTTTTGGAGGAAGGAGAACAAAGACAGGTATGGGAAAACAATATGCAGTGCTGGGTCTTGGAAAATTCGGCTATGCGGTGGCAGTGACCCTTGCACAGGCCGGTAATCAGGTGCTGGCAGTGGACAGGAACGGAGAGATTGTTCAGGAGATTGCGGATCAGGTTACGTATGCTGTCCGGGCAGATGTCACAGACAGCCGCGTCTTTTCATCCCTGGGAATCAGCAATATGGATGTGGTGGTTGTGGGAATTTCCGAAAATATGGAAGCCAGCACACTGGCCACAATCCAGGCAAAAGAGGCAGGAGTTCCCATGGTCATTGCCAAGGGTATGAATCAGATCCATGCCAGCATTCTGAGAAAGGTGGGTGCTGATCAGGTGGTGATGGCGGAGAGCGAGACGGGTGTGCGTCTGGCAAAGAATCTGATGTCCGGAGGATTTCAGGATTTCTTTATGCTCTCGGACTCCTTTTCCATTGTGGAAATGCCTCTGCCGGAGCCCTGGGTGAATAAGAGCCTGGAACAGCTGGATCTTCGAAGAAAGTACGGGATCAACGTGATCGGGGTCAAATCCCGGGAGGAAATCCGTGTCCTGATTAACCCCAAAGAGCTTTTGCGGGAAGGTGACATTCTGATTCTGATCGGTGAAAATAAAGAACTTGCAAAAATGAAAAAGAAGCGATAGAAAGGCATGCGAAGAAGCGGCAGGTGAAAGAAAATGATTACAAGCAGCAGCAACAGTCAGGTAAAAAATATTATGCTTCTGAACCGTAAGGCAAAGGAGCGCCGTGCGCAGGGACTCTTTGTGGCGGAGGGAGAGAAAATGTACCGGGAAGCGCCGCTTTCCTGGATTCAGAAAGTATATCTCTCCGAAAGTTATCAAAAAATGAATGAAACACTGCGGGATGGTATAGAATATGAAACAGTGGAGGATCGGGTATTCTCATCCATGTGCGATACCAAGACGCCGCAGGGAGTGCTTACGCTGCTTCACATGCCTTTCTATCAGCCGGAGCAGGTACTGGAAGGGGAAGCGCCTCTGCTTATGGTCCTTGAGGATCTTCAGGACCCGGGAAATGTGGGAACGATTATCCGAACGGCTGAGGGAGCCGGAGTTACCGGGGTAATCCTAAGCCAGAACAGCGCGGATTTATTTAATCCGAAGACAATCCGTTCTACCATGGGATCGATTTACCGCATGCCGTTCCTTATCACATCCAATCCGGTAGGTTTTGTGATGGAATTGAAGAGAAGAGGAATCACAACTTATGCGGCACATCTGAACGGTAAAAATTCTTATCGTGAGGAAAATTATACGGGCCCGTCGGCCTTTCTGATCGGCAATGAAGGCAATGGCCTCTCGGAAGAAATGAGCCGGGAAGCCTCCTGTCTGATTCGCATTCCAATGGAGGGACAGGTTGAATCCCTCAACGCTGCGATAGCCTCCTCCATTCTTATGTACGAAGCACATGCGCAGAGACATCGGTAAATGATAATGTTTTTTACGTTTTCCTTAAGTCTATCGACATTGTGCCTGGTTTGGGATAGAATAATAGAAGAATAGTCGAACTATGGGAATGCGTATCAGGGGAGGAATCAGTTTATGGAAGAAAAACGCAGATTAACGAAGAAGGAGCTTCGACGCCGCAGACGAAGAAGGATTCTGATTGCCAAGACAGTTTTGCTGTGCGGTTTGCTTGCGGTTCTGGGATTTGGAATCTGGGCACTCTCAGGCGGTATGAGTACGCTGAAGGAAAAAGCACAGAAAAAAAATGAGAGTCAGCAGACAGCGTCAGCGGACAGCCAGGTAAGTGACAGCAGCATCAGCACAGGAGGGGAGGTAGATCCCTCTTCTTTACGGGAGAGCCTGATGGCGGAGGCAGAAGCCCTGGCGATGACTTATGATTATGACGGAGCAATCGAAAAGCTCCAGAGTATAGAAGGCGCATCCACCGATGCGGATATTATCACGAAAATTGCGGAGTACACCTCTACCAGAGATGCCTGCGTCCGGGTGAATGTCAATGAGGTGACTCACATTTTCTATCATTCGCTGGTGGTGGATCCACAGAAAGCCTTTTTCCAGGACAATGCACAGACGGAAGGCTTCTGTGAGTGGATGACCACTGTGGATGAGTTCAACAGGATTACACAGCAGATGTATGATAACGGTTATGTCATGGTAAGTCTCCGTGACCTGGTAAAAGAGACGGTGGATGAAGACGGAAACGTTCATTTTACCGAGGGAGATATTTATCTGCCAGAGGGAAAGAAAGCGTTTGTGCTGTCTTTGGATGACCTGTGTTATTATCATTCTTATGACGGACGTGGAATCGCCAGCAAGATGGTAATCGGTGAGGACGGAAAACCGACCTGTGAATATATTCAGGATGACGGAACGGTTGTGACCGGTGCCTATGACTGCATTCCGCTGATGGATCAGTTTGTGGAGGAACATCCAGATGCCGTTTATCACGGAGCGAGAGGAACGGTAGCGTTGACCGGATATGACGGAATTCTCGGTTACCGGACGGACATCTCCTACAAGACCGGAGAAAACCTTTCTGACGATCAGAGGGCGTGGCTGAATGCACATCCGGACTTCGATTACGAGAAAGAGTGTGAGGAGGCGAAAAAGACAGCGGATGCCATTAAGGCAGACGGCTGGACATTTGCCAGCCATACCTGGGGTCACATCCGTGTGGGAGACAAGAGCCTGGAGCAGATTCAGACAGATACCGAAAAGTGGCTCAATTACGTAGCGCCGCTGATCGGAGGATCGGACATTATCATCTTTGCTCACGGTCAGGATTTGTCGGACTGGCGTGATTACAGCGAGGACAATGAGAAGTTCAGCTATCTGAAGAGCAAGGGATTCAATATTTACTGTAACGTGGATTCGTCTCAGTATTTTGTACAGGTGAGAGATAATTACCTGCGTATGGGACGCCGCAACCTGGATGGCTATCGCCTGTACCAGGATACCTACGGAGGAGGAACCCGCACGGCGGATCTCTTTGACGCGGCATCGGTATTTGACAGCAGAAGACCAACGGATGCTTCACTGTATGATCTCCAGTAAGGAGAGGACAAGCGGTCAGCGGGAGAGTGTTGTTTCACTCTCCCGCTGATCGTTTATCAGAAGATATTTGCGGACGACGGGGAAGGGCGCCGCGCCGATTTCCATCAGATCTTCATGAAACTGAATCAGAGAAAAATCTGCGTTGAAAAATGCTTCTGCTTCGCTTTTCAGGCTCATAAAATTTAAATATCCCACATAGTATTTCAGGTAGTTGGCAGGGGTCTCTACGATATACTGATAGATTTTTGCGATGGTTGTAAGATCCGTGATGCCGAAATTGCCAAGGAAGGATGCAGCATCCTCCAAAAGCCAGCCTTCATTGTGGATGGCGATATCCAGGATGGAATAAAGACACAGATGGACGGAGCGGTTCAGCCATTGTAAGGAAAAGGCGGCCTGCAGATCGTCCGACAGATTTCTTCCGGCGTAGCGGTATGCGTAGGACTCTACGTAGGTCGCCCAGCCTTCCACATAGCCAGCCGGTGCATACAGGTGCCGGATCAGAGGAGCGTCTGTGCGGGAAAAGGAGACGCACTGGTAGAGGTGGCCCGGAAATCCCTCGTGGGCCAGCGTAGTGTAAAGTTCCAGTCCGCTCATGGCACTGCTGCGGTTGATGTAGATGGAGTTGGGTGATTGGGTGTCCACAGGGGGTGTCAGATAGAAAGCGGGTGCGAGATAGTTTTCCAGCGTTTCATCCACATATTTGACTTCATATTCCGTATCGGAAAGGAGTGGAAAATCCTGTGCCATGGCCTGAGAAAGATCCTGAAGCATCTCTTCCGGAGAGGAAAAAGAAAGACTGGTCTGGTTAAGAAGAAGTGCCAGGGAGGGTTCGGATGAGAGCATTTCCGAAATCCGGCTGCAGTCGGAGAAAAGCTGTTCCTTTAGCCGAAGAAGCAGTTCTTCGGGAGTTTCCTCACACCCGGTATAGGAGCGCACGAGATAGGCGTAATATTCTTTTCCGCCCTCGCAGCGGGCGAGGCCTCCGTCGTTGGTTCCGGTTCCCATAAGATCGGTGAGCGCCTCAATCAGCGCCTGATAGGAGGGGAGCACACAGGAGGCAATCAGCTTCTGATGGATGGCAAGGCAGGCCTGCTGCTCTTCTTCGTCAAAGAGGCCGCAGGCGGAGAGATTCTTTTGAAAAAGCTGCTGAAGGTAGTGATCTTCAGGCTCCGCAAGAAAAGAAGTGCACTGATCAATCACACCGGCGGCCGCCTGATCGTTCATAAAAACGCCCTGACGGGATTTTTCGCGTTCCAGGGCAATGATTTGCTGAAAATAAGAGGGCATTTCCCGAAGCAGCTGCAAATAATCCAGCACGTCCTTGCGGGTGCGGAAGGCGTATTCCGACAAAAGGACGGGAAGCTGGGCCTGCACACCCAGAGAAGGGCCAAGCACTTCCGAAAGAATGCTGACGGCACCGGGCATTTCCTCGGTTTTCAGGTCGAACAGCAGGGTATCCAGAGTAATCCGGTTGGCTTTTGTCAGCTTATCCGGGGAAAAGGAAGAGAGGATCTGCCGCCGGTTTTCGCAGGCAGCCAGATGTGCTGTCCGGTCAGGAAGAGAGATCGTTCCAAGGGTTGCGGGAATTTCCCCGATTCCTGCAGGAGCCGGATCTGCCAGCGTATAATGGAGATTTATGGTTGAGGAAGAAACCTCTGCGCGGAATAAAGTATCAATGAAAGCCTCAAAACGCCGGTTCTCTCCCGGAGAGAAAAAGGGGGACAGATACCAGAAGAGCAGGAATGCGGTGAGCATAAGAAGAAGTGTCAAAGTAAAGAAGGCGCGTCTTTTCAGGCGTTTTGGTTTCATAGGAAAAAAATCTCCCCGGATCTCTCTTACTCCCAATTTATGAAAGGACAGGGATCGCTTAGAACCAAATCCTTCCGGTGTATTGGAAATCCGGGGCGGCTGTGGTAAAATAACGGGAAGGGAACCGAAAGTGGTTTGTATTGTGAAGGAGTATGAATATGAGAAAAAAAGCAAAAATCTGGATGCTCGCGCTCTCCTGTGTTCTGGTGCTGCCGGGAATGTCGGCCTGCCGGAAACAGGAGGAGGATATTCCGATTACGACGGTAAGCCAGAGTACGGAGGACGAGGATCCGAAGGATAATCTGGATGAGGATCCGGAGAATGAGATTCCGGAGTATGATGTGGAACTGCCGGAGGAACTGGGAAGTTTTGAACTGGCGATCTGGGGAGAGATCTACTCGATCCCGGAGTCCTATGAACATTTCACAGAAAGAGGCTGGGAGTATCAGGGAGATGATACGCGGCAGATCAAGCCGGAATCTTACTCCGAAGAGGAGATATTCGAGATGGACGGAAATACGGTTACTGTAGATCTGATGAATCCGGATACCACCGAAAAAGCCGTTCGGGAATGTATGATCGGCGGAATTCACATCGATACCAACACGGCATCGGGGCAGAGTATTTATGTAAATCTGCCGGGCGGAATTGTGATGCAGGAATCCCTGGCGGAGGATGTGGAGGATGCCTACGGACTGCCCAAGGATCGCTATGAGACAGAGAGCTGTCTGCAGCTTACCTATGAATTTGGGCTGTACCAGACGGTGACGCTGGGATTTGAGTCGGATACCGGGACCCTGGTGACTCTGGATATCCGGAATTTTCGCACCAAGGCAGGGGAGGAGAACTGGAAAATGTCAGCGATGCCGTGACGCCGGAGGTGGAGGCTTACATCCCTCCGGAGACAGACAGCGAGGCGATTAACGATTTCATTGTCCGGTATGACGGTGTTCTTTATCGTCTTCCGGTGCCGGTAAGCCAGCTGACGGAACACGGTTGGACGATTAATGAGACGGAATCGGACCGGGCGGTGAGCAATGGAAAATACGGTTATGTTACCCTGGAGAAAGACGGGCAGAAGCTGTATGCTACGGTACATAACTATGGACAGAAGCCGACAACGGTGCGGAACTGTTTTGTGACGGCACTGATCGGAGATCTGGATACCACGAAGGTTCCGATTGTAATTGCCGGCGGCATTACGCTTGGAAGCACGGAAGAGACGTTCCTGAATGCGGCAGGAAATGAAGAATATGAAAAAAAAGAAAATGCGGATAATCGGATGACATATTACACATTCTATACCGACGGGAAGAAACTGGATTATACGCAGATTGGCATTGATGATGCGCTGCATCTGGTGCGGAGCATTCGTGTCGTTCATAACCAGGAGGAGATTGCCGATCCGACAGGGGAAGGCAATGAAGGCGTTCTGGGTGACGAGAGCGAAGACGGGATAGATCCGGAGGCGGCCGGAGAAGAGAACGAGCCGGCAAAGGCCTAGGAAACAGCAAACAAAAAGAGAAGACAGAAGAAAGATAAAAGAAAAATAGAAGGAAAGAGAGAAGGACAGACAATGGAAGAGTTATATGATGTGATTATTATCGGATCCGGTCCGGCAGGGCTGGCGGCAGCTATTTATGCGAAACGCGCAAAACTGGAGTCGCTTGTGATTGAGGCAAATTATGTGAGCGGAGGACAGGTGATTACGACCTACGAGGTAGACAATTACCCGGGCCTTCCCGGCATCAGCGGAATGGATCTTGGAACAACACTGCGGGATCATGCGGAAAAGATGGGAGCAGTCTTTGTAAGAGACAGAGTGAAAGAACTGGAACTTTCCGGACCGGTGAAAATCGTCCGTACAAGAAAAAAAGAATATCACACAAAAACCGTGATTCTCGCAACCGGTGCACAGCACAGGATGCTGGGTGTGCCCGGTGAGAAGGAGCTGTCCGGAATGGGAGTTTCCTACTGTGCCACCTGTGACGGAGCATTTTTCAAAGGAAAAACAGTGGCAGTTGTGGGCGGCGGCGACGTGGCAGTGGAGGATGCCATCTTTCTTGCGAGAACCTGTGAGAAAGTGTATCTCATTCACCGCAGAGATACGTTGAGGGCTGCTGCTGTTCTCTCTGACCGTCTTCTGTCACTTCCCAATGTGGAGGTGATCTGGGATACGGTTGTAGATGCCATTGAAGGAGAGAACTGCGTTGAGGCGCTGAAACTTACGAATAAAAAGACCGGAGAGAGCGGGGAACTGGAAGTTCAGGGAGTCTTTCTTGCCGTTGGCATTACGCCGAATTCTGCCCTGGCAGAGGGAAAAGCCAAAATGGACGAGGCCGGCTATCTTGTGGCTGGAGAAGACGGCGTGACCAGCGTGCCCGGATTCTTTGCGGCGGGAGATGTCCGCACCAAACAGCTGCGGCAGATTATCACTGCTGCTTCCGATGGAGCGAATTGCATTACGTCGGTGGAAAAATATCTGGTGACGCTTTCGGCATAATGGAAATTCGGAAAGGTGGAAATTGTCGAAAATGCACAAAACAATTTACACTTTTTCCACAGCTGAAATTTTATAAACATCCAATCCACAAGTTTTCCACAAAGAGATATCCAGCAAATACGCAGAAAATCGAGTTATACACCGAGTTATCCACATTTTCCACAGAAAAAAGAATGTGAATTCCGGAATTTACATAATTCAAAACAGAACAGTTGTTTTGTTCACAACGGAGAAATGAACTAATTTGAAAAAAAAATTCGGGAAAAGCTTGACTTTTTAATAATCAATCAGTGGTTCAAATATGAATGAATTGTCTGAAATTTCAAAACAATTTAGAGCCTCTGATCGTTCTTTACTTTGATGAAGTTTGGGTGTATGATAAGACGGAAGAGAGAAAGGATGGTGAGCATATATGGTAGGCAACGAAATGATTTGTAACTGTAAACAGGTATCTTATATGGATATTGTAAATGCGCTTCATGAACTGACCAAATTTGATGATGTTCTGGAGGTTTTCGGAGAAGTGCAGAAAATGACCCACTGTTCTACAGGCTGTGGAGGATGCCATGATAAAATCATGAACATCATCTCAGAAGTTATGATGGGTTAAGCTTTTCATCCGTATCCGGATTTGTTTCAAAGGCAGTAAAAACAGGCGATTCCTCTGCTTTTTCGGCAAAGGTGCCGCCTGTTTTTTGTGCCGTCATTTTGCCTGTCTGAAATCGTTATTTATGGTAGCTATCTTTCTATGTATATGATAGAATGAAGACAGAGCACAAAAAATTAGGACACTTCTGCGGGGGTGGAAGTGTCCTAAAATGCGTTTCCGTCAGAGGAGAAGCTGACAGGAAAAAGCCGTTTGGAAAAAACTACGAAAGAAAAGGGAGTGCAGCATTATGACATTAAAACAGTTTTTTGCACCATCGGACATGACGGAGGGAAAACCATGGGAAAAGATTGTGATTTTCACGATTCCCATGCTGATCGGAAACATCGCTCAGCAGCTCTACAGTACGGTGGACAGCATCGTGATCGGAAGGTATGTAGGTGACAATGCACTGGCTGCCGTTGGAAGTGCCAGTCCGATTCTGAATCTTCTGCTGGTGCTTTTCGTCGGTATTTCTGTGGGAGCCGGCGTTATGGTATCACAGTATTTCGGGGCAAAACAGAGGGAGCAGCTTTCCTGGACCATCGGAAACTGTATTACGCTTACCGCGATTGCCTCTGTTATCATTATGATTCTGGGAGCTCTTCTCTCAAGGCCTCTTCTGGAACTTTTGAATACACCGGATTCTATCATTGACTGGTGTACTTCTTATCTGGTGATTCTTATGGTGGGATGTGCCGGAAGTGCCTATTATAATATTCTCTGCGGTATTTTGCGGGGGCTTGGAGATTCAATTTCCGCCCTGGTATATCTGCTGGTAGCCACCTGCATCAATATTGTGCTCGATATTCTGTTTGTGGCAAACTTTCATCTGGGAGTGGCAGGTGTTGCCTATGCGACGGTGATTGCGCAGGCAATTTCAGCGATTCTCTGTCTGATTCGTCTGATGCGGATGACGGATATCTTCGATTTCCGGCCGGAATATCTGAAGATGAGACGGAATTATTCGATGGAGATTGTACGTCTCGGACTCCCCTCCGGTATCACCCAGGCCATTTTCTCCATGGCGATGGTAATTGTACAGTCTCTGACCAACAGTTTTGGTGAGATGGTAATTGCTGCCAACGTTATTATCATGCGTGTGGACGGTTTTGCCATGATGCCGAACTTCTCCTTCGGAACGGCAATGACAACCTACAGCGGCCAGAATGTGGGCGCGCGGCGGATGGACCGTGTGGAAAAAGGCGCAAAGCAGGGAACGCTCATGGCAGTCGGAACATCTGCGGTGATCACTTCTCTGATTCTGATTTTCGGACGCTATCTGATGGGAATTTTTACCGATACAGCCGAACTTGTGACGTTAAGTGCCAATATGATGCGTATCCTGGCAGTTGGCTATATCGCTATGGCGGTGACCCAGTGTCTCTCCGGCGTTATGCGAGGTGCAGGCGATACCATGACCCCGATGTGGATTTCGATTGTGGTAACGGTGTGCATTCGTGTTCCGCTGGCATACGGAATTTCCTGGCTCACAAGAACACCGGAACTTCCCAACGGACGGTATGAATGCCTGTGGATCTCTCTTCTGACCAGCTGGGTGCTGGGCGCATTGATTACTTTGATTTTTTACTGCCGCGGCAAATGGAAAAACAAAGCACTGTAAAAGTGTGTTTTTATTCTTTCAGAGAAAGAATAGAAAGATATGGGAAGGGAGAAGCGCATGGAAACAGGAATTCAGGTGTCCAGCTTAAAGCCGCTGCTTACGACGGCAGAGCAGGTGAAGGAAGCATTTCAAAAGCTCTCCGGTCTTGGCTGTTCTCTGGTGCAGCTGCAGTGGATTGATCCTTGTGTACCGGCGGAAAGTATCGCTGCGGCGCTTTTGGAATCCGGAATTCGCTCGGTGTCTGTTCAGGATTTTTACGAGACGGTGCGGACAAATTTTACTTATTATACAGAATTAAATGCAGTGACAGGCGGAGAATGGATCTGTGTCAGCCGGATTCCGGAGCACTTAAAATCCCGTGAAGGGCTGGATGCGTTCCTTACGGAACTTACAAAGATGCAGTCTGAGCTTACGGGGCGGGGACAGAAATTGTGTTTCCATCCGGTCAGTGCCGACTTTTTGGCCGTTCCGGGAATGGATGCCGTAGGATACCTTCTGGAAAAGATGCCGGAACTTCCCCTTTGCCTGGATCTGTATCATTTAAGCCATTTTTGCAAAGACATGCCATCCTACATCCGCCGGTATGCCGGACGGATCTGTATGGTACATATGAAAGATCATATCGGTGATACTCTGGTGCCGGCAGGTCAGGGAGAAATCGACTGGACAGGAGTGGTTTCTGCATGCATGATGGCCGGCGTGCCCTATGCGTTTGTGGAGCAGGAACGCTTTCAGCGTGATCCCTATCTGTGTCTGAAGAAGGCATCAGACTGGCTGGAGCGGGAAATTTGCGCTGCAAAAAAGGATTAAATCAGGGATTATTGCTATTTTACCGGGACATACAAAAAATCCGGGAACTATCGAAGAACGATGGTTCCCGGATTTTTTTGAAAATTTTGTGCTTTTGGTTTACTGTTCAAATTCCCCTGCCACATTTTCGAGCAGGGTTCGGATCGGGAGATGCTGAGGACAGATCTTTTCACACTGGCCGCATTTTACACAGTCACTTGCCTTTCCGCCATTACTGGTATGAATGTTCTTGTAGTAATAATCGGAGTTCCAGTTGTTGAAGAGCTTCTTTGCGTTCAGGCAGGCGAACAAAGCGGGAATGGAGATCCCCTTGGGACAGACTTCGGTGCAGTACCGGCAGGCCGTGCAGGGAACTGCACCAAGTCCGCGGAAAATGCTGCAGACTTTTTCAACAGCAGCGGATTCGGCGGCAGAAAGAGGCTGGAAGTCTTTCATGTAGCTGATATTGTCGTTCATCATATCAAGAGTGCCCATACCGGACAGCACCATCATGACGCCTTCCTGACTGGCAGCGAAACGGATGGCGTAGCTGGCGTTGGAGCCGCTGCCTTGTTCATCAAAAATTTTCTGAGCCTCCCCGGGCAGGTTTACAAGGCTTCCGCCTTTGACCGGTTCCATAATAATGGCAGGTTTGCCGTGCTTGCGGCAGACTTCCAGACATTTACGGGACTGTACAGAGGGATCGTCAAAGTCCACATAGTTGAGCTGGATCTGTACAACTTCGATCTGAGGATATTCTGTGAGAATCTGTTCCAGAACATCAGCCTGATCATGGAAAGATATTCCCAGATGTCTGATTTTTCCTTCAGCCAGAAATTCCAGTGCGGTCTCGTAGGCTTTGCACTGTTTATATTTGGCAAAAATATTTTTGTCCTGTGCGTGCATCAGGTAGAAATCGAAATAGTCCACGCCGCAGGCGGCTAACTGACTTTCAAAGAGCGGTCGGATTTCTTCTGTTTTGGTGAAATGATGGGTTGAGAGTTTGTCAGTCAGAATGTAAGCCTCTCTGGGATATCGGGAAGTCAGACATTCCCTGACTGCAATTTCACTTTTGCCGCCCAGATAGCCGTGCGCGGTATCGAAGTAGTTAAATCCATTGGCAAGAAAAGCATCTACCATCTTTTTTGTCTCTTCATAGTCCACTTCGTCGCCGATCATCGGAAGACGCATACAGCCAAAGCCGAGTTTTTTGTTGATGTTTTCGAAATACTGATTCATGGAAAAACCTCCTGTTCTTATTTTGAGTCTTTTGGTGCATTCCAGTTTAGAGTTCCGGTGCGAACAGCTTCTTCATAATGTTCAATTTTGTAATTTAAACGCTCTAAGGTTGCGTCAATGTGTCTGCGCTGTTCCAGCAAAGCCTCACGCTGTTTTGTGAGAAGCTGCAGCCGGGCGGAGAGTGTCGAATCGCCTTCCCGAAACAGCCGGACATATTCGATCATAGCCTCTACCGGAAGGCCGGCGCTTCGCATACATTTCGCAAGCTCCACCCAGCTGAGATCTTCTGCGGTATAATTACGGATTCCGCCTGCTGTTCTGTTTACCGGCGGAATCATACCTACCCTTTCATAATAGCGAAGGGTATCTTGTGAGAGTCCGTATTTTTCACTGACTTCTCGAATCGTCATAGGCAAAGCCCTCCTTTGCGATGGATTTACGTTTATTATACAATCTGGAGTTCACTCCAGGTCAAGAGATAATTCTTATGACGCGGCTTTTTTGCTGTTGTTGTTCTGAAGCCGGATTTGTGATAACATATCAATACAGAAGAAGGAGGAGAAAGAACATGCTGTTTGAAGATATGGATCGTATTGTGTTTGCCGGAGATTCTGTGACAGATATGGATAGTGCACAGCCGGTGGGCGAGGGCCTTTTTGAGAACGTAGGTCACAGCTATGTGCGTATTGTTGAAAACATGCTTGCAGCCTGGTATCCGGAAATTAAAGTGAGAGTGACAAATTCCGGAATTTCCGGAAATACGAGCAGAGATCTTTTGAGTCGGTTTGAGAGAGATGTGGTCAATTTAAAACCGGACTGGGTTTCTATCTGTATTGGAATTAATGATGTGTGGCGTCAATTTGACAGCCCGGCAATTGTGGATGAGCAGGTGATGCCGGAGGAATATGAGAAGAATGTGGAAGCAATGATTCTTTCGGTGAAGGAGAAGGTAAAAGGAATTTTTCTGATGACTCCTTATTATATGGAGCCCAACGAAGAGGACTGGATGCGGAAAAGAATGGACGAATACGGAATGATCTGCAAAAAGCTGGCAGAAAAGCATGGCTGTATTTTTGTTGATCTTCAGGAAACCTTTAATGAATATTTTCAATACCGACATTCTTCTTATATCGCATGGGACAGAATTCATCCGAACCAGATTGGAGCTACCATCATAGCGAAAGCGTTCTTAAGTCATTGTGACTTTGATTATCATTATGTTAACGTTTAAATAAAAGAGAAATTTTCAGAAGCAGGAAATGGGATAGCCCCGTTCCCTGCTTTTCTTTTTCCTGCTTCAATGACTGCATCCAGTAATGTCAGCTTTTGAATGATGGGTTAGTTCAGGGATTTTAGTGTTTGCGGCTTTTGGTGATTTTTACTGATTTTCCCGTACTTGGCTTATTGAAACCGTGATAATCTTTGCGCAATTAGAATAAATGCACAAAGAAAGTGAAAAATAATCTGAAATAATTACCATTATTAATAAAAGTTACCATTGTAAATGGTCGATTTGCCTTTATATAATAAAAACGAAATTTGAACAGTTTTGAATGGGAAACTGCGATAAATCAATTCACAGAAAGGTAGAGAAAAATGAAGAAAACCCAAACCAAAACTCAGACGTCGACTAACGCGCTGAGGCCGCGCAACTCTTTCGTCAAGCGGCTATGGAAAGACAGAACTCTGGTTCTGATGGCGCTGCCGGCGGTGGTGCTGATGATTATGTTCAGCTATATTCCTATGACCGGTCTGGTGCTGGC
>JAQYOA010000123.1 GCA_028727605.1 Lachnospiraceae bacterium
GCATAGGCACCTTCTTACGCCAGTATTTGTGCCGCCCTTCCGAATGAAAATGAAAGCCATGTTCCTTCAGAGCATCTTTATAAAGGTAGGAATCCTTTTCGCATACCAGGTAGCCGATTGCTTCTATATTAAAGTCGGATGCCGATACCTTCTTGTATGTAATGCCTGTTTCCCGTAAGAATCCTTCCTCCGTGTTGCACTCTTCCCCTGTGCACTCCTTGTCCCATGTTTCTTCCATGCCATTCCACTTGTATCCTCGGCCTTTCAGCATATACCGGAATTCATAGGCTCCAATAGCACGGAAAATGAAGGTGTCCGATTTATAGGACACATATGCCGGTTTCCATTCATCCACAATCTTCTTTACCTTTTTTCCGTCTGCATGAAGGAAATCATTCTTCAGCTGCTCCGGCGTGATGATCCGCATATTCATGGCTGCATACAGCAGTGCCCGGTAACACTCATAAAATTCCGTTTGATGATCGCTTGTCCCGCGGTTGCAGAAGTCAATGTGATGAGAAAGTTCATGAATGCAGGTCTTTACGATCGTTTTGGAATCATGGCTTAGGTTGTAGATTTCGATCTTTTTTTTATCCAGAAAGTAAGCGCCGCTTTTGGATTTCAGTTCCTTCGGTATGATTTCCAGATAAAAGCGCTTATATTTATTTCTGGTAATGTCTGAAACGTCAGGATATGCATTATCAATGATATCTTCCAGAATCTTTTTTACCTTAAAGTTCATAGCTTCCCTCATCTAACTATTTTTAGAATCTTCCAGGCTCCTTTTACCTTCCCGACTATCCGCGAGATCTCATCCGGATCGTCGCATCCTGCAAAGACCAGTTTTGTCTGAAGCTGCATTGGGAATCCGATATCCCCGTCAGACGCATCTCTTGCCGCTTCCCTGATCGCATCATGGTACTTTTCCGGGATATCTTTTAATACCTCAGAACCCGTTTCTTGTCGTCCGGACGATCGCACCGGCTTTTCTTTTACTTCCGGCTTCTTCGGATCTGTCTTCGGCGCTTTATCTTCCTTTTCGTTGTTTTCCGGTGCATTCATGGGAAATGCTTCCTCAGCTGTTTTCTCCACAGGATCTTTTCTATTGCTCTTTCTGGGAGAACGTCCGGTCTTTCCCAAAAGAATAGCCTTAATCACCTTCGAATTAAATTCTCTCTTCTCAAATGCTTTTATCTGGGCTTCTGTCTGACAGAAAACCGTGATCACATCATCTTCGCTTGCAGCCACAATAGCACCGATCTCCAACGCAATGGAAATATTGTCGGGTGCCTTCTGACTGATCAGATGAATCTCCTTTTTCCCGCTCGACGTTGAAAGTGCCGTGATCGGTATGGTAGATGTCGCTGTACTGATGATATGTAATACTTCGTCTTCTTCAATCTCAGGCATTGTTGTTATGTTTCCGATTGCCAAAAGAATATACATAATAAGATCCCCCTTTTACATTATTCTTCTGAATAGTAATAGCATTCACCGTCACATACCTCGTTTCCCAAAGGGCATTCCGGGATATCAAGCGGGCTTCTTTTTTCATCATTGGCCAGACACACCGCCCTCTCCGGAAGGCAGAATATGCTGGCATCGGCATGTTTCATATCCATTTTCTTCTCCCAAAATTACAGACCGAGCAGGTGCATATTTTTCTCAAAAAACCGATTTGCATCTTCGTAGCACCTGTCACACTGCTCTTTTCCACTCTGGATCGGCTTGGTGCAATCATCTTTGTATTCACACCCAAAGCAAGCCAGTTTTAAAACAAATTCTTCTTTCTTATCCATTTACCATTCGCTCCTTTCTTATAAACCAAGAAATGAAACATGCACTCCGTTTTCTTCCCGCTCCTTCTTTTCCAATATCTCCTTGGCCATGTTAAGACACTCGCGATAAGAATCACAGTACCCGGTCTCCTGTTTCGGATCCGTATACTCCCTGAGTTCGTTTTGCATCTCATTCCAGACAAATTTTTTGCCGTTTTGCTCCAGCATCCGAAAAGAAGCACTTCGGCAAATGGTTCTTTGACTTAACAGGAGATCTGCTGTAACATTGTCTGTTATCACAGTGCCAAGCAGGTTGCTCAGCATTTCACATACATCTTTGTAATGCACCGGTTCCGCTGTTACAAGAGGCTTGCTCATCAGGGCATACTCGTACTTATCTCCGCCAAGATACCGATCCTGTATGTAATACTCTCTTCCAAATGCAATGCATTTTGGGCAACACCCGTTTTCACTTTTGAAAGTATATTTCATATCCCACCATCTCCCATATCGTTTTTGTTAGTCCGCGGACTGGGCATACTGGAAAGCCTCTTCCTCGATTCCTTCCCAATCCTCATTTTCAATCAATTCTTTGAATGTTTCCTTTTCACTTTCGATCATTTCAGCTACTGC
>JAQYOA010000124.1 GCA_028727605.1 Lachnospiraceae bacterium
GGTTCCTTTGGCGAACAACTCAAAAAAGAAAGGACTTTTACTATGAAAACATTTGACTACACGATTACAGATGCACTTGGAATTCACGCAAGACCTGCCGGAGTGCTGGCAAAAACTGCGAAAGCCCTTGACAGTGAGGTCACGATCACAAAGGGAGAAAAAACGGTTGGAGCATCTATGCTTATGATGCTCATGAGTCTTGGCGTAAAGCAGGGTGACACTATTACCGTTACGATCAAAGGCGGCGATGAAGAAAAATCTTATCAGGCAATGAAGGATTTTCTGGAAAAAAATCTCTGATGTTGAATTCGACTATTTGAAATGCTATACTAAAAAGACAGAAAAAAACGAAAGGTGGAGTACCGTGGAATTAAGGACGCTTCGATATTTTCTTGCCGTGGCGCAGGAGGAAAATATCACGAAAGCTGCAAATCAGCTCCATATTTCCCAGCCTTCGCTGTCCAGGCAGCTGATGCAGATGGAAGAAGAACTTGGTGTCAGACTGTTTATTCGAAGCAAGCATCGTGTTATCCTGACGGATGAGGGGAGACTTTTACGTCGCCGGGCCCAGGAAATTGTTGCCCTTGCCGTGAAAGCAGAAAAAGAATTGGCACAGGGTGAAGAGACTGTCTCTGGTGAGATTGCGATCGGCTGCGGAGAAACAAAAAATATCGCTTTTTTGTCGCAGCTGATGATTTCATTCCGGGAACAGTATCCGGAGGTGTCATTTGATATTTATACAGCGATTGCCGATGATGTTAAGGAGCGCATTGAAAACGGTATTTTAGACTTTGGTATCCTGATGGAACCGGTGGAAATCAGCAAATATCATTTTATTCGTATGCCTCTGAAGGAAAAGTGGTATGTATTGATGAGAAAAGACTGTCCGCTTGCAGAAAAGCAGAGTATCACTCCTCAGGATTTGATTGGAGTTCCAATTATGATCCCCAAAAGGCAGTCTGTACGAAATGAACTGGAAAACTGGTTTGGGGACTGTTATGATCAGTTGGACATTGTTTCCACATACAATCTTTCCTACAGTAATCGATCCATTATGGTAGAGAATCAGGTTGGAGTCTGTCTGGTGCATGAATTTGAAAATAATCACGAAAGCCTGTGCCTTCGTCCAATCAACCCGGAAATCTCCAACAGCAGCGTCCTGGTATGGAAGAAAAACCAGATCTTTTCTCCTGCTGTTACAAAATTTATTGAGCATGTTAAAAAATGCAATTTAGGTATTAATTAACATTTGATATGGGTATTAGACATAGAAAACGACTGGAGTTACGATATAGGTGTCCCGAAAGGGCACCTATATTTTTTAAATAATCGGAGGAGAAGTGAGATGAGAAAGCATCAGAGCAGCCTTGAATTGGATCAGCAAAGACAGCAGCAGTCAGAAAATCCGAATCGAATATTCAGCAATCGCCAGTTGAAAGAAATGATTGTTCCATTGTTGCTGGAACAATTTCTTCTTATGCTGGTGGGGCTTTCCGATACCTTTATCGTGAGCTATGCAGGAGAAGCGGCGGTTTCAGGCGTATCGCTGGTCAATTCGTTCAACACCGTATTTCTGTACCTGTTTACAGCACTTGCGTCCGGCGGCTGTGTGGTCGTAAGTCAGTACATAGGAAGCGGCGAAAAAGAAGCTGCATCAAAAGCAGTCAGCCAGCTCTTGATGGTTTCGACCGTTTTTTCCATCCTGATCACTGCAGTTGTTCTTATTTTTAATCAGAAACTGATCCTTGCCGTGTTCGGAAAGGTGGAACCGGATGTCAGAGAGGCCTGTATCACTTACCTGAGGATTTCGGCTTATTCGTATCCGGCGCTGGCGGTGTACAATGCCGGCGCGGCACTTTACCGCAGCGTCGGTAAAACCAAAACCACGATGTACATTTCTTTTGCCGCCAATGGGATCAATGTTGTTGGAAATGTGATTGGTGTCTTTGTACTGAAAGCCGGTGTTGCCGGTGTCGCATATCCGTCTCTGATTTCCAGAACGTTTTCCGCGATTGTGATCACAGTGCTGTGTTTTCGGGAAAGCATGGAAATTCACTATAGAAAAGATTTCATCTTTCAGTGGAATGGAAAGCTGCTTGGGCAGATCCTCTCAATTGCCGTGCCAAATGGCGTGGAAAGCGGTATTTTCCAATTTGTCAAAGTTGCACTGAGCAGCGTCGTAGCATTGTTTGGCACATATCAGATCGCGGCAAACGGAATCGCCCAGAGTTTCTGGAGTGTTGCGGCATTGATCAGCGTTTCCATGGGACCGGTATTTATCACGGTTATTGGACAGTGCATGGGAGCAGGGGATATTCCTCAGGCAGAATACTATTTCCGCAAACTGCTGAAAGTGACACTGATGCTTTCCCTGGTATGGAATGCCCTGATTTTTGCAGTCACTCCTTTTATCCTGAGATTTTACGCAGTATCTGCCGAGACCAGGAGACTTGTTATTTGGCTGGTATTGATTCACAATATCAGTAATTCACTGATTTTCCCCTTCGCCGATCCGTTCGGAAAGGGATTACGGGCAGCCGGGGACGTCAGATTTACCATGGGTGTTTCGCTCTTTACCACGATCGGTGTGCGGCTGGTTTTCTCGCTTCTTCTGGGATTGGTTCTTGATCTGGGGGTCGTTGGAATTGCTCTTGCCATGTGTCTGGACTGGCTGATAAGAGCCATTATCTTCTGGATGCGTTACCGAAGCGGAAAATGGAAAGCTTATCGGGTGATTTGAATGATTCCTGTTTCCTATACAGGCAATCGCATGCCGTTTGATCAAAAGATATCGAAATAATTTTGCTTCACAGACCATCGATGGAAATCGGTGGTCTCTTTTTTGGTATAACAGTTCCGAAAAAGACAAAAAGAAAAGAAAGTGGTGAGATTAAGTAATAGAAAAAGGAAGGAAAGTGTCATATAATATCCGAAAAGGAGGAGAAGAATTGGAGGACCTAAAAGTAGAAAAGCTTCAGTTTGGGGCAGATTATATTTATGAGGAACATCGTCATAATGACTATGAAATCAATTATGTGGAGGATGGCCGCTGCGTTATGAACCTGGAAGGAGAAAAGGTTGTGCTTCATGAAGGAGAATGTATCGTAATCCCTCCGATGGTTTTGCATAGCTTTGGGGTGGATTACAAAAAAGGATGTACGATACGACAGCTTATATGGACAACTGAGTTTGGAACATTCGAGGAAGAGGTGAAAGATCTGCCGGTGTTTACAAAAAAACAGTATAGTAAGATTCCTGGTTGTTATGAGATTTCAGAAAATATGAAAAATCTGCTCCGGTATGCACACCGAAGAAAAGATTATGGATATGAAATGCTGTACCGTCTGGAGGTAAAAAAACTCTGCCTTCTGTTATCTGTTGAAATTCATCGCATGGACGAACACAACAGCAAATATGAAAACAAAATTTTCAGCAGGATTTTGATGGAAATGAACGAAGGTTTTGATCAGGAGATCAATTTGCAGGAGTTGGCGGAAAAATACAGGATCAGCTCGAGATATCTGCGCCGGTTATTTCATCAGCAGCTTGGGTGCAGCGCAATGGAGTATCTGACCATCCTGCGAATGGAAAAGGCAAAAAAGCTGTTGGCGGAAAGTGATTTGAGTATTTCCAGAATTGCGATGGACGTCGGTTATAACAGTGTTCCGTATTTTGATAAAATCTTCAAGAAAAAAACCGGGATTACGCCCGGAGAATTTAAAAAGAGAACTTAAAGAGAGTTCCGCAAAATAAAAAAGAGGACAGGGGGTATAAGAAAATGATGGAACCATATAAGTTTCAGACAAAGGAGTGGACCGCTCCGGTAATTGAGAAAATTCCAAAGTGGACAGCAATAACGAAAAAGGAAAAAGTTCTTTTGACAGATCGAAAAAAAGATCAGTGGGAATTCCGACCGGAAAGGATACAAGAGATTCCGTCCCCTTTTTCAGCAAATCAGGATTTTGACTTTACACAGCTGGATGAGAGCGGCTGGAAGAAAGCAGTTGTGCCGTCTTCTCTTGTGATGCAGGGGTTTGACATAGAAAATAACACAGAGTATTACTATCGCAGTAAGGTATCCATTCCGGATGATTACAAAAAGGGACGGATTTTCCTGCAGCTGGAAGGTGTTTACTCCCATTGCCGCGTATGGGTGGATGGAAAATATGCCGGGACGCATATCGGCGGCTTTACTGCATGGAACTGTGAGATTACGGATCTGATCGAAAAGGAAAGAGATACGATCTGCCTGATTATCGGGGTTACTGATGTCGAGGGAAGCACGAAGGGAACGTGGAATGAACAGGGAGAAATGATCAGTGATTCTGCCTGGGCGAGCTATTATGCACATCACAATGTGGGCGGAATTTTAAGGGATATCACATTATTTGTGTTGCCGGAAAGTCATTTTACAAGAACTTATCTCGATACGGTATTGGAAGCTCCGTATAAAGAGGCTCTCCTGTGCGCAAGAATGGAAGCAGAAGTGACGGGAGGAAAAACCAGTGTGAAACTGGAACTTCTGGATGAATACGGGCAGATGATAGCAGCGGAAGAAAATGATCTGGAGGAAAGTTTTCGGGAAGAAAAACAGGAAGAAATTCGGACGCTGAACTGTCCGGAAGAGTGGAAGCAAAGCCATCCGGAAGCATTCGCAAATGATCAGGCTTTTCTGGGGCGTTATCTTTATCGGAAGAGATGTGTTTGCGGCAAATTGTATGCATGTAAAATAGAACTTCCGGTGAGTAATCCAAAGCTCTGGGATGCAGAGCATCCCAATTTATATACGGTACGGTTGACACTGTCCGTGGACAGAGCGCCGGTTCAGGTTAATGAATATCGAATTGGATTCCGGCAGATCACCTATGGCGGAAACGACCCTATGACGAAAAATCGTGTTCTGATCAACGGAAAAGAAATCAAACTGCGCGGTGTCTGCCGACATGATGTTTCCTGGAAATACGGGCGCAGTATGAGCAAAGAAGAATTGCAGCATGAAATTCTTTCCTACAAAAAGAATAACATCAATCATCTGCGAACATCACATTATCCGGCTTCTGATACCTTGCTGGAACTATGCGACGAATACGGAATCTATGTGGAACTGGAAAATTCCGCATGTTTTAAGGGCGCAAACGGATTTGAGATATACAATGAGCCGCAGGAATTTATTCAGACATTCGCTGAAATGATGGAATACAGCCGAAATCACAGCAGTGTTCTTATCTGGTCACTTGCCAATGAATCCGGTTTCGAAAAAACGTATGGTTTCCGCAAAGAATATCAGTATGCAAAAGAAGCGGATCCG
Organism: Lachnospiraceae bacterium; assembly: GCA_028727605.1. Taxonomy (GTDB): domain Bacteria; phylum Bacillota; class Clostridia; order Lachnospirales; family Lachnospiraceae; genus Fusicatenibacter. The sequence goes on from JAQYOA010000124.1 coordinate 5,309, forward strand.
ACCAGACCTGTGATCTTCAGCTATCCGGAAACTGTGACGTCCTCTCCTGTGCCATACGATATTTTCAGCAAACATTATGCAGACATCGCAAAGGATGTGCTTGGGAAAGAGGAACTTCCGATGCTTCATGATGAGTTTGCGCATATTCCCTGTTACAATCTGGAATCCCTGTGTAAGGAGAACAGCAGCAGAATTATCTGGGGAGAAAGCATTCGTGCAGGATGGGAAAAAATCATGCAGACAGACGGAGCGTTGGGATGCGCGCTCTGGGGTGCAATGGACGAGGTATTTTGTCTGCCGGAGAACACAAAGCAGCGTCATCAGTGCCATTCAAAAGGGAAAAGTGCCGGATATGGAGAATGGGGTGCCATACTGGATCAATATGGAAGAGAAAAACCGGAAGCGTATCTGACGAAAAAAGCATTTTCTCCCATTCGCTTAAAAGAAGAAGCTTGCAGCTTTGGGGAAGAATTGATTCTGCCGGTAAAAAACTGGTTTGATCATACAAATCTGAATGAACTGGAAGTGGTTTGCAGAACAGCAGAGAATGTGATTCTGTACCGGGGAAACATCAGAGAGGATATCCCACCGCATTTGGAAGGGACGATCAGAGTTCCGTTGGATACGAAAGAGGTTTCTGAGATTTTTGTGGAGTTCTGGCAGAATTCTTATCAGGTGGATTGCTTTTTGCTGAAAAAAGAAGGGTATGAAAAAGAAGAAAAAAATAATGTGGCAGAAGAAGGAAAATTAATCGGAAAGCTGGAAATTGAGGATGGAAGCTTTGTATTGTACGGGGAAAATAAGAAAAAACTGATCTCCGGCATTCGGCTGTTTGCAGATCAGATGCCGTCTCTTCTCGGGGAAAAATGTACGGAGGTACAGCTGCAGCAGGGAGAGGGTACTTTTGTTGTGGAACAGCAGTATGATAACGGATTGATTTCCGTGATAACAGGCGGTTTTTACGAAGGAAAACTGGAATTATCCATTGAGACTTCCGGTAATGATTCCTGTCTGGAACAATACGACAGCTTTGGGGCAGAACTGGTGCTTGAACAGCCGGCAGAGCGAATTTTCTGGGAAAG
>JAQYOA010000125.1 GCA_028727605.1 Lachnospiraceae bacterium
AAATGCCGGATGGCTGACCGCAGCTTCCGCGCTGTCAAGAGTAAACGGCGGTGACGGCCCGAGTCTGATTTATCTTTGCGAGTCTGTCTTTGACACGGAACAGTTTCTTCTGGATGTGAAAGAACAGCTGCAGAAAAAAGACAGTGTACTTGTAGCAATCAGTGAAGGAATCCGGGATGCTGACGGTCATTATATATCTGAACAGGTACAAAGCAAAGCAACCGACCAGTTTGGTCACAGTTATATTGCAGGTTCAGCAAAAGTGCTGGAAGAACTGATAAGAAACAGGATCGGATGTAAAGTCCGTTCCATTGAACTGAATCTGATGCAGCGCTGCGCCGGCCATATCGCAAGCGCAACGGATCTGAATGAATCAAAAATGCTTGGAATGAAGGCCTGCCAGTGTGCCATTGAAGGAAAAAGCGGATTGATGGCTTCCATTCAAAGAGTTTCATCCTCTCCCTACCGTGTTTCCTACACCGCAGTTCCGGTCTGTGACGTCTCGAACGAAGAGAAAAAAGTTCCGATGGAGTGGATCACAAAGGATGGCCATGATGTCACGGAAGAGATGATGACCTATCTGCAGCCGTTAATTCTTGGAGAACCGGCAATCCGGTACGAGAATGGAATCCCGGCGCATCTTATTCTCTATTAAACATGATCGTTTTTTGACAAATTTGAGCGAAAAACTATTGAAAAAACACAAAAAAACAGATATGATAGACTTGTATAAAATTTGCTTAAAAATTTTATAATGAGAATAGAAAGATGGAGGTTTGAAGAATGAGTAACACAGCACAAAGTTTAGCGGGCACTAGAATCGCCTCTTTGCTGGACGAGAACAGCTTTGTTGAAATTGGCGGCCAGATCACTGCCAGAAGTACCGATTTCAACATGGCCGACACGGAGACGCCTTCTGATGGTGTCATCACTGGTTACGGCGTAATCAACGGAAATCTGGTTTATGTTTACAGCCAGGATGCGTCTGTGATGGGCGGAACAATCGGTGAAATGCATGCAAAAAAAATTGCACGTCTGTATCAGTTTGCACAGAAAACCGGTTCACCGGTAATCGGCCTGGTTGACTGCGCAGGTATGCGTCTTCAGGAGGCAACGGATGCACTGAATGGTTTTGGTGAGATTTACATGGCAGAGGCTATGGCATCTGGTGTAATCCCACAGATCACAGCAATTTTCGGCACCTGCGGCGGTGGTATGGCACTGATTCCGGCAATGACTGACTTTACATTTATGGAAGAGAAGAAAGCAAAATTATTTGTAAACTCTCCAAACGCTCTCGACGGAAATATCGCATCATCCTGTGATACAGCAGCAGCTGCTTTCCAGAGCGAAGAAACCGGACTGGTAGATTTTGTCGGTTCCGAAAGCGAGATTCTCGGACAGATTCGTACCCTCGTGTCTCTTCTTCCGGCAAATAATGAGGATGAAGCATATAGCGAATGTGAAGATGATCTGAACCGTACTTGCCCGGATCTTGCAAACTGTGCAGGCGACACCTCTATTCTGCTTTCACAGATCAGCGATAATCATCTTTTCTTTGAATGTAAGGCTTCCTACGGAAAAGATGTGGTAACTGCTTTGATCCAGTTAAACGGTGCGACAGTCGGTGCCGTTGCAAACCGCAGTGAAATCTACGGTGAAGACGGAACATTAAAAGAGACTCTGGACGGAAAGTTAAGCTCGAGAGGAGCGAAAAAAGCTGCAGAATTCGTACAGTTTTGTGATGCCTTCAACATCCCGGTACTTACGATTACAAATGTGACCGGATTTAAAGCAACAAAGTGTGCTGAAAAAACAATTGCAAAGAGTGCAGCAGCTCTTACTTATGCATTTGCAAACGCAACGGTTCCGAAAGTAAATGTGATTGTCGGAAAAGCATACGGAAGTGCTTACCTTGCAATGAACAGTAAGTCCATCGGAGCAGACATGGTATTTGCCTGGCCGAATGCTGAAATCGGAATGATGGATGCAAAATCAGCAGCAAAAATTATGTATGCAAATGCAGATGCTGCTACAATCAACGAAAATGCAGCAAAATATGCAGCACTTCAGAATCATGCTACTTCAGCTGCAAGAAGAGGTTATGTAGACACAGTGATCCAGCCTGAAGACACAAGAAAATATGTCATCGGTGCGTTTGAGATGCTGTATACCAAGAGAGAAGACAGACCTGACAGAAAACACGGAACAGTATAAGGAAGGTGGAGCAGATGAGAAAAAACTGGAAAAAAATGATAAGTCTCATCCTCACTGCGGTTTGTGTATTCGTCATTACGGTCGCACCTGTGTTTGCTGAAGCAGAATCCACGCCGGAATATCTTCCGATTGAAGAATCCGTATATGATCAGATGCTTTCAAGCAGTGTATATCTGGTGCAGTCTATTACCACCGAATACACCGATGAGGAACTGGAATCCATCGCAAATGCCGGAGTTCTGTTTAATTCCAGAGCTGTGAATGCCTGGTTTGATAACAGGGATGATCTGGGCGCTTTGGTTGAGATCGGCGATAGTGAATATGAGAGAGACGGTGATTTTGTAACCTGTACAATTCATGCACAGTTTGAGAAGAATCCGGCGATCGTTCGTGTATTCTGGAACATCAATACTTCACAGGCTACCGATATGACGATTACCGTTGAGACAGCCAAAAGCGTACTGTTTAAAGAAGCAGGAATGAATACGGTTGTCGGCGTTGGCATCGTATTTTGTGTACTGGTGTTCCTGATTTTCGTTATCTCCATGTTCAAGTTTATTGGCGCAGGAGAAGAAAAGAAAGCAAAAGCAGCCGCAAAGGAAAAAGCTGCTGCCAAAAGTGTTCCGGCACCCGCACCTGTACAGGCAGCACCGCAGACAGATGATCTGGAACTGCAGGCGGTTATCGCTGCAGCAATTGCCATGTATGAAGAAGAAATGAGTGGTAGCGCATCTACAGATGCCTATACTGCACGTCCTGTTCGCAGAAGAAGCAACTGGAAAAGAGCCTAGGAGGATAAGAAAATGAAAAATTACACAATTACAGTGAATGGAAATGTTTATAATGTAACCGTAGAAGAAGGCGCAGCCGGAGCAGCTCCGGTTGTATCCGCAGCTCCAAAGGCAGCAGCACCGGCAGCTCCGAAAGCAGCTCCGGCTCCGGCAGCAGCTCCTCAGGCAGCACAGAGTGCAGGAAGCATTGACGTAACAGCTTCTGTACCTGGTAAGATTTGCAAAATTGAAGCATCTGTGGGTGCTGCAGTGAAGAGCGGTGATACCGTTGTTGTCCTTGAAGCAATGAAGATGGAAATTCCGGTCGTTGCACCGCAGGACGGAACCGTTGCAAGTATCAATGTATCTGTAGGTGATGCGGTAGAATCCGGTGACGTTCTTGCAACTATGAACTAAGCATCGCGTTGTAAGAAAAATCCGGAGGTGAAAAAATGATTGCTGAAACTTTAACTAACCTGCTTCACCAGACGGCATTTTTTAATCTGGAAGTAGGCAACTATGTCATGATTGCTGTGGCATGCTTTTTCTTATATCTTGCCATTAAGCATGAATTTGAGCCATTGCTTCTGGTTCCTATCGCTTTTGGTATGCTGCTGGTAAATATCTACCCGGATATCATGGCTGAGCCGTATGTAGACACTCAGGGTCTGGAACATGCAGGCGGATTATTCCATTATTTCTTTGTACTGGATGTGTGGAGTATTCTTCCTTCTCTGATTTTCATGGGCGTAGGAGCTATGACGGACTTTGGTCCTCTGATTGCGAATCCGATCAGCTTTATCATGGGAGCCGCTGCTCAGCTGGGTATTTATGTCGCATATTTCATTGCTATTCTGTTTGGATTTAACGGAAAGGAAGCTGCTGCCATCTCTATTATCGGAGGTGCAGACGGACCGACTTCTATTTTCCTTCTGAACAAACTTGGACAGCAGCACTTGATGGGACCGATTGCGGTGGCAGCTTATTCCTATATGTCACTGGTTCCGATTATTCAGCCGCCGATTATGAAACTCTTCACCACAGAAGAGGAAAGAAAAATCAAGATGGAACAGCTTCGTACTGTCTCAAAACTGGAAAAAATCCTGTTCCCTATCGTAATTACAATTGTAGTCTGCATGATTCTGCCTTCTACCGCTCCGCTCATCGGTATGCTGATGCTCGGTAACCTGTTCCGTGAGTGCGGTGTTGTAAAACAGCTGCAGGAGACAGCTTCCAACGCTCTGATGTACATCGTAGTTATTCTTCTTGGTACTTCCGTTGGAGCATCCACAAGTGCAGAAGCATTCCTGAACTTCAATACACTGAAAATTGTTGCCCTTGGTCTGATTGCATTTGCTGTGGGAACAGCCGGCGGTGTTCTTCTTGGAAAACTGCTGTGTAAGCTTACTCACGGCAGAATCAATCCGCTGATCGGTTCCGCAGGTGTATCTGCCGTACCGATGGCAGCACGTGTTTCACAGAAGGTTGGTTCTGAGGCAGATCCGACAAACTTCCTGCTGATGCATGCTATGGGACCAAACGTAGCCGGTGTTATCGGTACTGCAGTTGCAGCCGGAACTTTCATGGCTATCTTTGGTGTATAAACTAACGAGATCGCGATACATTTATTAGGAGGATAGAAATGGCAGTAGAAAAGAAACCGGTCAAAATCATGGAGACCGTTCTGCGTGATGCACATCAGTCTCTGATTGCAACCAGAATGACAACAGAACAGATGCTCCCGATTATTGAAAAAATGGACAAAGTCGGATATCACGCAGTTGAGTGCTGGGGCGGAGCAACTTTTGATGCTTCTCTTCGTTTCCTGCATGAAGATCCATGGGAAAGACTTCGCAAACTCCGCGACGGATTTAAAAACACAAAACTGCAGATGCTGTTCCGCGGACAGAATATTCTTGGATATCGCCCGTATGCAGATGATGTAGTTGAATACTTTGTGCAGAAATCCGCAGCAAACGGAATTGATATTATTCGTATCTTTGACTGTATGAATGATCTTCGCAACCTGCAGACAGCAGTCAAAGCTGCTAATAAAGAAAAAGCTCATGCACAGGTTGCTCTGTCCTATACTCTTGGAGATGCATATACCCTGGAATACTGGACAACTATGGCTAAGAGAATCGAAGAAATGGGTGCAGACTCAATCTGTATTAAAGATATGGCTGGCCTTCTGGTTCCGTATAAAGCAACGGAACTGGTAACCGCCTTAAAAGAGACTACCAGTCTTCCGATTGAACTGCATACTCACTATACTTCCGGTGTTGCTTCCATGACTTACCTGAAAGCTGTAGAGGCAGGCGTTGATATCATTGATACCGCAATGTCACCATTTGCTATGGGAACTTCACAGCCGGCAACAGAGGTTATGGTAGAAACCTTTAAGGGAACACCGTATGATACCGGACTGGATCAGGGTCAGCTGGCAGAAATTGCCGACTACTTCCGTCCGATGCGTGACGAAGCCCTTGACAGCGGATTACTGAATCCGAAGAACCTGGGTGTTAATATTAAAACACTGCTTTATCAGGTTCCGGGCGGTATGCTTTCCAACCTGACATCTCAGTTGAAAGAGCAGCACGCAGAAGACAAGTATTACGAAGTACTTGAAGAGGTACCGCGTGTACGTAAAGATCTTGGTGAATGCCCGCTGGTTACACCTTCTTCTCAGATTGTCGGAACACAGGCAGTATTTAATGTTCTGATGGGTGAGCGTTATAAGATGGTAACCAAAGAGACGAAAGACGTATTAAGCGGAAAATACGGTGCAACTGTGAAACCGTTTAACGAGGAAGTACAGAAGAAATGCATCGGTGATACAGAGCCGATTACCTGCCGTTACGCAGATCTTCTTGAGCCTGAACTTGAAAAACTGGATAAAGAAATTGCTCAGTGGAAAGAGCAGGATGAAGATGTTCTTACCTACGCGTTATTCCCACAGGTAGCAGTTGATTTCTTCAAGTATCGTGAAGCTCAGAAGACAAAAGTAGATCCGACAGCAGCAGATAATGAAAACGGAGCTTATCCGGTTTAATAAGAAATAGCAGAAAAGGCGATATCCAATTCGATTTGGATATCGCTTTTTCCTTGTCGTGCCATTGCACGGAAAAAAATTTCGTGCTATAATTGACAAACGAGCGGGTCTTATAAGCCATCGTTCAAAAATAATCTTTCGAGAAGAAATAATACTATGGACAAAGAGAAAAAACAGAGTGAAAATCTTCTGATTCGACTGAACCAGAATTATGCTGATTTAAGCAAAGGGCAAAAAAGACTGGCTGATTTTATATCGGCACACTATGATCAGGCAGTTTTTATGACGGCTGCAAAGTTAGGAAAACAGGTAGGTGTAAGTGAATCTACTACAGTGAGGTTTGCCATGCAGCTTGGATATGAAGGATATCCGGAGTTTCAGAGAGCACTTGAAGAAATGGTAATGAATCGGATGAATTCGATACAGCGGATGCAGTTCACCTACGGCCGTGTACCTCAGGGAGAAATTCTTGACACCGTTCTTCAATCAGACATTGATAAAATCAAGACAACGCTGGATGAAGTGGATCATAAAGCTTTTGATCTGGCCGTAGATCAAATATTGGATGCGCAGAGTATTTATATCGTCGGTATTCGAAGCTGCGAACCTCTGGCGAGCTTTCTTGCCTTTTATCTGCATATGATTTTCGATGATGTCCGACAGGTACAGACGAACAGCGCCAGCGAAATATTTGAAAAATTGATACGAATCGGCCCAAAAGATGTTATCATCGGAATCAGCTTCCCGAGATATTCCATGAGAACCCTGAAAGCATTGGAATTTGCAAATAATCGCGGAGCCAAAGTAATCACCATTACAGACAGCATCCATTCTCCAATGAACATGTATGCTTCCTGCAGTCTGATTGCCAAAAGCGATATGGCTTCTATCGTGGATTCCCTTGTGGCACCTTTGAGTGTGATCAATGCACTGGTAGTTGCTCTTTGTATGAGACGAAAAGACGATGTAAAAAAGACGCTTGAAACAATGGAAGCTCTTTGGGATGAGTATCAGGTATACAGCAGGGATGAAATAAGCAGCCTTGATAATGCCAGAGAGATAAAGGATAAATATTCCGGAAAGCGAAAATAGCGCAGTATCGACAATATTAATGATAATTCAAAGGAGAACCTTATTTCGTGATAAAAGTTGGAATAATCGGCGGAGGCGCAGCAGGAATGATGACTGCTGTTTTATGCAGCGGTGAACAGCTGGACGTGCATATATTTGAAAAAAATGAAAAACTCGGAAAGAAACTGTTTATCACAGGAAAAGGACGCTGCAATGTGACCAATCAATGTGACGCGGAAGAATTTTTCGGAAATGTGGTCAGTAATCGCAAATTTCTGTATAGTTCTGTTTACGATTTTGACAGCAGCCAGGTAATGGAACTGCTGGAAAAGCTTGGTGTTGCACTGAAAGTAGAACGCGGAAATCGTGTGTTTCCGGTATCGGATCACTCCTCTGATATTATCCGGGCAATGGAGCAGGAGATGAAGCGAAACGGCGTAAAAATTCATTTGAATTGTAAAGTAAAACGCGTTTTAGCTGAAAACGGAACAATAAAAGGAATTCAAATGGAAAACGGCACGATGGTTCCTTTGGATGTAATCGTTATTGCAACCGGCGGAATGTCTTATCCTTCAACCGGATCGGATGGTGACGGCTATCGTTTTGCAAAAGAGAACGGACATACGATCACGGAACTGCGTCCCGCACTGGTTCCTCTTGTTACGGAAGAAGAGTATATAAAAGAACTTCAGGGACTTTCTCTGAAAAATGCAGAGCTGAAGATTATGGACGGCAAAAAAGTGCTTTTTGAAGGGTTTGGCGAGCTTCTTTTTACCCATTTTGGAATATCCGGTCCTTTGGGACTTTCCGCCAGTTCTTCCATAGGCAAAAAGCTTGCACAAGGACCTCTTAGCGGATGGATTAACTTAAAACCGGCGCTTACAGAGAAACAGCTGGATGCCAGAATTCTGAGAGAATTCGAAGCAGGAAAAAATAAACAGTTCCGAAATGTCATTCATTCTCTGTTTCCTGCAAAATTAATTCCCGTAATGCTGAAAATCAGCGGTATTGATCCGGAAAAGCAGGTAAATGCGATCTCGAAAGCGGAACGAATTGCATTTGAAGAAAAAATACAGAAATTTCCATTCACAATAATCGGAACAAGAGGTTTTAACGAAGCAATTATAACGCAGGGAGGAATTTCGGTAAAAGAAATTTCTCCTGCAACAATGGAATCAAAAAAGATCAGAAATCTCTATTTTGCCGGTGAAATTCTCGATGTAGACGCCTTGACTGGAGGGTATAACCTTCAGATCGCCTGGTCTACTGCACACACGGCAGCCAAAAGTATCATGGCTGAACACATCCATTCGGAGGAAAAATGAAATGAGTTATAATCTTGCAATCGACGGACCGGCAGGTGCAGGTAAAAGCACAATCGCCAAAAAGGTAGCAAAAAAGCTTTCGTTTATTTATGTTGACACGGGAGCAATGTACAGAGCTATGGGTATCTTTTTTTGTGATTTGAATATCGGATCTGATGAGGAAGAAAAAATATCCGAGGCATGTTCGAAGGTAGAGATTCAAATCGCATATGAAAATGGTGAACAGCAGGTATTCCTGAATGGTGTAAATGTAACCGGAAGGCTGCGCACAGAAGAAGCAGGAAACATGGCTTCCTCTATCAGTATTTACCCGGAAGTGCGCAAAAAACTTGTAGAGCTTCAAAAAAATATGGCTGCTTCCGATAATGTTGTGATGGATGGAAGAGATATCGGAACCGCTGTTCTTCCGTCTGCCCAACTGAAAATTTATCTGACTGCGAGCACCCATGTTCGTGCACTCAGAAGATGGAACGAGCTGAATGCAAAAGGAATCGAAAGCAATCTGGATGCGATTGAAGCGGATATTGCAGACCGGGATTATCGTGATATGCACCGGGAAATTTCACCGCTTTGTCAGGCGGAAGATGCCGTTTTTCTGGATACTTCCGATATGACAATTGATCAGGTAACAGATAAAATTCTGGAACTTGCAGCAGAACGGTTTCACTGATCCTGCATCAGTTCAGAAAGGAGAATTGTTTTGGAAGTAACGGTTGCGAAGAGCGCAGGCTTTTGCTTTGGCGTAAAACGTGCAGTTGACACCGTATATCGCCAGGTAGAAGAAGGAAACACCCCCGTTTATACGTTCGGCCCGATCATTCACAATGAACAGGTGGTGAAAGATCTGGAAGAAAAAGGCGTTCAGGTGATCTCTTCTGAAGAAGAACTCGATCATCTTCTTTCGGGAACTGTTGTTATCCGCTCCCACGGAGTACCGCGTGCAGTTTGTGACAAGATAAAAGAAAAAGGATTAATCCTTGTGGATGCCACCTGTCCGTTTGTGAAGAAAATTCACCGGATTGTAGAAGAGGAAAGCCGGAAGGGAAAACACATCGTAATTATCGGCAGCGAAGAGCATCCGGAAGTACAGGGCATCAAGGGCTGGGCTGTGGGGCCGGTTACGGTAATAAAAACAGCCGGGGAAGCGGAAGAATTTATTCCGGAAGACGGGAAAAGCGTATGTATTGTGGCGCAGACGACATTTAATTACAACAAATTTAAAGATTTGGTTGAAATTTTTTCGAAAAAGAGTTATGATAGTAGTGTTTTAAAGACTATCTGCAACGCTACCGAGGAAAGACAGACGGAAGCGAGAGCAATTGCCAGGAAGGTTGATGCCATGTTTGTCGTGGGAGGCAGACATAGTTCAAACACGCAAAAGCTGTATGAGATATGTAAGGAAGAATGTAAAAATACTTACTTTATAGAGACACTCGTTGATTTGAAATCTAAGCCTTTTCAATCATTTGGTCGCGTAGGTATTACAGCTGGGGCATCCACCCCGAATAAAATAATTGAGGAGGTTCAAAAAATGTCAGAATTGAGTTTTGAACAAATGCTGGATGAATCATTTAAAACAATCAGAAACGGAGAAGTAGTAGAGGGTACTGTGATCGATGTAAAAGATGATCAGATTATTCTCAATATTGGATACAAAGCTGATGGTATTCTTACCAAGAGCGAATATACCAATGATGCTTCTGTTGATCTTCATACGGTTGCACAGCCGGGTGATAAAATGGAAGTAAAAGTCCTGAAAGTGAACGATGGTGAGGGACAGGTTCTTCTGACTTACAAGAGACTTGCTGCTGAAAAAGGCAACAAGAGACTGGAAGAAGCATTTGAAAATCACGAAGTATTAAAAGCAAAAGTAACTCAGGTATTAAATGGTGGTCTGTCCGTTGTTATAGACGAAGCAAGAATTTTCATTCCTGCAAGTCTGGTATCTGATGTATATGAGAAAGATCTGTCAAAATATGCAGATCAGGAAATCGAATTTGTTATCACCGAGTTCAATCCGAGAAGAAGACGCATTATCGGTGATCGCAAACAGTTGATTGTTGAGCAGAAGAAGAAAATGCAGGAAGAACTTTTTGCACGCATCTCCGCAGGCGATACAGTGGAAGGTGTTGTAAAAAATGTTACTGACTTTGGTGCATTTATCGATCTTGGCGGAGCAGACGGTCTGCTTCACATTTCCGAAATGTCCTGGGGTCGTGTAGAAAACCCGAAGAAAGTATTCAAAGTTGGTGAGCAGGTTAAAGTATTAATCAAAGACATCAATGGTGATAAGATTGCATTATCTCTGAAATTCCCGGAAGAAAATCCGTGGCTGAATGCTGCTGACAAATATGCAGCAGGCAATGTTGTTGAGGGTCGTGTGGCGCGCATGACTGACTTTGGTGCTTTTGTTGAACTCGAGCCTGGTGTTGACGCACTTTTACATGTATCACAGATTTCCAGAGAGCATGTTGAAAAACCATCCGATGCTCTGAAAATCGGACAGGTAATCACTGCTAAGGTTGTTGATTTCAACGAAGAGGAGAAAAAGATTTCTCTTAGCATGAAAGTGCTTGAAAATGAAGCACCTGCACAGGATGCTGAGGCACCGGTTGAGGAGTAATCAGTTCTAAGCAAATGGAAAGACAGCGGAATTCTTTGGATTGCGCTGTCTTTTTTTCTCTTCAGGAAATTTATTAGTAGATATATGAGGATAAATGAATGTGGGATATACAAATACTCGGGGTGGATCTCTATCATGTTCTGGCCTGGTTCTGGCTATACAGCTTTTGTGGATGGATTTGGGAGAGTTCCTATGTTTCTGTGAAGGAAAAAAAGCTGGTAAACAGAGGCTTTGTAAATGGTCCGTTTCTGACGATTTATGGTACAGGCGCAGTAACCGTCTATCTCATTTTACGACCAGTAGAAGATAAATGGTATCTTCTGTATTTTGGCGGTATGCTTGTTGCCACTGTTCTGGAATACGTTACCGGAGTTTTAATGGAAAAAATATTTCATGCTCATTGGTGGGATTACAGTAATCAGAAATTCAATTTCCAGGGCAAAATTTGTCTCGGAAGTTCGATTGCCTGGGGATTTTTTGCATTAATTCTATTCTATTTCCTGCAGCCGCTTGCGGAAAAACTGGTTGATCTTGCGGAACGTTCCACCGGTGAAATAATCGTTACGATCATTACACTGTGTTATCTCGTTGACTTTGGTTTTTCTGCTGCCGCCGCATTTTCGCTGGGACAGAAAATACAGAACGTGGAGAAGAGCTGGGCCGAATTTATCGAATACCTGCAGAATTCCAGATTTACACAGCTGGCAGATGAATTAAGCGCGAAAATGTTAAACTATCATCGGGAATATTCGCCTGAGAAGATTCGGGAATATATCAAAGAGAAAAAACAGCTGTTAGAGGAAGCAACGGAGCAGTTACGGAGATCAGAAGAAGAAAAGAAAGAGCGAAGCAGATATTTGGAAAAACTCTCGGAGCATAAGGAGCGCTTTGAGGTACTCGGCGCGGAAACACTGGAACTTCTTTCCGAGAAAACAGAGGAGTTTCGCAAAGATTTTCTGGATCATTTTGAATTATTTGAAAGACTCCCGGCTCCCAAAAACAAGATTACGGATCGGATAACAAAACGTTATCTGAAAGCATATCCTCATCTTGACCATATCCGGGTACCAAAAGTGAAATCGACGAAAAAAGAAAAGGAGACTCAAAATCACAAGTCTCCCGATCCAAAAGAATAAACCGGATAATCTTTTTTAAACAGATACTGCAGCATTAGAACAGAATACTGATGCTGCAGTTCTTTTTGTTCCGACAAAGATTCCGACCACTGAAAATAGCCGGGAAAACCCTTGTAGCTCTCGTAAAAGCAAGGAGTAAAGACAGGTTCCGGCTGCGGCAAAAAAACTCCTTCTTTTTTCTGATAGCAATTGCAAGCTTTGGCTTTCTGACGATGCTCAGGATCTACATAAGCACCTACACTTTTATGAATTGCGGTATCTTCTTCCGGAAGATAAAAATATTGCCGATAATCTTTGAAAAAATATTTCATCACACCGAAACTGGAAGGAATTCTCAGCATACAATTTCCATTGTCGACTTGCAGTTTGCAAAAGGAACCGGCTGCTGTACGAGAAAAGACAACAGGACAATCCGATTTCAAAAAAAGCAGAAGCTCTTCATCGTTATAAACTGCTTTTTCAACAAAAAAGGTACCATCTACGAGTTTGGGGATTGCCAGCAACGGGAAGAGAGAAAGCATACCGGTTAAATCTTCCTGATTATGCTTAATCAGTGCAAGAAACAGTTTTTCTTCGCCGCTTTGCAGATAATTTTGATAAACTGATATCAGCTCTCCGCCCGAAAAAGTGTCTTCCCTATGACAATTCATCAGTGTTTCCAGATCTTTCTGACGCATGGATGGAAGTCCGAACAGTTTCTGAAAAGGATGAAGCAGCTGGTAAAGGTCAAGGGAACTGCAGCTTCTGATTGGATTTTCAAGCTGATAAAAATCAAATTTATGTGAAAGATAGGGAAGATCAAAACTGCTGCCGTTATAATGTATCAGCCTCTTTCCGGGACGAAGAAACTCCTGCAGGGAAGAAAGCAGTTCTTTTTCCTTTGCCGGCTGATCCAAAAACCATTGCCGCAAAATCAATCGTTCTTTGCTTTTATCATAAAAAATGGCGCCTATCAAATAGATGTGTGAACTTCGAAAGGAAAGTCCGGTTGTTTCAATATCAAGAAAAATATCATCCTGATTCCACCCAAATGAATTGATCGGAACATCGTAATTCCATATGCATTCCATGTCTTTCGTGATCATAAAAAATTCCTCCGCCGTACAATTTCATTTATTATACTTCAGTGAAGAAAACCTTTGCAAGCGAACAACAGTTCATTTTTTCGCGGAAAAGATGCCGACAGCATTGCTTATGAGGGAAAGTTCTGCTATAATAATAAAGTATGTCGGCATGAATTAAGTTAAAATTGCCGTCAGTAAGTGTATGGAGGAAGCTATGATCGGATACATTAAAGGGATTGTTGATACCTTATCGGAAGGAAAAATGATTCTTGACAATCATGGAATCGGATATGAAATATTGATTCCATCCAGTTTTTTGGATGCCGGAATTCGGGAAGGGCAGGAACTAAAAGTCTATACCTGCATGAGTGTCCGGGAGGACGGAATTTCTCTGTTTGGCTTTCTCACACGAGATGACCTGGAAGTTTATCAGCTGTTGATCGGTGTCAACGGTATCGGACCGAAAGCGGCACTATCCATTTTGTCAACACTGTCTGCGGACGATTTGCGTTTTGCCGTGCTGTCCGACGATGTAAAGACAATATCCAGAACACCGGGGATTGGAAAGAAGACAGCCCAGAAGCTAATCCTGGATTTAAAAGACAAATTTGATCTGGAAGATGCCTTTGAACAGAAATTGACCCATTCCGATGGAAATAATGATACTTCTGTTTCGAAAGAAACCGGTGTGTTCCAGGAGGCTGTACAGGCACTGACTGCTCTTGGGTATTCCAATACAGAGGCGCTTCAGGCTGTAAAAAAAGTAGAGATTACTGATCAGATGAATACAGAGACGGTATTGAAAGCGGCATTGAAACATATGTTTTAGCTTTTGTTCTTTTTGTAAACTTTTTTGAAAGAGGAATTCTATGGAAAAAAGGATTATCACTACGGATGTGATGGAAGAAGATCTGCGGATCGAGGGTTCGCTGCGTCCTCAATATCTGGAAGATTATATCGGGCAGGAGAAAACCAAAAAAAATCTGAAAATATATATTGAAGCGGCAAAACAACGCGGTGATGTGCTTGATCACGTTTTATTTTACGGACCTCCGGGTTTGGGAAAAACGACATTAGCCGGTATTATTGCCAATGAAATGGGTACTCATATGAAAGTGACCAGCGGTCCTGCCATCGAAAAACCGGGCGAAATGGCCGCAATTCTGAACAATCTTCAGGAAGGCGATGTTTTGTTCGTGGATGAAATACACCGGCTGAATCGTCAGGTAGAAGAAGTGCTATATCCGGCAATGGAAGATTTTGCGATCGACATTGTAATCGGAAAAGGCTCTTCTGCCCGCTCAATCCGGCTTGATCTGCCACGATTTACACTGGTTGGCGCAACGACACGTGCAGGACTGTTGTCTGCTCCTCTTCGGGATCGCTTTGGTGTGATCCATCATCTGGAATTTTACACAGAGGAAGAATTAGCAACGATTATTCTGCATTCTTCCCGCATTCTCAATGTTGAGGTTGACCCAAAAGGAGCAAAAGAAATGGCAAGGCGCTCAAGGGGAACACCGCGTCTGGCCAATCGTATTTTAAAGAGAGTTCGCGATTTTGCTCAGGTGAAATACGATGGGAAAATCACGGAGGAAGTGGCTTCCTTTGCATTGGATCTTCTTGAAGTCGATAAGTATGGCCTGGATCAGACCGACCGACTGCTTCTGACAACGGTAATTGAGAAATTTCAGGGCGGTCCGGTTGGACTTGATACACTCTCTGCCGCTGTCGGTGAAGATGCAGGTACAATCGAAGATGTCTATGAGCCGTATTTAATTAAGACAGGACTGATTAACCGCACTCCGCGTGGGAGGGTCGCAACGGAACTTGCATACCATCATCTCGGACTTGCCGCCCCTGTATAAAATGCCTTTTGCAGAAAAAGGTTGTTTTTCTGCACTTTTCGTTATATGATATACTATAAGCCAAAGAAAAGACGGCCATAAAATACATACAGAAAAATGCCGTTTATTCTGATTTGAATTGAGATAAAGGAAATCAAGTGGAGGAAATACGAAAAAATGGCTGTAAAAAATACAACTCAGGTTTTAATAGATGGAAAAATTGTAACCTTAAGCGGTTATGAAAGTCCGGAATATCTCCAGAAAGTAGCTGCATATCTGAATCAGAAAATCAGTGAATTAAGCCAGCTTTCCGGTTATAATCGTCTTTCTGTAGACACCAAGCATACGCTGCTCGCGCTCAACATTGCGGATGATTATTTTAAGGCAAGAAATCAGGTGGATACGCTTGAGGAGGATGTAGAATCCAAAGACCGGGAGAATTATGATATGAAACATGATTTAATTGCTTCCGAACTTCAGACCAAAGACCTGAAGAAAGAGTTGGAGGAACAGAAAATAGAGAATGAAAGACTTCGCGGAGAAAAAAATGAGCTGCAGCGTCAGCTTACAAAGACGAACGAAGAACTGGAAGAATTATTAAAAGCGTAAAGATGAAACGGGGGATTGCGTAAAAGGTAATCGCCCGTTTTTAGGAGATAGAAAATGAAAACAGAATTACTTGCACCAGCAGGATCTTATGAAGCATTTACTGCAGCAATTGCGGCAGAGGCGGATGCTGTTTATCTTGGAGGCTCTCTATTTGGTGCGAGAGCTTATGCGAAAAACTTCAGCGACGAGGAAATCTGTGCCGCCATCGATTATGCACACATTCACGGGAGGAAACTTTATCTTACCGTCAATACCCTTCTGAAAGAAGAAGAACTTTGCAGTCAATTGTATCCTTATCTTCTCCCGTTCTATGAACAGGGTCTGGATGCTGTGATTGTACAGGATCTGGGAGCGGTATCTGCAATCAGGAAATGGTTTCCCGATCTGCCGATTCACGCCAGTACTCAAATGACGGTGACCGGTGCCGCAGGAGCAAGATTTGCGGAGAGTATCGGTATTTCCAGAGTCGTTCCGGCAAGAGAGCTTTCACTTCCGGAAATAGCTAAAATTCGCGACACAACAAATTTGGAAATAGAATGTTTCGTTCACGGTGCACTTTGTTATTGCTATTCCGGTCAGTGTTTGTTCTCCAGTCTGATTGGAGGAAGAAGCGGAAATCGCGGCAGATGTGCACAGCCCTGTCGTCTTCCCTATCAGGTATTCAGCGCAGAAAAACGACGTATGGGAAATGGCAGCGACTCCTATCCGTTAAGTCCAAAAGATATGTGCACGGTCGAGTTGCTTCCGGAAATACTAAAAGCAGGCGTCACATCGCTGAAAATAGAAGGCAGGATGAAAAAGCCGGAGTACACAGCCGGTGTCGTCAGCGTATATCGGAAATATCTGGATTTGTATGAAAAGAATCCGAATCGTTACCGGGTTCTGCCTGAAGATCAAAAAAAACTTATGGATCTTTACAATCGGGATGGATTCAACAAAAGCTATTATACAGTCCGAAACGGCCGTGATATGATGGCACTGAAAAACGAAAAAAATACGGATGACCGAAAAAAACAAAAGCGAAATGAACAGTTATTTTATGAGATCCAGAGAGATTATCTGAATGCAGAAGTAAAAGAACCCGTGTCCGGCTTTTTAAGTCTTTATTCAGATCAGCCGGCAGCTCTTTGCGTTTTCCTTGGAGACTCAAGTGTAACTGTGGAAGCCGGATGGGTTGAAAAAGCCCAAAAGCATCCGCTTACCGAAGAACGTGTCCGGACTCAAATGGAAAAAACCGGAAATACTCCCTTTTTCTTTGAACATCTGGATATTTCTATGGAAGAAGATATTTTTGTTCCCATGCAGACGCTCAGTGAGCTTCGAAGAAATGCGATGGAGAAGCTTCAGAAGGAAATCACGTCACCTTATCACCGGCAGCTTCCAAGAACCAGTACTTCTGTAAATAATAAGAATTCTGATACTGCAAACGCAAGAAGCGAGCACACCAGCACAATAAGAGTCCAGGTAGAAAACCGGGCCCAGCTTAAGGGCATTCTCTCCGTTCCCGAGATAACGGGTATTTATGCGGGACTGGAATGTTTTCGCGAGGAAGACTTTCTGGATCATGCACTGGAAACACTTCAGGAAACACTTCAGAAGAAAAAGCAACTGTTTTTATCCCTTCCCCATGCAACACGCGACGGGGAGCTGGGAAAATACAGAGACTCATTTCGTATCCTTATTGAGGAAGGTCTTTCCGGTTTTCTGGTACGAAATCTGGAGAGTTTATCCATACTAAGAGAGATGAACCTCGAACAATATGTGGTTCTGGATTACAGCATCTATACAATGAACCAGGAAACAAGAAACTTCTGGAAGAGGGAAGGAATTTTATATGACACAGTACCCTATGAATTGAATTACAGAGAACTTTTGAAGCGCGATAACTCCGGCAGTGAAATGACCATTTACGGATATCTCCCCATGATGGTTTCTGCCCAATGTGTACAGAAAACAATGGAAGGCTGCACCCACAGACATGATCTTCTTATGCTGAAGGACCGTTACAATAAGGAATTTCCAGTAAAATGCTGCTGCGGAAATTGCTACAATGTGATTTATAACAGCCTGCCTTTGGGACTGCTTGGAGAAAAGGAAGATGTGTTATCACTGAACTGCGCATCCCTGCGTCTTGCATTTACCATTGAGACAGAAAAGGAAGTCATCAAAATATGTGAGGCCTATATCGCTGCTTATCTTCATGATGAACCGGTCAAACTGGAAATGGAAACTACAAAGGGGCATTTTCGCAGAAAAGTCGAATAAGGGGTAACGTATGGTAAATGTAGTAGTACAGCTTTCAAAATATTTGATTACCATCATCATGCTTTTATTTACGCTTCAGTCATTCACTGCGCTGAAAGAACGTGATGAGTATGAACGACGGTATATTCTCGGAAAACAGATTCTGATGATCCTGCTTCTGGATTTCATCTGTTTTTTTGTCATGTATCTTCAAAAAGGTGAATTGGAAACGGTGAAGATGTACCTGCTTCTTATGGTATATATTCTTATGGTACAGATTCTCTACCGACTCATTTATAAAAAAGCTTCTATGATCCTCGTCAATAACATGTGTATGCTTCTGTCCATCAGTATTATTATGTTGACAAGACTGAGTATCGCAAAGGCATCCTCTCAATTTAATATCATGGCACTTTCCACCCTGATCTGTTTCATTATTCCCGTGGTGGTGAGAAAAGCAAAATTTCTGAAAAGCCTTACCTGGTTTTATGCCGTGATTGGTATTGCGATGCTCC
>JAQYOA010000126.1 GCA_028727605.1 Lachnospiraceae bacterium
GATGTTCACAACCAATGGCTTCGAAATCTACTTTTGGGATGATAAGAGCAGCCCGCAGCGCCAGAATTGTATTCTCTACTTATCCGACGATGCTGAATGCCATCGACGATATGAAAACAAAGGATGGACAGAGGATGTTTATCCCTGCCCACTTTGACCTCATAATCATCGACGAGAGCCACCGCGGTATTTTCAAGAAATACCGTGCGATCTTTGAATACTTCGATGCGATTATGGTGGGATTGACTGCGACCCCAAAAACGGATGTTGATCGCAATACCTATGATTTCTTTGAGATGGAGCATGGTGTTCCCACTTATGCATATGACTACGAAACAGCAGTTTACACGGATCATGTGCTTGTCCCATATTATAATATGGAAAGTGTCACCATGCTTACCAGGCCACCGTTTGATAAGCCACTTGGTTTTACCAGGCTGTTTGATAAGAAAACACAGACAGAAATTATGGCTGCAATTAACAAAGTAAGAGATAACGCAGTAATTACTGTTGCGTAATGGACAGTCAATGGAAAGACCGGAGAGTTATCAGAAAGTTATTGTCTGCATTATCAAGCTTTGCACACAAGGATGAATCGTTGCGATTTACGTTTGTTTATGTTAGAATGTTTTTACATTTATCCAGGTTCCCGGAGCAGGGCAATCCTGCAAATATTGGAAAATTTTTTTTATAAGCGAAAGAAAAGGAGATGTGGATGGCAAAAAACAGAAAAAAGAAAGGCAAAGGACAGTTTTTGTGGACAGTCCTGTTTGCCGCTGCACTGATCGTATTGTGTTTTTCGATCTTCAATCTGATCAGAATCTTCCTGGATTATAAAGAAGGCACGGATGAATACGCGGAACTGCGTCAGTATACTTCTCCGATTGAAACAGAGAAGGAGACGGAACCTCTGAAGGCGTCGGATCAAAAGGAAGAGCAAACGTCGGAAGAGGGAATCATTTCGATCAGTGAACCGCAAAAGGACAGTTCTCCTGTACCGCCGCTTACGGTGGATTTTTCCGCATTGCAGGAAATTAACCCGGATGTATGCGGCTGGCTGTACATTGAGGCCCTTGAGATCAGCTATCCGATTGTGCAGGGAACCGACAACGATACGTACCTTCACACTACCTATGAAGGCAACAGTAACTATGCCGGATCGATCTTTGTGGATTATCAAAACAGCAATGCGTTGGATGACTGCAACACGATTGTTTACGGACATAATATGAAAAATCTTTCCATGTTCGGGAAGTTAAAACAAATCAAGGAGCAGGAAAAATACAAAACGAGTGTCTATTTCTGGATTTTGACACCGGATGAAGACTATTGCTATCAGATTTATACAGCCTTTTATACGGAGGCGGATGGAGAAGTCTATACTTTATTTTCACAGCCGGGGGAGGAATTTTTGAGTTATCTGGAGCGGATGGCGGAACAGTCTCAGATTGCGGCAGAAGTTCCCGAATTTGATGAAAAAAGTCGTGTTGTGACGCTGTCCACCTGTGCGGCAAGAGATTCTTCCGGGAGATTTGTCGTTCAGGGCGTGAGAACGGCGGATTGAGAAGAAAGAGAGGATGGGAGGAATTGCGATGAACGAGATGGAAAAACTGCAGGAACTGATCGATCGGTATGACAATATTGTGTTCTTTGGCGGTGCGGGTGTTTCGACAGAGAGCGGAATTCCGGATTTTCGGAGTGTGGACGGACTGTATCATCAGAAATACGATTATCCTCCGGAAACAATTCTGAGTCATACCTTTTTTATGAGAAAACCGGAAGAGTTTTACCGTTTCTACCGTGATAAAATGCTGGCACTGGAGGCAAGGCCCAATGCGGCACACAGAAAACTGGCAGAACTGGAAGCAGCCGGTAAACTGAAGGCAGTGGTGACACAGAACATTGACGGGCTGCATCAGGCGGCGGGAAGCCGTACCGTTTACGAACTGCATGGAAGTGTTCACAGAAACTACTGCATGAAGTGCCGCAAATTCTATGATGCCCGTTTTATTCTGGAATCCACAGGCGTACCGAAATGTGAAAAATGCGGCGGTATGATAAAGCCGGACGTTGTCCTTTACGAGGAGGGGCTTGATGACGGCATCATGTATTCTTCCATTCGGGCAATCAGTGAGGCGCAGGTTTTGATTGTGGGAGGTACCTCTCTTTCGGTGTATTCGGCAGCGGGACTGCTGCGCTATTTCAACGGGGAGGCGCTGGTTCTGATCAATAAAGGTGCGACGCCGATGGATCAAAAGGCAGATCTTTTTATACAGCAGCCGATCGGTCAGGTTCTTGACGGGATTCGCGTCCGAAAAGAAGAACGCTGATGGTGAGTAAAGAGAACGGAGAAAAACGGAATGAGCATGAACTACGAAGTAGGAGATATTGTTAAATTGAAAAAACCGCATCCCTGCGGGAGCAGTGAATGGGAAATTCTGAGAGTCGGAGCGGATTTTCGCCTCAAATGCACCGGATGCGGTCACCAGATCATGGTGGCACGCAAGCTGGTGGAGAAGAATACCAGAGGACTGCGAAAGCCCTGAAAAGGATTGCAGCACAAAGATAGGGAAAACAGCAAAAAGAAAGAGAAAAGCAAAAAGAAATATGGAAGAAAGTCTTGCCATATTTCTTTTTTTGTGTTAAAATAACTATTCGTGACGTATAAAAACAAATTCCTTGCTCCCCGAAGAAAAGCGGGGTGCCAAAAAGTCCAGAAGGAGGTAACGCATGAACAAGTACGAATTAGCACTGGTTGTGAATGCAAAACTTGAAGAAGAGGAACGCGCTGCTGTTGTGGAGAAAGCGAAAGGTTATGTAACCCGTTACGGCGGAACCATCAGCGAAGTGGAAGAGTGGGGCAAGAAACGTCTCGCTTATGAAATCCAGCATATGCGCGAGGCATATTACTACTTTATTCAGTTTGAAGCAGATGCAACAGCTCCGGCAGAGATCGAGCGTCATATGCGCATCATGGATAACGTACTGAGATACTTAGTCGTTAAAAAGGAAGCTTAAGAGGTAAGCGGATGAATAAAGTTATATTGATGGGAAGATTGACCAGAGATCCCGATATCAGATACTCAGCGGGAGAGAATTCAACTGCAGTGGCACGTTATACACTGGCTGTTGACAGAAGATTCCGCCGTGACAATGAGAACGCGACCGATTTTATCGGCTGTGTTGCATTTGGAAGACAGGCTGAATTTGCTGAGAAATATCTGCGTCAGGGAGTGAAGATTGCCATCACCGGCAGGATTCAGACCGGAAGCTATACAAACCGGGATGGTCAAAAAGTCTATACAACCGACGTGGTTGTAGAAGAGCAGGAGTTTGCAGAGAGCAAGAATGCCGGCAGCGAAAGCAATGGCGGATATTCTGCACAGAGAAATGCAAATCCGGCGCCTGCACGTAATACATCCGATCTTGGAAGTGCAGATGGCTTTATGAATATTCCCGATGGCATTGACGAAGAACTGCCATTTAATTAAGTGTCCGGGGGCCTTTCCGATGAAAGGAATCCTGTTCCAAAATTGAAAAGGAGAGATTGATCATGGCTTATAATAATAGTAGTGAAAGACCAGCTTCCAGAAGACCGGTTCGCAGAAGAAGAAAAGTATGTGTATTCTGCGGCGGTGAGGAGATCAGCTACAAGGATGCAGCAAAACTGAAAAAATATGTATCCGAGCGCGGCAAAATTCTGCCGAGACGTGTAACCGGTACCTGCGCAAAGCATCAGAGAGCAGTGACCGTAGCTGTTAAGAGAGCAAGACATATGGCAATTATGCCGTACGTAGATGATTGATTCGAAAGTGATCATCGCATAAATAGAGAAGCGTGCAAGAGGTACCCGTTGTCTGACTGCAAACGTCAGGACGGGTATCTTTTTTTGCTGTAATTATGTCCGGAAGGGGACAGACGGAAAAAAAGGCTTTTTTCCTGTTAGAAAAGGTGGTATAATGGGAATGATAAGTCAGTTGAAGGGGATTTTCCCCAAAGTACCGCATAGGCGGAAGCCTGTTGAAAGGTGATTGGATGAATGAAGAGTAAAATGAAACTGAGTGGCCAGCTGAAGAAATACATGCGATGGCCGTTCATCTTATCTGCCCTGATGATTGTGATGAATGTTTTTATGTACTTTGTAAGTTTCAAGGCGGGTATGTGGTTTACTTTGTTTGTTGTGATCTACATTTTGGCAGCGAGTTTTTTGTATTACAGCAAGAGACCGCTTGTAGTCAATGAACTTATTACCTTTGCTACGGAGTATGGTCAGGTACAGAAACACTTGATTCAGGAGCTTGCGATTCCCTACGCTGTTTTGGATTCGCAGGGAAAGGTTCTCTGGGTAAATGAAGAATTTACCAAAGTCACAGGAAAGGATAAACAATACCGAAAATCGGTAGCGACCATTTTTCCGGAACTGACACTGGAGCGTCTTCCCAAAAACGAAGAGGAAACAGACATCTATCTGAAATATGAAGATCGGGATTTTCGGGCTCATATCAAGAATGTTTGTATCGATGAACTGATTCAGAATTCCGAGATGCTCAACACAGACATCAAAGGTTATTTTCTGCACGCACTCTATCTGTTTGACGAGACGGAGTTAAATGGGTATATCCGAAAATATGAAGAAGAAACCATGGTTTCCGGACTGCTGTATCTGGATAACTATGATGAAGCTCTTGAGAGTGTGGAAGATGTACGCAGATCTCTTCTGGCAGCTCTGATTGATCGTAAGATCAATAAGTATTTTTCGGATCTGGATGGCGTGATCAAGAAGTTTGAAAAAGATAAATATATCGTTGTAATGCGCCGTAAATCCCTTGATGAACTAAAAGAGAAGCGGTTTGATATTCTGGAAGATGTTAAGACGATCAATATTGGAAACGAGATGGCGGTTACCATCAGTATGGGTATCGGTACCAGCGCAGGGACTTTCAATAAGAATTCAGAGTATGCCCGTATTGCCATTGATCTGGCTCTGGGACGCGGCGGTGACCAGGTAGTTCTCAAAGACGGAGAGAAAATCCAGTATTTCGGCGGCAAGACACAGGCGGTGGAGAAAAATACCCGTGTGAAAGCCCGTGTAAAAGCGCATGCACTTAAGGAATTTATGAGCAGCAAAGATAAGGTTGTAGTCATGGGACACAGACTTCCCGATGCGGATTCTTTCGGAGCTGCAATTGGAATCTATCGGGCTGCTAAGACATTGAATAAAAAAGCATATATCGTTATTGATAATCCGACTTCTTCCGTAAAGCCTTTGATGGAAGCATTTCTGGATAATCAGGATTACGAGCCGGATATGTTTGTCAATTGCCATGAGGCAAAGGAAATCGTGGATGAGAATACACTTCTGGCGGTCGTGGATACAAATAAACCCAGCTATACTGAATGTGAAGAACTGCTGTATATGACCAGGACGATTGTTGTGCTGGATCATCACCGGCAGGGAAGTGAAGCGATCCGCAATTCCATTCTTTCCTATATAGAACCGTATGCTTCTTCTGCCAGTGAGATGGTTGCAGAAATTCTGCAGTATTTTACGGAGGGAATTCGTATCCGGAATGTGGAAGCAGACAGTATTTATGCGGGAATTATGATTGATACCGATAATTTTATGCAAAAGACGGGTGTACGGACCTTTGAGGCAGCGGCTTTTCTGCGCAGATGCGGCGCGGATGTGACAAGGGTGCGCAAATTGTTCCGGGAGGATATGAATGATTACCGGGCCAGAGGAGAGACAATCCGCAATGCCGAACTGTTCCTCGGAGCATTTGCAATCTCGGAATGTCCCAGCGATTACGTGGAAAGCCCCACTGTGGTCGGTGCACAGGCGGCTAATGAGCTGCTGAATATTGTAGGGGTCAAGGCGTCCTTTGTATTAACTGATTACAAAGGCGTGATTTATATCAGTGCCCGCGCGATTGATGAAGTCAATGTACAGATCATCATGGAGCGGATGGGCGGAGGCGGACATCTGAATATTGCCGGATGTCAGCTGGAAACAGTTGGAATTGAGGAAGCGAAGAGCCTTCTGAAATCCACTTTATCAGAAATGCAAAATGGAGGAGAAATCTGATATGAAAGTAATCTTACTGGAAGACGTGAAAGCACTTGGAAAAAAGGGACAGACAGTAAATGTCAGTGACGGTTACGCGAGAAATATGCTTTTACCGAAAAAGCTTGGGGTGGAAGCTACCCCGAAGAATTTGAATGAACTGAGACTGCAGAAGGCACACGAAGATAAAGTTGCAGCAGCGCAGCTTGCGGATGCGCAGGCATTTGCAGCAGAGCTGGAAGGAAAACAGGTAACGGTAGCGATTAAAGTCGGTGAAGGAGGAAAAGTGTTCGGAAGTGTATCCACAAAGGAAATTGCGGATGCGGCAAAAGAACAGCTGGGTTACGACATTGACAAGAAGAAAATGCAGCTTCCGTCTCCGATTAAAGTTCTGGGAACAACAGAAGTGCCGATTAAGCTTCATCCGAAGGTGACTGCGAAGCTGAAAGTGATTGTGAAAGAGGCATAAATGGAAGAGGCTCTTATTAAAAGGATCCTGCCGCACAGCATTGAGGCGGAACAGTCTGTCATCGGTTCCATGCTGATGGGAAGAGAAGCGATTCTTGAAGCGTCTGAGATTCTGAACAGTGATGATTTTTATCAGCATCAGTACGGAATCATTTTTGACGCTATGCTGGAATTGTTCAATGAAGGCAAACCGGTGGATCTTGTCACACTGCAGAATCGTCTTCGAGAAAAGGATGTACCACCGGAAATAAGTTCTATGGAATTTGTCCGGGATCTGTTAAATGTAGTGCCCACTTCGGCAAATGTGCGCCATTACGCGACGATTGTAAAAGAAAAGGCGTTGCTTCGCCGGCTGATTAAGCTGACCGAAGAAATTGAAAATGAGTGTTATCTGAATCGGGAACCGGTAGATGTAATCATGGAAGAGACGGAGAAGAAAATGTTTCAGCTCCTTGGACAGCGAAATTCAGGAGACTACGTCCCGATCCGTCAGGTCGTGATTAACACACTGGAGAATATTGAGCGGGCTTCCAAGACGAAAGGAAACGTCACAGGAATTCCCACTGGTTTTACCGATCTGGATTATAAAACTTCCGGTCTGCAGAATTCGGATTTTATCCTGATTGCTGCGAGACCCTCGATGGGAAAAACGGCATTTGTTTTGAATATCGCGCAGTATATGGCCTTTAAGAAAGAGAAAGCAGTTGCAATCTTCAGCCTTGAGATGTCCAGAGAACAGTTGATGAATCGATTGTTTTCTATGGAATCCAAGGTGGATTCTCAGCACCTGCGTACCGGAAATCTGAAAGATGATGAATGGAGCAAACTGATTGAGAGCGCTGGTATGATTGGAGAATCCCGTCTGATCATTGATGATACGCCGGGAATTTCCATCGGTGAACTGCGGTCAAAGTGCAGAAAATATAAGCTGGAGCATGGGCTGGATATTGTCATTATCGACTATCTTCAGCTGATGACAGGAAGCGGAAAGTCCAGCGAATCAAGACAGCAGGAAATTTCCGAGATCAGCCGTTCGCTGAAAGCGCTGGCACGTGAGCTGAACGTTCCGGTGATCGCTCTGTCACAGCTTTCCCGTGCTGTGGAGCAGCGTACGGATCATCGACCAATGCTTTCCGACCTGCGTGAGTCAGGTGCAATTGAGCAGGATGCCGATGTGGTAATGTTCATTTACCGTGATGATTATTATAATAAAGATTCGGAAAATAAAGGAATCGCAGAGATTATTATAGCAAAACAGCGTAATGGTCCGATAGGAACCGTGAATCTTGTATGGCTTCCGGATTATACAAAATTTGCAAATGCGCAGAAATAAGCAGTTGGCGAAGATACACAGAGAAAATTGTCGGAAAAGAAAAATAGATTCCGGAAATTGACTGAAAAATGCGAACAGATTTTCTTGCAGGTGGTCTGCCCCTATTCTATAATAAAGGGAAGAAGGGAGTGTCATCTGTATGGAAAACGATAAGTACCTGATTTCAGAGGCGGAAAAACTTACCGGTGAAAAAGCACATGTGCTTCGCTACTGGGAAGAGGAGCTGGGACTTGTGATCGGGAGAAATCCTATGGGTCACAGGTATTATACGACACAGGACATTCAAATCTTTCTGAGTATTAAGGAACTTAAGAAGAAGGGGCTGCATCTGAAAGCGATCCGGGATTTATTGCCGAAACTTCGTGAAGCGACGGCAAAAACGGAGGTTCTTACGGTTGCGATGCCGAACGAGGAACCGGAAATAGTCTGTGATTTGATGCCGCAGGGAGCGGAAAAAATAACGGAAGAGGTTCTGAACTCTGTCCGATCAGAGGAGAAAGAAGAATTTTATCGTATTCTGGATCGTTTGATAGATCAGATTCTGCTTCAGAGAAAGCAGGAAGAGAGATACCGCAGAGTGGACGAGGCAATTCGTCGCCGGCAGCAAAGCCATCGGGAAGCAGCTGCAGCGCTTGAACAAAACAGAAAAAGACGAAAAAAGAACGCCTGAAGAGATTCGGGCGTTCTTTTTTCGTCTTTTTGGCTTTGAAGATTTTTCAATGTTTCCGTAAATTATTTGTTTGCCAGAAAATCGTTGATCTGATCTTCGAGAACCTGTGCGTCAAGACCGTGCACCATAGCAGCCTCAGCCAGAGATTCACCCTGCGCAGAAGGGCATCCGATGCAGTGCATGCCGGCACCCATCAGGATAGCGATAATATTGCTGTCCATACGGATTAACTCGCCGATAGTCATATCTTTAGAGATCTTTGCCATCTTAATTGTTCCTCCTTTTTGCTTCTCAATGTTATATCGCAGAAAAACAGCTCAGATTCAATGCTCTGCAGCCGCTTTAGAGTCATTATAATACGATGCATACCGGTAATGCAAGAGATAGATCGAAAATGTTTATAATTTTATACTTGTATTTCAGGGGTCAATCGTATACAATGTGGTTAGTACCAAAAGGTCAAGAGGCCGGAGGGCATAATAATATTATAAGGAGGATAAGATCATGGCATATGTTATTACTGATGAGTGTGTAAGCTGTGGAACCTGCGCTGGAGAGTGCCCGGTTGAAGCTATCGCTGAGGGAGATTCCCATTACGAGATCAATGCGGATGTATGTGTAGAGTGCGGAACTTGCGCAAGCGTATGTCCTACCGAAGCTATCGCTGAGGAGTAATGAAAACTGCTGCAATCCGGCGTAGAGCCGAATTGCTGTGTGGATTTCAGAATCAAAAAACTGCAGTCATGAAAAAGTTTTCTTTTTTATGACTGCAGTT
>JAQYOA010000127.1 GCA_028727605.1 Lachnospiraceae bacterium
AGGTGAATGCAGACAGCTTTGGAGATGGGCTTTTGGAGCATAACAGAGCATATCTTGACTGGATACGGGAAATCAAAAGAAAATATCCGAATTTGATCTTGGAAAACTGTTCCAGTGGTGGCCTTAGAATGGATTACGCAATGCTCAGCGAACATCACATACAATCTGTGACCGATCAGGAAGAATTTACAAAGATAGCGCATATTGCGGCGGCAGCACCTACAGCAGTGCTTCCCGAACAGTCTGGAATATGGGCATATCCGGTTGCAAAAGACAGTAGGGAAGCGGTTGTGGTAAATATGGCAAGCGCACTTTTGCAAAGACTTTATCTTAGCGGTCAGATCCTTGATTTGGATCAGGAAAGCGTAAGGCTTGTAAGAGAGGGAATAGACGTATATAAGAGCATCAGGGATGAAATTTCAAAGTCAATACCATTTTATCCGATGGGAATTCCGAATCACAACGATGATGTGATTTGCTTAGGGTTTCAATATCCTCAGTGTAAGCGTATGGTAGTATCGAGTTTTTCTGACACAGACAGGGAAGTAACGATACCGATCAAATGTGAAAAAGCGAAAATCTTGTATCCATCGATTACGAAAATTACGTTATCGAGTACGGATGGTGGGCTTAATGTGAAAATTCCGGCAGAATGCACATCGGTAATAATAGAATTATGAGATCGGGTCTTGGGGGATCAAGGCCATGAAGAGGAAGGTATTGAAAGTCCTGAAAGTTTTTTCGGGGATGTGAAAAATAAAAAACGGGAGGGTTAATCATGAAAAAAATGACATTTGCACTTTGCTTTTGCAACAGAGGATTTATGCCGGGTGAACTGATCTACGGCGCACGGGAAGATATGATCAAAGCGGTAACGGACGCAGGCTATGATTATATTGCCATGGATGCTGAGCTTACCAGATACGGCGGAGTGGAGACAAGAGACGAAGGCCTGCTCTATGCAAAATGGCTGAAGGAACACGAGGGACAGTTTGATGGTGTGATTTTCTCTATGCCGATTTTCGCAGACGAGAACGGCGCCATCACAGCCCTTCAGGACGCAGGAGTTCCGATCCTGATGCAGGCTTATCCGGACGAGATCGGCAAAATGGATTTTGCCCACAGAAGAGACGCCTACTGCGGCAAATTTTCTGTGACGGATGTCTTTACCCAGTATAATGTGCCGTTTACGGTTATGAAACCTCATGTGGTTCATCCGTTATCGGAAGCATTTGCACAGAACCTGCGTGATTTTGCAGCTATCTGCCGTGTGGTGAATGGTATGAAACGGTTTAACGTGGGATGCATCGGTGCAAGAACAACGGCATTTAAGACGGTTCGTTTCGATGAGATCACGCTGCAGAAATATGGAATCAATGTGGAATCCTTTGACTTTTCCGAAGTGGTATACAAAGTTGAGCATAAAGCCGATGATGATGCGGCAGTTCTGGAAAAGCTGGAGAGACTGGAAGCATACACAGACTTTACAAAAGTTCCGGAGTCCAACAAACGGACACTGGCCAAGATTTCTGTTGTAATTGACGAATACATCGAAGAGTATCATCTGGATGCACTGACTCTGCGCTGCTGGAACGAAATGGAAACCTATCTGAGGGTATGTCCGTGTGTGCTGTTAAGTGAACTGAATGACCGTGGCATTGTGGCATCCTGCGAGATCGACATGTGTTCCGCTCTGACCATGCGTGCCATGAATCTGGCAAGCGAAGAGCCGACCGCAGTTCTGGACTGGAACAACAATTACGGGGATGATGAGAATAAAGTGATCCTGTTCCACTGCGGACCGGTGGCCCAGAGTCTGATGACATGCAAAGGAACGGTCACAGAGCATAAGATGTTTGCGAAAAATGATCCGGGTTCCGGATGGGGATGCAACGAGGGAAGGATTCGTCCTTTCGACATGACATTTTCCAACTGCCAGACAAAAGACGGCAAGATCCTCGTATATGCAAGCGAGGCACGTTTTACAGATGATGTGATCGAAGAGGAATTCTTCGGCTGCGGCGGTGTGGCAGAGATTCCGGATCTTCAGAACAAGCTGATCCGGCTGGCAAGAGGCGGATTCAAACATCATACATCCGTTGGTGTGGGTCATATGAAAGAAATCCTGAAGGAAGCATTTACCACCTATCTGCATTATGACTGGGTGGAGATTGACTGATCGGCGGGGTGTGTTGGTATGAAGATTGCTGGATTAGATATTGGTACTACCGGCTGTAAGATCACAGTATTTGACCAAAGCGGAGATTATCTGGACAAGGCATATCAGGATTACCCCGTGAGTCGGGGAAATGGGGAACATGAGGTGGATGCTCAGGCGATCCTGAATGGGGTAGTTTCTGTTATGAAAGAGATCGGGAAACGCCATCCGGATATTGCCGGATTGGGTGTTACAAGTTTTGGAGAGACCTTTGTCATGACAGATGAAGAGGGAAATCCCCTTCACAAGGCGATGCTGTATACGGATCCCAGAGGAAGTAAGGAATGCCGGGAACTGGAGGAACAGATGGGAGGCAGAAAAATTGCCTCCATCACCGGTGTAAAACCTCATGAAATGTACAGCCTTTCCAAAATGATGTGGATTCGAAAGAATCAGCCGGAGATTTATGAAAAGGCTGCCCATGCTTTTTTGATGGAGGATTAAGTGGTATTTGCCCTGAGTGGGGTGGCACAGATCGATTATTCCCTGGCAGCGCGGACTATGGCCTTTGATATTACATCCTTAAAATGGAGCAGTGAGATGCTGGAACATGCCGGAATCGATGAAAAACTTCTGTCAAGACCGGTCCCCTCCGGAACGGCGGCAGGAACGATCCTTCGAGAAGTGGCAGAACAGACCGGATGGTCCGGGAAAACGCTGATTGTTTCGGTCAGCCATGATCAGGTGGCAGCGGCGGTAGGTTCCGGCGTATTTTCCGGGGATGCGGCAGTAGACGGGGCAGGTACGGTAGAGTGTATCACGCCGGTTTATGATGAATTGCCGGATCTGGATGTAATGTATCAGGGAAATTACGCAGTTGTTCCCTATGTATTTCCCGGAAAATATGTATGTTATGCATTTTCCTATACAGGTGGTGCCCTGATTCAATGGTGTGTGGATACCCTTGCCAAAAAGGAAAAAGAACTGGCAGAGGAACAGGGAATATCGGTAAATGAATTTCTGGAAAGTCTGTTTGAGGACGTCCATGGAAACCAGGGAAAAGATTTTACAGAACCCACCGGTATGCTGGTGCTTCCCCACTTTGCAGGTGCGGCGACTCCCTATATGGATACCGGTTCCAAAGGCGTGATCGTCGGGCTGACGGCGGGAACAAAAGTGAGTGAGATCTATCGTGCCTGTATGGAGGGAGTTGTCTATGAAATGCTCCTGAATATGGAACATCTTCAGGATTCCGGGATACGGTTCCATGAGCTGCATGCCACCGGAGGCGGTGCCAGATCACAGGTATGGATGCAGATGAAAGCGGATATGCTGGGAATGCCCATCACCGCATTGAAGACAGTGGATGCCGGAACCGTGGGAAGTGCGATGCTGACGGGAATTGCAGCAGGATGTTTTCGGGATCTTACAGATGCGGCCGGATACATGGTGGAAAAGACAGTTACCTACGTTCCAAGGCAGGACATGCATGAAAAATACAGGGCGGTATATCAGCGTTACCGTCGATTATATGAAGCAGTACGACCGCTGATACAGGATAATGAAAGTTGATGGGAGGTTAGGAAATGAATCCATATATTGGTCATGATTTTCAGTGTTACGGGATCGAAGAACATCGTCTGGTGGGTGGAAAAGGGGACGGAATGCGCCTTCTGGAAGTGAATAACGGAAAAGGTCTGGAGATGACCGTTTCGCTTGACCGCTGTGCGGATATCTCGAGACTTCGATTTCGTGGGATCAATATGTCCTATTTTTCTCCCTGCGGATACGTGGCTCCTTCCTATTACGAGTCAAGAGGAAATGGCTGGCTGAAATCTTTTACCGCAGGCTTTCTGACCACCTGTGGACTGGAAGCGGTGGGCTCCCCCTGTGTCGATGAGGGTGAAGAACTGCCGCTGCACGGTTCGATTGCAAACATTCCGGCAGAACAGGCCTACTGGCTGGAAGAAGAGGGGGAACTGG
>JAQYOA010000128.1 GCA_028727605.1 Lachnospiraceae bacterium
TACGAGAGGACCGGGATGGACTGACCTCTGGTGTACCGGTTGAACCGCCAGGTTCACGGCCGGGTAGCCAAGTCGGGCAGGGATAAACGCTGAAGGCATCTAAGCGTGAAGCCCCCCTCAAGATGAGATATCCCATTCTGAGAAGAAGTAAGACCCCTTGAAGACGACGAGGTAGATAGGGCAGAGGTGGAAGCACCGTAAGGTGTGGAGCTGACTGTTACTAATCGGTCGAGGGCTTGACCTGAAGGTCTGGACGGAAAAAGTTCAGAAAAAGGGTTGTGTTCGGAAGCGAAGTATGGTAAGATAATAGATGTTAAGTGTATGCGGTTTTGAAGGTATATCGAAAATATAGGGGATTGGTCAAATGGTATGACAGAAGTCTCCAAAACTTTTAGCGGGAGTTCGATTCTCTCATCCCCTGTTTCAGGAACGCCAGAAATCTTAGGTTTAAGGTTTCTGGCATTTTTCTTTTTAATTCTGTGATAAATTGTGTGTCGGCTGATGGGAAAGATGCAGGTTAAAGCTGAGCCAAGATCCTATCCTGTTATCAACGGTTATCAAATTTAAAAGGTCATGGATTTTCAAACTGGTTAAACAGATCTGAAAATCCATGACCTTATATTTTATGTTTATGCCAGATAACGGCGAAGATTGGCAAGACCTATGGCAATTCCTTTCTCACAGTCTTCCAGACCTTCAAATTCAATAGAAACATAACCGTTGTAGCCTACATTTTTTAAAATGGAAAGACATTGAGCAACCGGCACATCGCCGTGGCCGATAATAGCTCCTCTCAGGTAGTTGCCTCCGCGGCTCTTAAAGAATCCTTCTCCTGGATCCGGGCCCATGCCGCTCTTTACGTGAAAATCTTTTACGTGGACATAGAAAGCATAAGGAGCTATTCTGGAGACTGCATCGATGGGATTTTCATCTGCACAGAGAAAATTTCCCATATCGCAGAGAAGACCAAAATTGTCACGGGCTACCCCGTTCACAAGTTTTTCTACCCGCTCGCTGTCCTGACAGAAGAAACCGTGATTTTCTACCATTGTGCGGATCCCTTTTGATGCAGCATATTCGGTAATCCGGCGGCAGCCTTCTACGAGACGAGGCAGAACATCGTCAAAGCCGCGGTAACCGCGAGTTTCTTTTGTATAACCGATCGTTGCGTCATGACGCACACTCTTAGCTCCGAGAAGGTTGGCAATGTCAATTTGCGCTTTGATTCGTTCGATTTCCGCATCCAGATTTCCCTCGGAGCCGTTCAGAAGATCTGCTCCAAAGGTATAGTTGGAAACAGTGAGGGAGAGACGTTCGCACTCTTCGCGAAGTTTTTTTGCATATTCCGGAGAAGAGGAGCCATCGTGCGGGTGAATACTTTCAATTTCGATCGCGTCGAATCCCATCTCTTTCGCTTTGGAAACGCAGCCCAGCTGAGTGAGTGCTCCCGTTTTCATGAGAGAAGAGAAGCTGTATGAACTTACAGAAATTTTCATAGTATTTCGCCTTTCCTGTTATTTGTTGAGTGATTCATCCAGAACAACTTCATGTCCGGTGCGGGCAGATTCGTATACCGCATCCAGGATCCGCATAAGAGTGACGCCATCTTCAGCAGGAGATTTGCATTCTGTTCCGTTGATTATGCAGTCCACATAGTGATTAATCTCATTGGCAAAAAGTCCGTCAAAACTAAGTGCGGTGGGATAGGCCAGAGAAACATCTGCCAGATAGTGTTTGATCTCCGTATACATTTCCAGTTCAGGATCCAGTTTTGCACCGCCTTTGGTGCCGAACAGCTGAATGGTACCCTCATCTTTTTTGATATTCAGGCTGAAACTGGCCTCTATAGAGAGAACAGAACCATTGTCATATCGAATCATGGCAGTAGCAAGGTCTTCCACATCACAAATATCATTTTCACCGGCGGAAACAGAATGATATCCCTTTGCGCTTTTGATATCCGGGCGATTCAGCAGTTTCTGGAAGGTTGCGCCATAGACGGACACCGGTTTTGGATTTCCCATCAGATAACGGGTCAGGTCAATAACGTGCACGCCGAGATCGATCAGCGGACCGCCGCCGGAACGGGATTTGTCACCAAACCAGCCGCCCGGATTGCCGTTTCGGCGAAGATAGGTTGCTTTTGCATAATAAAGATCTCCGAAGTAATCCTGACTGATAAAGTCTTTTAAGACAGTGCAGTCATTTCCGTAACGGCGGACAAAGCCAACCATGAGAAGCTTCCCGTTTCTCTTGGCGGCAGCCTGCATTTCCAAAGCTTCCGCAGCGGAAGTAGCCATAGGCTTTTCGCAGAGAACATGCTTACCGGCATTGAGTGCTGCAATGGTACAGGAAGCATGGGCACTGTTCCAGGTACAGACAGAAACGGCATCGATTTCCGGCAGTTTTAACATTTCATCTTTGTCGGTGAAACAGCGGGTAATGCCGTATTTTTCAGACATTTTCTTAAGCTGATTTTCATTGATGTCACAGAATGCATAAAGTTCCACATTGGGATTTTTCAGGTAGGCCTGAATATGTTCATTCGAGATTCCGCCGACACCGATAATGCCGACTTTTATTTTCTTGTTCATAGGAAAATCTCCTTTATTCGTAGTTTTTCGTGTTCAGTGAATGAGAGGTTTTCACGGTATTAGCGGATTTGACTGTTTAGGAAATGGACAGCTTTTTGGATATCTGCTTCCGGATCTTCTCCGACTTCCCGCTCAATTGTCAAAAATCCATGGTAGCCGATGTCATCCAGTGCTTTGAGATACTTTTCCCAGTTCACGCTGCCTTCACCCAATGGAAGTTCAATGAAGGCTTCTCCCTGACAGGCCAGATCGTCTTTCGGGGTTTCAATTCCGTAGATAATCTCAGGACTTCGCTCCAGAAGTTTTTTTCCGTCCTTTGCATGCGTATGGACAATGTAATCTTTCAGATTGTAAACAGCCAATGCAGGATCGTCGCCTGTTACCATCACAAGATTGGCAGGATCAAGATTTACTGCCACGCCGGTGGAATGGAGTCCGTCCAGAAATCCTTTCAGGGTGAGAGAAGTTTCCGGTCCGGTTTCAATGGCAAAATGAGCTTCTACGCTGTCAGCATAGGAAGCAAGTTCAAAGCAGGCGGCCTGCATGATTTGATAACGCGGATGAGCAGGATCACCGGGAACAACACCGATGTGAGTTGTGACGACATCGGTCTCCAGATCCTTTGCCAGATCCAGAATCCGTTTGGATTTTTCGATGAGAGCAGGATTTTTCTCTGCATTTCCAAAACCCTGTCCGAGGTCACCGCAAAGAGCAGACACGGATAATCCGTTGGATTTTATCATGTCAAGTACTTCTCTGCGCTGAGCGGAATTAAGATTTTCCGGTGCCATTTTTCCGCTGGTAGCATAAATCTGTACGCCGGATACTCCAAGGCGAGCCGCTTTCGAAAGAGCAGTCTCCATGTCTGTACGAAAAGAATCCAGCAATACACCGATTGAAAAATGATACATATAGTCTTCCTCCTTTTTCCATTTTATAAGCTTTGCTTGCACCTTCTTACTTTCTATTTTATAATGTAGAGAAAAAAAGTAAAGCGCTGATATTGCCCGGCAATAACACAATCTTGCTTTTGAAAAGGAGACATTTTTGTATGGGTACATACAAAGCATATGAGCCGCATCAACATCCGGATCCTCAATTTCCGATTATTTTTCATTTTGATACCGTATCCGTCAATCCGGAAATTCCGTTTGAATTTCAGTGGCATGAAGACATTGAGTTGCTTTTTGGAGTGGAAGGGGAAGGAATTGTCATCTCGAATACAGAAAGGCTTCCCTTGAGGAAGGGAGAACTCTGTATTGTCAATTCAAATTATCTTCACAGGATTTATACGGATGGAATCTGTCGGTATTACTGTCTGATCCCGGACAATTCTCTTTGCCCCGGCTGGGAGGCCTTTCAGGAAAAGCTTGTGTTTCAAAGCCATCTTTCTGACGAAAAGATCCGAAGACAGTTTGAAGGGATTGTTCAGGAAATGGAAAACTGCGGCCCATATTACAAAACAGTTGTCAAGGCCCAGGTAACGATTTTGCTTGCTGAACTTTGCAGGAATTATGCGTTAAGCACGACAGAGTTTTCCCCCGGCCGCAGAGACAATCGAATTGAACTTGTCAAGTCTGCAATTCGCTATCTTCATGAACACTATTCCGAAGAAATTTCAATTGAGGATATCTGCAGTTATGTGGGGTTCAGTAAATATTATTTTTGCCATACGTTCAAAGAGATTACAGGAAGCACAGTGATTCAATACCTGAATTTTATCCGATGTCAGAATGCACACAGTCTTCTGGCAACCGGGAAATACAATGTTGCTGAGTGTGCTGAACTTTCCGGTTTTCACAATATGTCCTATTTTACCCGCATTTATAAACGACAGCTGGGGATTCTTCCTTCCCGGCAAAAGGAAGAATATAAAAATTCATTTTCACAATAATAAAATCCTGTTATAATAGAAAAAACAGGAGAAACATGGATCACGCAGGATACGGGAAAGGAGGAAGGTATATGGGATTTCTGGATTATTTTAAAAGAAAAAATGCAGTCAGCTCCAAGGAAAACAAAGGGACGGAACAAAAAAGGGAGCCGGAACTTTACAGCCAGGAGGAACAGGAGCAGGTGGAGGCTTATGTCGGCCAGGCTTTTGGACCTTTCCAGGAGGTTTTCCATGAGATTTATTCCCAGGATATCCGTGTTGATGTCGCGGTAATTCCTCCCGCTTCTGAAAGTGATTATTATAAACTGGTGACGATGGGAATGGGGGCTCATAAGATGGCGGTTCCGGAGAAATTTCGGCTGTATGGACTGGATCGTGCAGAGCTTGTCCTTTTTCTTCCCAAGGAGTGGAAAATTAAAAGCGATGAAGAAATCTGGAGATGGCCGGTACAGTGTTTAAAGGCATGCGCCAGATGGCCGGTCAGAAATCACGAATGGGTAGGAATCGGTCAGGTGATACGGCCCGGATATGTGCCCAATACAGAGAGTGCCCGGAATGAGTTTCGGGGATTTCTTTTACAGCACGCGGTGACGGTGCCGGGAGTTCGGTCGGAGCTTGAATTAAAAGAGGATGTTTTTGTACAGTTTTATCAGATGATTCCGCTTTATGAGGAAGAAGCAGATCTGATCCAAAAGACCGGTGATCCGAATCAGATATTAAGCAGATTTGATGAGAAGGATCGCAGATATCTGATCGACGGGAAAAGAACGAATTATGGTATTTCCTGACAAAAGGAGGGCCGGCATTCATGAAATAATGCCGGCAGTATGAAAAAGAGTATCTATATAAATGGAATAATTGTTTGGCGAAGATAACAATCAGGCATAACTCCTTATATCCAATCGCTATCCTCTTGATTTATTTGATAGTTATAGTATAGAGGGGAAATGTGAGCATAGTGTGACTGCTTCGTGAAAAAAAATTGAAGATAATCTAAAAGAAATCTTAAAACAGGGCACTGCCGCCCTGACAAAGAAAAAGAAAAACATCCGGATAAGATCGGAGTAATTTCGGAGGTATGAAAAGAATGGACTATAAATTGCTGCTGGATTCTGTGGTTATGGCCGGAGAAATTCTGCTGGAGAGCGGCGCTGAGACATGCCGTGTGGAGGATACCATGCTCCGGATGCTGCGTATGTCAAAACTAAAAACTGCAGATGTACTTGCGATTACGACCGGTTTTGTTGTCACGCTCGATGATCCCTCCATGGATTCCATGACGGTTATGAAGAGTGTGGAAAGTCGTGCGATGGATCTGAGACGGATCCATGCAGTGAACCAGCTGTCCCGGGATTTCTGCGACAATCGGATTGATGTGGACGAATTGTTTCATAAGGTCAGAGATATCTATAGAGAACACCTGGAGCCAAAAGCAAATCTCCTTCCGATGATGGCGACAACATCCGGCTTCACGCTAATGTTCGGAGCGGGAATCCTGGAAGCGATAACAGCAGCGGCGGCCGGACTGATTTCCGGAATCGGAATGTGGGGATGTCAGCGTCTGAAAATGCATTCTTTTCTGAAAAACGGTATTTCTGCATTTCTGGTTGCGGTAACAGCGATTATGCTTAGTTTTTTCCTGCCGGGAAATCAGGATTTAAATGTCATTATCATAGGTTCGATTATGCCCCTGGTGCCGGGTGTTGCGATTACAAATGCAGTCTATGATACGCTGCACGGAGATTATATTTCCGGAGCTGCGCGGACACTGGAAGCCTTTGTCACAGCGGCATCGATTGCAATGGGAGTAGGACTTGGCATGATGCTGTTAAAAGGGTTTCTGAAATAAGGGGGATTCCGGTGATGATAGAAGTTGTTGTGAAATTGATTGGAGCGTGGATTGCTACCTGGGGATTTGCATATCTTGTTAAGACTCCTGGAAAATTTCGGCTGTATGCAGCCGGAGTCGGAACAATCGGCTGGGCAGTATACCTGATTACGGAAATGGTAAGCGATGGAAACATGATGAAGAATTTTTTTGCGGCGCTTACGGTGGCGATTGTTTCCAGAATGATGGCACGATTCTTTAAAGCTCCGGTAACGGTATTTGTAATTCCGGGGATTCTTCCGCTGGTACCGGGAGCGGGCATGTATCAGATTGTATATGCATCTGTCATGGGACCAAGTGAGATGGTGGGAACTTATGTGATTCAGACGCTGCAGATCGCAGGAGTGATCGCGCTTGGCATTTT
This sequence comes from Lachnospiraceae bacterium, assembly GCA_028727605.1. Lineage (GTDB taxonomy): Bacteria > Bacillota > Clostridia > Lachnospirales > Lachnospiraceae > Fusicatenibacter. Next base: position 6,741 of record JAQYOA010000128.1, read on the forward strand.
TCTGGCGGATACGGTACAGAAAGTAATACCGCCGAAAGGCTTTACGAAAATCTGACAAAATTCTGAAGGTTGTATAAATGCACAAGTTGCGGATGCTTTTTGCGTGCCGGATATGATATACTTAAGAGAAACAAAAAATGTCAGATTGTGATATAAGGAGTAGGAGTATGAAATTAGATGACGAGAACCCGGAAGTTCACGGCCATAAGGAAAGTGAAATAGAGGAATTCGAAAATGTGGAGAGCATGACAGAATATCCCAACGATGATATCGGAGATCAGGTAGAGGCTGCAGTGCAGAAGCTGGTTCGGGACACCGTTGGCAATATTCCGGATCCGCAACATGGGGTTTATGAGGATCCCGAGGAGGAAGAGGAAAAGCCTATCCGCAGGAAAAAGAAAAAAATGACGTTTCTGGCAGCAGGCGCTTTGCTTCTCGTGGCAGTACTTGCCGGAGGGGTTGCCTATGGTGTCAAAGCCAATTATTACAAGACCAGATTTTTTCCGGGGACGAAGATTAACGGAATTGATTGTTCGGATCTGACGGCGGAAGAGGTGGAAAAGAAAATTGAAGAACTTGCCGAGGATTATGAACTGACTGTCAAGTTTCGCGATCAAAAAGAGGAAACGATTGAAGGAAAGGATATTGAGTATAATTATGTCTCTGACGGAAGCGTCGGGAAAATTCTGAAAAAACAGAATGCCGCTGCCTGGATTACGGAAAGCGCAAAAGACAGGCAGCATGATGTACAGGTTCAGCTGCAGTACAGCAGAGAAAAGCTTCAGGAGGTATTAAGCACGTTTCCGGAATTTCAGGAGCCGAATATGGTTTCTCCTGCGGACGCCTATTTGACGCTTGTCGATACTTCTTTTGTCATTGTGGAGGAAGTTTACGGTACATCAATCAACCGGGAAAAAGCGCAGGAGTGTATTGCGAAGGCCATTGAAAATGTGGAAACGGAAGTTGATCTGGAAACCGAAGGAGCTTATGCCCAGCCTACGGTTACCAAAGAAGATCCCGATCTGAACGCAAAACAAAAAGAACTGAATGACTGGATCAGTGCGGAAGTTACGATTGAACTGCCGGGCGGAATCGAACAGACATTAAATGACGAAATACTGATAGGCTGGCTTAAGACAGATGAAGAGGGAAATTATTTCTATGACGAAGAAAACTGGAATGCCGGAATCGAGGAGTTTGTGACAAATCTGGCTGCTTTGGTAGATAACTATGGAAAGAATCATACATTTCCTGCGACGGGACTTGCGGACGGAGTACAGGTAAAACAGTCCGGTTACGGATGGAAGATTGATCAGGAAGCAGAAAAGGCCCAGCTTACAGAGGAACTTGCGGAGCATATGACAGTATCCCGTGAGCCGAATTATTCCAACAGAGAGTTTTCTACGGAAAACTATGGTTTTGGGTATACTTATGTAGAGGTGGATATCAGCCGTCAGCATATCTGGTTCTATAAAGATGGTGCTTTGATTGTCGAGTCTGACTGTGTGACGGGCATGATGGTTCAGAGCAGATATACACCTGCGGGAATTTTTACAGTAAAATCAAAGACGAGTCCCAAGGTTTTGAGAGGACCTCTTCAACCGGATGGAACGTATGAATGGGAATCGGATGTGGAATACTGGATGCCGTTTAACGGAGGAATTGGTCTTCACGATGCCAGCTGGAGAGGACAGTTTGGCGGGAACATTTACATAAATGGCGGTTCTCACGGTTGTGTAAATCTTCCGAACAGTGTGGCAAAAAAGATATATGAGAATCTGGACGTGGGTACACCGGTTATTGTATATTATTCCAAGGATTATACGGTAGCGCCGGATCCGACCGCGACGCCAACACCGACCCCGACGAAGGCGCCTGAGACTCCGACTCCAACACCGACGGCAGCACCGACCGCGACGCCAACACCGACCCCGACGAAGGCGCCTGAGACTCCGACTCCAACACCGACGGAAACGCCGACCCCATCTCCGACAGAACCTGCTGAAGAGGGAGAGACGGATACTCCGCAGGAGTAAACAAAAGAGAA
>JAQYOA010000129.1 GCA_028727605.1 Lachnospiraceae bacterium
TACACCATCAAGGATGATGTTGTTCCTGTTATCTGATTAGGTGTTGCGTCTATATTCCGTTTTCAAAACCAGCTTTTTAGGTGGTTTGTTTGCTATGCCCTTTATTTTTGGGGTGTTCTCGATTTATTTGTTTCAAACTTCTGTACCCTCCTTAACAAAATTTTCTAACTGAACTGCATTTTCAATTATCATACTCATATATACTATCTTCCATTTGCTTCATCCGAATGCAGAATGCTTTCGTATAACCTTCTTCTGTTGGCTGTTCTAACAAAAGCTTTCCTCCGTGCATATCGATTACTTTTTTTGAAACACTTAATCCAAGACCACTTCCGCCACGACTGTTCCTTGATTCATCTCCCATAACAAATGGATCAAAGAGATTCTCCATGAGAGATTCGTCGATGTTCTCTCCGGAATCCATCACCTTGATCACCCAATAACCTAATTTATGTTTCATACTGATTTTTATTTTTGTTCCTGGACTGTTATGTTTGACTGCATTTGTGATCAGATTTGTCAGTGCACGGGTAAACTGTGCTTTATCCACCTCTGCATAACCGGCGTCTTCTGGAATCTCAACGTCGAATTCCATTCCGGCATCTTCGATGTCAGTATATGCACCTGCCGCAATCTGAAGTACAAGTTCTGTGATATTCACCCGTTTCTTTTTCAGGTCAAATCCTTCACTGTCAAGCTTCACATAATTGAAAAGAAGTGTGATCAGCTCACTCATCTCCAACGATTTCTGTCGGATTGCTGTGAGATATTGTTTCTGTTTCTCCGCATCTTTCACCATTCCATCATTTAATGCCTGTACATATCCGGCTATCGTTGTGATTGGAGTTTTCAGATCATGTGTAATATCCGATAAAAGAAGATTTCTCTTTTTTGCAAATGCCTCTCTCTGCTTTCGGTCATATTCGCGCACCTCGTCCATTTTCTTTATCACGATATTGCTGTAATATAAAACCCCTAAAATATACGGAAGTGAATAAATACAAAGAAATAAAAACAGAACAACTAACATCAATATTTGCTGAGTACCTGAAATTTTCCCAATAAGTCCACTATTTTTCCATGTACTTCTTGAAAAAAACGGGAAAGAACCTGGCAATATGCCATCAATTTCCTCCAGAATGAAATGGATGACAAGACGAACTATTAGAAATACATTCGTTCCCGAGGACTGCTTTTCGAGAAACAGTTCTGCTCTGAAAAAGGTATTCAGCGCTGGAAATACTATCTGCCCTGCGAATAAATTAATCAGTCTTTCACTGACAAGAATAAAAGCCATAACAAGCAAAAGCCGTATGATCAGAAATCGTTTCAGATGTTCTATTTTCTGCGGCATTTCTGTTTGCATCATCACTCGCACCTCTCCTTCTATTTTTCCATTCTGTAGCCAAGCCCCCTGACCGTCCGTATGTATTTCCTTCCGTCATCTGATAACTTCCCTCTCAACTTACTGATACAGACCATGACATTATTATCATCTTCCATATATTCTTCCTGCCACCCAGCCTGAAAAATCTGCCCTTTTGTAAATACTCTTCCCGGATGTTCCATAAAGAGGTGCATGATCCGATATTCAACGGAAGATAATTCAATTTTTGTTTCGCCCTGATACAGATCGCAGCTCTCTGTATCCAGTTCCAAATCTTTGACTTTCAATTTCAGGATCCCGGCATTGCTGTTTCCATTTGCGCCTCCTGCCCCCAGCGAATAAAATCTTCGAATATTGGAATTGATTCTAGCAACCGCCTCAAGCGGATTAAACGGTTTGGTCAGATAATCATCCGCACCAAGATCCAATCCAAGAATCTTATCCGCATCCGTATCCTTTGCAGATAACACCATCACAGGAATGTTGCTCGTCTCCCGAAGTTTTTTCAACACACGAATCCCATTCATACGCGGCATCATAACATCCAGTACCGCCAGGTCTACATGTTCCTTCTCCAGAATCTCCATTGCCTCGAGACCGTCAGCGGCCTCGAGGACATCATATCCACTATTTTCCAAATATAATCGAAGTAAATCTCTGATTTCTGCTTCATCGTCAGCAATTAGA
>JAQYOA010000130.1 GCA_028727605.1 Lachnospiraceae bacterium
AGACTCGATGTAATCATCATGGTAGGTGACATACGGGTTCTTCATATCAGCCCAGAAACCAACCGTATGAGAGAAATCCTCCCACATGCCTTCGTATTTCCAGACACTCTCTTTACACTGCTCGATAAACGGCTCCACACCGTACTGCTCGATCTGCTCTTTTCCGTCCAGACCAAGCTTTTTCTCCACTTCCAGCTCAACGGGAAGTCCGTGGGTATCCCATCCGGCCTTTCTCGGAACCTCATAGCCCTTCATGGTGCGGTATCTCGGGATCATATCTTTGATAACACGGGTCTCCACATGTCCGATGTGGGGCTTTCCGTTTGCGGTCGGCGGTCCGTCATAAAATACATAGGACGGATTGCCCTCTCTTTGTTTCATGCTCTTCTCGAAGATCTGATTGTCTTCCCAGAACTTCTCAACTGCTTTCTCTCTCTCGACAAAGTTCATGTCGGCGGAAACTTTCTTATACATCTTCATACCTCCTGCAACGATTCTACCATGGTTAACAGCTGTAAAATAAGAAAAGGCTCCCGTCCTGTAATAGGACGAAAGCCATACTATCGTTACCACCTGTTACATACCAACATATGCAGTTCCTGTAACGGGGAACAGCCGACGCTTCTTACACGGTGAGATTCATCTCTCATAATAGGAAAAGATTCCCGACCGGTTCAGAATTGCAACTTGGAAGTGATGTTCATCTGCGGCTACTCGTACCGGGCTCTCACCATCTCCGGCTCGCTTTCTTCTTCCCTTTCGCTTACAGACTACTGTCTTCGTCAATGTCTTTTGCTTATTTCAACCCATTATACATAAATACCTGCAAAATTGTCAAGTAGTTTCGCTGTTCTTTTTCTGCAGCCGTTTCTTTCTCAGATTCTCTTTTTTCTCCCGGATCTCCCCGGCTTCCTCCTCACAGCTGACCCGAATGGTCTTGACCACGAAGATCTTTCCCTCATCTGTGTGCTTCATGCGCGCCTTTCCTTTGAGGTAGCCGTGTTCCGGACAGTAAGCGACACAGTAATAATTTTTCCCTCCGGCAGAAAACCAGCGCATTTTCTTCCTGGCCGTTCTGCCGCAGAGGCAGCAGTGGGTGGAAGACACCTCACGGTCGTGCATCGCTTCCTCGCGGGTATTGAATTCCCTTGAGATAAATTTTGTATAACCATTGTAAACGGCATGAATTTCGTCGCGTTTGCTCTTGGGATTCTGGTAAACATCAATCGAATCGTAAGCCAGCACCACATCCATATCCAGCGTCTGAAAAATCTGCGCCGTATACCGGGCATCGGACAGTGCCTGATGGAAATTCTGATCTTTGGAAATGGACAGATAATCCGCGGCATACTCCAGCGCCCGTCTGCTTTTCATCGTCTCATACTGGATGGCAAAAAGCTTCTGCACATCGTAGAAATGAATCGGTCCTTTCAAAAGGGAGAGCAGACCGTAATACTTCATATTGCGCTGCAGCTCCGTCAGATCGCCGGGTCCCCAGGTGCAGAACATGCACTCTCCTCCCGCGAACTTCAAAAATTCCCGAAGCCCCACAGAGAACGGGATACCGTCCTTTAATTCCTCCTCTGTGATTCCTACGACCTCTCTGGTCCGATGATGGAGATGTTTGTATACAACCGGCCGGATAATCCGATGAAAGGTATCCACAATCTGCCGCTCGTCATCCAGTTTCACCGCCCCGATCTCAATGATCTCAAAAGGAAGAGCCGGATTTTCCTGCTCCTTTCCGTATGGGCACTGATTCCACTCAAGATCAAATACAACGTAATTCATTACTGCTTAATTCCTTTTCTTTCTCTTATTCCCTTTTCCGCGCCTGCGCCGTCTTTTGCGTCTGTTTCTGCGCACTATGGAAGCAAACATCATCCAGAAAAACAGCAGAATCAGCACAATCAGCAAACCAACGAGAAAATACCGGACAATTTTATCAAAAGTATCCTCTTGTCCCGCCGTTTCCCCGGAAAGAGAGTCAAGCGGTGTACTATCCAAAGAGGAATTGGCGGATTCGAAAGCGGAAGAGTCCTGTTCTAAGGAACCCTCGCTCTGACCTTCCGTCTCCGGGCTGTCCTCATTGACATTCTCCGGGTTCGTCCCGTTCAGATACATAGCGTTTTCCTCCGGGAAGCCGCCCGCAAAGCCATAGTCAAACAGGCTTGCCGTGTCTGTGTAAACCTGGCGCCCCTGGGTCCGCATCGTCACGCACATCAGTGTCGTTCCGTCCCGTTCGGCAAACGTCACCAGTGTATTCAAAGCGGCCTCGGTATATCCGGTCTTTCCTCCGATACAGCCCTCATAATAGTATTCTGTATCGGGAAGAAGCATTTTATGATGATTTCTGAGATAGCGAATCTCGGTATATTTTTCAGTGGCCGGAATCTCATAGGTTTTTGTTCCCGTCACCGTCCGGAAGGTCTCATTGGCAAATGCCGCCTGCGCGATCAGCGCCATATCATGCGCCGTCGTATAATGGTTCTCATCCGGCAGCCCGTTGGCATTACTAAAATGGGTTCCGGTACAGCCAAGGCTGGCCGCTTTCTCATTCATCAGCTCCACAAAAGCCTCAATGGAACCGGAGACATGCTCAGCGACACCGCTGCAGACCTCGTTGGCCGAATTCAGCATCATGCCGTACCAGCACTGCTCCATGGTAAGCACTTCCCCGAGACGGCAACCGATATTGGAGCTGTCCCATTCGATACTGTCCAGTGCTTTCTGAGAAAATGTTACCTGCTCCTCCGGCGAGCAGTTTTCTATGGCGAGCAGTGTCGTCATAATCTTGGTAATACTTGCCGGATACAGCTGTTTGTCAATGTTTTTTGCGTATAGTATTCTGCCGTCCGAAAGATCCACCAGAATCCCCGATTCTGCATAGATCGCCGGTCCCGCCGGCCATCCTGCAATCGCGTCCGTCTGAACGGGCTCATAATAAGCAGCCGGATGCGGATCTTCTGTCGGCACCGCTTCTCCCTCCGCGGCAGATGCATCGGTCACTGCAGGCACATTCCCTTCCGATGCGGCCTGCACAGTCAACGGCAGCACAGTCGAAACAGTAAGACACAGAGCTGCTGCCCAGGCGGCTGCTGTTCCGATCAACCTTTTCTTCATATCCCTTGTTCTCCCCTAAAAACTCATCCATTTTATTTCTGCTGCAGGACAAATCAAACCGTTCGGCAGCGTTCACAGATAATTATATCGGATTTTGTGTATATCGGCAACTACCAAATAAGTCCACACAGGGAAATACCCGTCAAAGCCTTGCGTTTTTCCACTTTCCCTTTGCATACATAAGTACGGAAAGCCCGGTTCCGATCGTCCAGCCCACCGGCCAGGAACTCCACACACCGATAATGCCAAACGGCGGCGCGAGTACGGCAGCCAGAAGCACGCGGAGAAGCAGATCCGCAAAGGTGGAAATCATAAACAGCTGCACTGCTCCCGAACCGCGCAGGATTCCATCCGTCATGATCTTTACCGAGATAATCGGATAAAAAGGTGTGACAAACCGAAGGAACTGTATTCCCGTCGCCATGGCACTTCCCGTGGGATCCTGCATAAAAATGCCCACCAGAAATCTGCCGAAGATCAGAAAAGCAGCCATACAGGGCACTGCCATCACAAGATCCAGAAGCAGTCCGCCCCGGTAACCCTGACGGATCCGTTCATATTTCTGAGCTCCCACATTCTGTGCGGTAAACGTAGACATTCCATTCCCGGCTGCGGTAAACAGAGAGATGGCAATTGTATTCAGGCGAATGGCTGCGGTATATCCCGCAATGACACTGGCACCGAAGTTGTTGATAATACTCTGGATGATGATATTTCCCACAGAGATAAAAGACTGCTGCAGGATGCTTGGAATCGCTACCTTCGTGATTTTGATCAGGATTTCCCCGGAAAAGAATTCGTATTTTCCTTTATACGGAAGACTGTTTAAGCGTTTTGCCAGTGCAATCACTGCAAGAATACAGCTTACACCCTGACACAGAAACGTCGCCCACGCCACTCCGGCCACGCCCATGGAAAAAGCCTTTACAAACAGGATGTCTACCAGAATATTGGATGTGGAGGAAAATGCCAGAAAGTATAACAGCGTTTTCGAATCTCCCATCGCCGAAAAGATACCGGTTGCCACATTGTAGAAAAAGACAAAGGGCATTCCGGCAGTATAGATTTTCAGATACAGAAGGGAATCATTCAGAATCTCCTCCGGTGTATTCATCAGAAGCAAAAGACTTCTGGTACAGAGAAATCCAAACAGCATCAGCGCCGCGCACAGCACGCCAAAGGCCAGGAACGCCGTGGTCACGGATGTCTTCAGTTCTTTCCACCGCTTTGAACCAAACAGCTGCGAGACCACCACGGAGCATCCGATATTGCACCCGAAAGCAAATGCCGTGTAGATCAATGTAATCTCGGAGGCATTTCCCACTGCCGCCAGGGCATGTTCCCCCACAAATTTTCCCGATACCAGACTGTCCGCCAGGTTATAGAGCTGCTGAAATACAACGCTTCCCAGCAGCGGGATCGTATACATCCACAAAACCTTGCGCGGATTTCCTTCTGTCAGATCCTTATTCACTTTTTCTTTCCTCTTTTCTTTGTATCATTGCACGGATGATCTGATTTCTTCCGGGAAAGCTTCTTTCCACGCATTCAAATCATCGATGTCTTTTAATTCTTCCTCTTCCTCTGCACAGACGGTACACACATTCGATCTCTTCTTCAGAATCTTCTTTCCGCCCGTGTCACCCGAAAGCGCCAGAAGCTCCGGCCGCAGAGCCGCAGAAAAAATCGCCGGATTTCCGCTTGTCTCCTGCCACTTCACATAACCTCCGGCATAACCGCCCTCCACCGTCTGACGGATCAGCTCCAGAACCGTCCCCGGGCGAAGCAGCGGCTGATCTGCCACGCAGAACAGATAATAGTCCGCCTCGCA
>JAQYOA010000131.1 GCA_028727605.1 Lachnospiraceae bacterium
GCACTAGTTATCTTATTCACAACTCAAATATATGCTAAATTATTTTTGGATATACCTTCTTTTTTCAGACTACATTTGCCACTCTACGCTTCTGTAGCAATATTTCTATGTTTATATAACAAAAATGCCCATATTCCCCGAAGGTTCTATGGACATTTCATATAAATCCTGACGAAAAAAGGGAGACGCCTTCTTTTGAAAGGCATCTCCCAATATTATTTTATTAAAGATTAGAATAATCCTGTGATCTTTCCTGTCTCGTCTACGTCAATCTTCTCTGCAGCCGGTACTTTTGGAAGTCCAGGCATGGTCATGATCTCGCCTGTCAGAGCTACGATAAATCCTGCACCTGCAGAGATCTTCAGGTTACGAACCGTTACTTCAAAGTCTTTCGGTGCACCCAGTTTTGTCTGATCATCTGTCAAACTGTACTGTGTCTTCGCTACACAGATCGGAAGGTTGCCAAATCCCATAGCCTCAAGCTGTTTTGCCTGTTTCTGAGCATTTGCAGTCAGAACCACTCTCTTGCCGCCGTAAATCTTGGTAACGATCTGATTCAGTTTGTCTTCGATGCTGCCTTCCAGCTCGTAGGAATAAGCGAAATCATCGTTCGGCTGCTCACAGAGACGAACAACTTCCTCAGCAAGAGCAACACCGCCTTCGCCGCCTTTTGCCCAAACTTCAGAAAGTACAACATTTACGCCAAGCTCTTTACACTTGTCTTCCACAAGCTTCAGCTCTGCTTCGGTATCTGTCGGGACTGCATTGATTGCCACTACACACGGCAGATGATATACATTGGTAATATTGCTTACATGTTTCAGCAGATTCGGCATACCTTTCTCAAGAGCTTCCAGATTCTCGTTGTTCAGCTCAGCTTTCGGAACACCGCCGTTGTATTTCAGAGCACGTACAGTTGCAACGATGACAACTGCGTTCGGTTTAAGACCTGCCATACGGCACTTGATATCCAGGAACTTCTCAGCACCCAGATCTGCACCGAATCCAGCCTCTGTAACGGTATAATCAGCCAGTTTCAGACACATCTTCGTAGCGGTTACGGAGTTGCATCCATGAGCGATATTTGCGAACGGTCCGCCGTGTACGATTGCCGGAGTTCCCTCAAGAGTCTGTACCAGGTTCGGTTTCAGAGCATCTTTCAGAAGAGCTGCCATAGCACCCTCTGCATGCAGATCACCTGCGGTAACCGGTTTCTGCTCGGATACTTTTCCGTATGTATAGCCTACGATGATACGAGCCAGTCTGTTCTTCAGGTCTGTGATATCACTTGCCAGACACAGAACTGCCATGATCTCAGATGCTACTGTGATATCGTAGCCGTCCTCTCTCGGTGTTCCGTTGGTCTTTCCGCCAAGACCATCTACTACAAAACGAAGCTGACGGTCATTCATATCCACACATCTTCTCCAGGTGATCTTTCTCGGATCAATGTTCAGAGCATTTCCCTGATAAATGTGGTTGTCCAGCATAGCTGCCAGTAAGTTGTTTGCTGCTCCGATTGCATGGAAGTCACCTGTGAAGTGAAGGTTGATATCTTCCATCGGAACAACCTGTGCATATCCGCCGCCTGCAGCGCCGCCTTTTACGCCGAATACCGGTCCAAGGGATGGCTCACGCAGTGCTACCATAACTTTCTTGCCGATCTTCTTCAGACCGTCAGCAAGACCAACTGATGTTGTAGTTTTTCCTTCTCCTGCCGGAGTCGGGTTGATTGCGGTAACCAGAATCAGTTTCCCGTTCTCTTTGTCTGTATTTTTTAACAGATTGTAATCAATTTTTGCTTTGTACTTTCCGTACTGCTCCAGATACTCCTCATCAATACCTGCTTTTTCCGCAATCTTGGTGATCGGCTCCATGACACATTCCTGAGCAATTTCAATGTCTGATTTGTAACCCATAGTTTTTTCAGATCTCCTTTCTGTTTTCCGCTTTGTCTGTCGAAACGGAGCAGCTGTCCGCGACCTGCGTAAAAAAAGCAACAAATGTAAAACTGTTACACTTGTTGCCCAGACGGTCGGCTGCTGCGAGTTTCTGCCTCCCTTGTGGTAGTCCACAATATCCGCCAGTCAACAGAACTCTTTGGTTTTCATGGATGTATTCTAACATATTTCGTCGGATGATTCAATTGATAAATATTTATTTAACAATTTTTAGACATTCTGTATGAAAACTATCTGAAAATTACGTCAAGATGCGTATTCCCTCCGGCAGCCCCTCCATTCCCTTTGCCAAAAGCGGCAATTCCCGGAGTGTGCACAGAGAAAGGCATAAAGAATGCCGATTCCTGACCTCTTGTGTTTTTAATCGGAAGATAGTAAAATAACTCTATCTTTTCAGGAAGAGGAGGTATCCCTATGAAATTTACAAAAATGCATGGCTGCGGAAATGATTACGTATACATCAACTGCTTCTCAGAGACTGTTCTGGATCCCTGCCGTCTGGCACAGCGCGTCAGTGACCGCCATTTCGGTATCGGTTCAGACGGTCTGATTCTGATCAAACCATCTTCCGTTGCCGACTTTGAGATGGATATGTACAATGCGGACGGCTCCCAGGGTGCCATGTGCGGCAACGGCATCCGCTGTGTTGCCAAATATGTTTACGATTACGGTCTCACCGACCAGACCAGTATCAGCGTCAGCACCAAAAGCGGAATCAAATATCTGAAACTCTTTACCGAAAACGGAAAAGTAACCCGCGTTACCGTAAATATGGGTGCCCCCTGTTTTCTTGCGTCACAGATTCCGGTTCTCTCGGAAAAAGAACAGGTGATTGCAGAGAAAATCTCTGTTGACGATCGCATTTATGAAATGACCTGCGTTTCCATGGGAAATCCCCATGCCGTTGTCCCGGTAGACGATGTAGAACAGCTTCCCATTGAGCAGATCGGTCCGAAATTTGAGCATCACCCCTGCTTCCCAGACCGGGTAAATACCGAATTTGTAAAAGTCCTTGACCGCCATACGGTACAGATGCGCGTCTGGGAACGCGGAAGCGGAGAGACCTGGGCCTGCGGTACCGGTGCGTGTGCGGTTGCCGTTGCCAGCATCCAAAACGGATGGACCGACGATGACGAAGTAACCGTAAAACTGCGGGGAGGAGATCTTTCCATCCGCTGGGACCGCACGGAAAACCTTGTTTATATGACCGGTCCTGCCATTACCGTTTTTGACGGTGAACTGCCGGAGGAATAATCTGTACCGTATCCGCATTTTCTGATCAGCTTCCCCTAAACAGTCAAATATTCTGAAAATATTATTTTCTGTAAAAAGGGTTCCCTTTTACATAGAAACATGCTACAATATGTGGTACCCGAGTTTAGAAATAAGTTTTAGAAGGCACAAGATATAGTGATATGACAAGGAGGAGCCACATGATCTATATTATCAAAAAAGACGGTACAAAAGAAGAATTTGATGCCCAGAAGATTGTCCGGGCTGTTAATAAATCCGCACACCGTATTCTCTATACATTTTCCGATGAAGAAATTTCCTTTATCTGTAAATTTGCCACAGAGCATGCCGAGTCCCTTGGCAAAACGGAAATCCCCATCAGCGATATGCACAACATCGTGGAGGGCGCGTTGGAAAAGGTAAATCCGGCAGTAGCCAAAAGCTACCGTGACTACCGGAACTACAAAACCGATTTCATTCACATGATGGATGAAGTCTATACCAAAAGTCAGTCCATCCGCTACATCGGAGACAAGAGCAATGCCAATACGGACAGTGCCCTGGTTGCCACAAAGCGCAGCCTTATTTTCAATGAGCTGAACAAGGAACTTTACCGCAAGTTTTTCATGAACCGCAACGAACTGCAGGCATGCAAAGACGGCTACATCTATATTCATGATCAGTCTGCCCGTCTGGATACCATGAACTGCTGTCTGTTTGATGTGGGAAATGTGTTAAAGGGCGGTTTCGAGATGGGAAATGTCTGGTACAATGAGCCAAAGACTCTGGATACCGCATTTGATGTCATGGGAGATATCATCTTAAGTACGGCAGCACAGCAGTACGGCGGCTTCACGGTACCGGAAGTGGATAAGATTCTGGCTCCCTATGCTCAGAAAAGTTATGATTATTATGTAAAAGAATTTCTGAAATACAGTGACAAGTCCTGGGAAGGACGTGAGGAAAAAGCCACAAAATATGCCATGGACAAAGTCAGAAGAGACTGTGATCAGGGCTGGCAGGGAATTGAGTACAAGCTCAATACCGTTGGTTCCTCCCGCGGAGACTATCCTTTCGTTACCGTAACACTCGGTCTTGGTACCGGCCTGTTCGAAAAGATGATTTCCATCTCCCTTCTGGAAGTTCACAAAGGAGGACAGGGCAAAAAAGGCCATAAGAAGCCGGTTCTTTTCCCGAAAATCGTCTTTCTCTATGACAAGGAACTTCACGGACCGGGCTGTCCCTGCGAGGATGTCTTTGAAGCAGGCGTAGACTGCTCCTCCAAGACCATGTACCCGGACTGGCTGTCCATGAGCGGAGAGGGCTACATTTCCAGCATGTACAAGAAATACAAAAGAGTCATCAGCCCGATGGGATGCCGTGCTTTTCTCAGCCCCTGGTATGAGCGCGGCGGTATGGAACCGGCTGATGAGGATGATAAACCGGTATTTGTCGGAAGATTCAATATCGGTGCCGTTTCTCTGCATCTGCCGATGATTCTGGCCAAATCCCGTTCCGAGAACCGGGATTTCCATGAAGTTCTGGATTTCTACCTGGAAATGATCCGTGACCTTCACAAGAGAACCTACGACTATCTGGGTGAAATGCGTGCTTCCACCAATCCGCTGGCTTACTGTGAAGGCGGTTTCTACGGCGGTCATCTGAAACCCTCCGACAAGATTCGTCCTCTTTTAAAGCCCATGACTGCTTCTTTCGGCATTACGGCTCTCAATGAGCTTCAGGAGCTTTACAACGGAAAATCCCTGGTGGAGGACGGACAGTTCGCCCTGGATACTCTGAAATATATCAACGACAAAGTAAACCAGTACAAGAAAGAGGACGGCATTCTCTATGCCATCTACGGAACTCCTGCTGAGTCTCTGTGCGGTCTTCAGGTAGAACAGTTCCGCAAGAAATACGGCATTGTCCACAATGTATCCGACCGTCCGTATGTGAGCAACAGCTTCCACTGCCATGTCACCGAGGACATTACTCCGATCCAGAAACAGGATCTGGAAGGCCGTTTCTGGGAATACTGCAACGGCGGCAAGATTCAGTATGTCCGCTACCCGGTTGGTTACAACAAGGGAGCGATCAAGACACTGATCCGCCGCGCCATGGATCTTGGCTATTACGAGGGTGTCAATCTTTCCCTGGCTTACTGCGATGACTGCGGTCACCAGGAACTGGAGATGGATGTCTGCCCGGTTTGCGGTTCCAGAAATCTGACAAAAATTGACCGGATGAACGGCTATCTTTCCTACAGCCGTGTTCATGGCGATACCCGTTTAAATGATGCCAAAATGGCGGAAATTGCCGAACGGAAATCCATGTAATCCGGAATGAAAACTGATAAAAATTCATAGAATAGCCACAAAGTTCCTTCCGGGAGAGCTTATGAAAAAAAATTCCGCTTATCGGATCTTCTTTCCTGCTCTTTTACTGGCAGTCACCTTTTCCGTGCTTTATCAGATCCGTCTGGGAAGAGAACTGATGCAGACCGGTTCCATCATCGGCGGCCGCGAGCTTCCCATCTATTCTGTGGAAACAAAAGAACCAAAGATCGCCCTTACCTTTGACGCTGCCTGGAGCAACGAGGATCTGAATCAAATCCTCGAAATCCTGAAAGCGCATCAGGTAAGGGCGACCTTTTTCATCACCGGTATCTTTGCAGACCGATACCCGGAGGATGTAAAATTGATCTATGAAGCCGGTCATGAGCTTGGAAATTACAGTCAGAACCACAAAGACATGAACTGTTTAACCGGAGAAACCTGCCGCCGGGAGATCCTGGAAGTCCATGAAAAAGTGAAAGCTCTGACCGGATACGAAATGTTACTGTTTCGCCTCCCTTACGGTGACTATAACAATCAGGTTCTTCACAATGTCAAAGCATGCGGTTACTATCCCATTCAATGGTCCGTTGACAGTCTGGACTGGAAAAATTACGGAGCAGAAGCGATTCTGGAAACGGTCACGGAAAATGAAAACCTGCAAAACGGCGCCATCCTTCTCTTCCACAGCGACGCAAAATACACCGCGGATGCCCTGGACTTACTGATTCCCCAGTTAAAAGAAAAGGGCTAGACCCTTGTCCCAGTCTCGGAACTGTGCTCGCTTCCCTGAAAGTAAGCTTCCTCCTCATCCTCTCCTCGCTCCATCTGAGGAGGCAGCCTTAGAGGCTCTGGAACGCGCGACAGAAAAACCGATTGAATAATTACCATAATTTGATATTATAGATTTTATCAACAGGAATTTGCAGAGGAATACATATGATACTTTCGTTACAAGGCTGCATGGCCGTAGGAAAAACAACAGCGGTACGATATTTACAAGAAAATGCTCCTTATGTGAATATTAGTTATGAAATCAATACGGATATTATTGACGAAGTGAAGCGGCGTCAGTTAGATAAAAACAAATACGAAGATTATTTGCAAATACAGAAATTGTGGCTAAAAAAAGAAGTTATTCGATATAATAAAGCCAAAGATTTTAATTGTAGTATTATGGATTTCGGAGCAGAAGAAATTGAATTTTATACATTAAATTATCCCAAAACGATTGGACAGGAATGGGAAATTGAAAATGCATTACATGAGGAACTTGAGCAAGTTCGAAAGTGTATGCCAACAAGAATATTATTTTTAGATGCTTCAAGTGAAGTATTATTCAGACGTAAGGAAAATGATAATACTCGTTCCAGAACCTTCTTCGAACATCATTTAAAATATTTATTGCCATTAAAAAGAAAATGGTTTATAGGAAGAGAAAATGTGGATGTTTTGAATGTCGATAATCTGAATGCTGATGAAGTCGGAAAGAAAGTGAAAGAATGGGTCGACTTCTGTATTGAACATTATGAAACAAAAGAAACGACGGGAAATTCAACTGATCGCTGATCTCCCGCCGTTTTTTCCTTGTTTTGTTCATCTCTTCTCCACTGGTTCACCAAGACCACTTTCCACTGCCTCAACAACAGAAGCGAGGGCTTCCTCCTCATCTTCTCCGCTGCAGCAGATCTCAATCTCTTCGCCCTGTGCTATTCCTGCAGCGACAATGCTGAGGATGCTCTTTAAATTTGCAGTTCCATGTACTCCGTTGTTCTCATATGCAAACTGCACAACCGATTTATAACGGCTTACACTATTTGACAGAACTACGGCATTTTTCAGATGCAGGCCGGACGGATTGATGATCTTTACTTTTTTGCTTATCATAAGCTTCTCATCTCCTTTTCTTCCGTTCGCATAACAAATTTAGTATAGCACTTGCCTTTGCAGATGTCAAATCCCGGTGTCCCAGGAAGCTTAGCAATTCATTCGACGATTCTCCAGTTTTCGGTATCCGCTGGAGCAGTCTACCTCATTGATAATTTCTTTTCCTTCACAAATTGCCTTCAGATTCTGAGCAGCAATCTCTACGATACGATCCAGTGTGATCTCCAGATGGTATCCTCCGGAAACATGCGGTGTCAGAATCAGATTTGGAGCATCCCAGAGCGGAGAGTCCT
>JAQYOA010000132.1 GCA_028727605.1 Lachnospiraceae bacterium
TACACCATCAAGGATGATGTTGTTCCTGTTATCTGATTAGGTGTTGCGTCTATATTCCGTTTTCAAAACCAGCTTTTTAGGTGGTTTGTTTGCTATGCCCTTTATTTTTGGGGTGTTCTCGATTTATTTGTTTCAAACTTCCCTCTCCTCTCACATCAGCGGCGCGAAAATCCGCAGTACTTTTCCGATTCCGCGGTCCACGATGCTTTGTTTTTTATAATCCTGTTCGGTGACCGTCTGACATTTTTCCAGCGTATTCTGATAATCGTCCTCAATCACATGAACCTGCGAATTTTTGTAAAGAACAACTCCGCATTCAAAGTGATGATACAGACTGCGGTAATCCAGGTTTACCGTACCAACCACCGCCTTCTCATCATCGCTGACAAAAATCTTTGCATGCACAAATCCGGGCGTATACTCATAGATGGAAACTCCCGCCTCCAGCAGCTCGTTATAGTAGGTCTTTGCCAGACAAAATGCCGTCTTTTTATCCGGAATGTGAGGCATGATAATTTTTACATCCACACCTCGTTTTGCCGCATAAACCAGCGCCATGATCATCTCATAATCCAGAATCAGGTACGGCGTCATAATATGTACATAACTGCGGGCAGTGTTCAGAATATCCATATAAACCCGCTTTCCGACCCGCTCTTCCCCAAACGGACTGACGCCGTAAGGGATAAAGTAGCCATCCTGCCGAATTGCCGGATTCTTCGGCGAACAGTATTTTTCGTACTCCTCGGGTCTGGTTTCCGAGACATTCCACATTTCCAGAAACAGATAGGTGAACCGTTCCACTGCCTTACCCCGAATCAGAATCGCGGTATCTTTCCAGTGACCGAACCGTTCCTTCTGATTGATGTATTCATCTGCCAGATTGGTTCCTCCGGTAAATGCCACTTTTCCGTCAATTACCAGGATTTTTCTGTGATCCCGGTTATTGTAATGAGAGGAAAATACCGGTTTGATCGGCGAAAACATCTTACACTGGATTCCGTCCTCCTGCAAAAGGCGGGGATAAAAATACGGGAGGAGTGCCAGCACGCACATCCCGTCATACATAAAACGCACCTCCACGCCCTCTTTTACTTTTTCCTTCAGAATCTGCAGGATCGAGTTCCACATCACGCCTTCTTCCACAATGAAGAACTCCAGGAAAATGAATTTTTCGGCTTTTCTCAGTTCCTCAAGCATATCCGTATACTGATCATCTCCCAGAGGATAAAACACCGCCTCTGTCCCGTCATAAACCGGGCACTGAGCATAGCGGTACATATAATCGGCAAAACGGCTCATCTGCTCGCTCTCGCCTTTTAACCTTTCTCTGACCTCTTCCTCCTGTTGTACATAAGGTTTCGTTTCCTGCGTCAGCTTGTTCAGCCTCTTTTTCAGAAATTTCGTACCCGGCTGAGTCGTAATGTAAAGGTAAAACAAAGCTCCGAACACGGGAAAGATCAGAATCGGAAGGATCCAGACCAGCTTAAAATCCGGATTTTCTCTTCCGTTAAACAGATGAAGAGTCACCAGAACGCCAAGAATCCCAAACGCGCCGTAGATCGCCAGACTGTACTCCCTCAAATACAGATAAGCCGAAATGAGCAGTGCAAACTGAATCAAAAACGCCAGCACAACGATCACGGTTCTTCCGTAAATGATCGTCTTTACTCTTTTAATTCCTTTTTCCTTTAGTTCCCCAAGCATCGTTTTCCTCCTGCTTTTTCCTGCAAATCACATTCTCCGTATCTTTATGGATTATAACATCTTCCCTTGTGTTTGTCATTCACTGCACGGCAAAAAAATGCCGGAGCACATCAAATAAGTTATCTGACGCACTCCGGTTCCTTTCACTCACAGATTTTGCTTACTGTTCAATTACATTTCCGCTGCTATCTACCATCACCTTGTTGATCGTTGCATTTTCCAGCACCAGGTCAACCATGCGGTCCATCATAATTGTCAGCTCCACAAACTCTTCCCCGTTCTGCTCCACGAACTCCTCACGGCTAAGCCCTGAGTTTTCGACATAATTGTTCAGACGGTTTCCGTAATCCACATCATCTGTCGTCCAGCCTTCCTTTTCCTCCACGGCACGGATGACAAGATATATCGCAGCAGCCTGTCTTGCACTCTGCTTCTTATCCTCCTCATACTGCTCCCGGTCTACATACTGATCCAGAAAATCTTCCAGTTCCATTCCGTAAAAGGATGCATACATGGTGTATCTGGCCTCATAGCTCTCTTCGCCAAGCGTAATATACGACTGGGGAATCTGGCTCACCGTCGCTCCCTCCACAACCGTCTGAAGTGCCAGAGTCTGCAGATCGCTCTCTGCACTTGCCAGATTGGCTGCTTCGAGTTCTTCCCGTTTGCTTGCGCGGAATTCTTCCACGCTGGCATACTCGGTATTTTCCTGTACCCATGCATCTGTCAGCTCCGCCGGCCGGCTGATCGCATTGACAGTAACGGTAAATACTACATCTTTTCCGGCCAGTTCTTCGGTATAATTCTCCGGGAACGTCAGCTGAAGGTCTTTCGTCTCATCCTGCTTCATGCCAACGACACCCTCTTCAAATCCGTCGATAAAGGTATTGGAACCCAGCTCCAGACTGTAGGAATCCGAACTGCCTCCTTCAAATTCTTCTCCGTCCAGCTTGCCCACAAAGGCAATGTCCACGATATCACCGATCTGGGCGGTTGCCTCCGGGTCATCCACCGTCTCCATGAGCACATTCTGCAGGGCATTCTCAATATCCTCATCGGTAACCTGTACGATCTCTTCATCCAGCGTCAGCCCTTTATACTCGCCCAGTGTAACGCACTCATCAACAGGAAGCTCCGCGTCCACCACCGGAATCTCCTCCTCCGAATCCGATTCCGAAGATGTATGACTCTCTCCGGATACCAGAGAAGCCGAATCTGCCTTGGATGCGGCATCTTCCTTTCCGCAGCCGCTGAGCATAGCGGTTCCAAGAGACAGGCACATCATAAAAACAACGATTTTTCTTTTCATCAATCTATTTCCTCCATATGAGATCTCTGATCCTGTAACAACATCCTACATCTTACCATACTTCCGAAAGAAAAGAAAGAGAGACTCCCAAGAAAAGATTTGCGTTTTGTCATAAAGGATGATAAAATGTGTACAGACTCGGCAGCAGATTGATCTGATCTGTGCCGAAATTACTGCAGGAGGAGGTGTAAGGATGAAACCCTGGATCATTGTGCTTATTGTCATAGCTGTCCTCGCAGCGATTCTCGGTCTGCTTTACTATTTCGGAAGAAAGGCAGAAAAGAAACAGGCTGCACAGCAGGAACAGATGGAGGCCATGAAACAGACGGTCACCATGTTGATTATAGATAAGAAGCGGTTGAGAATCAAAGATTCCGGTCTTCCGCAGATGGTGATCGACCAGACGCCCAAGATGATGCGCCGTACCAAACTTCCCATCGTAAAAGCGAAGATTGGTCCCAGAATTATGACCCTGATCTGTGATGCGCAGATCTACGATCAGATTCCACTCAAGAAAGAAGTCAAAGCGACCGTCAGCGGCATTTATATCACCGGTGTCCGCGGCATTCGCGGTCCGCTCGAACAGCCGAAAAAGAAAAACGGTTTCTGGCAGAAAGTCCTCAGAAAGGCACGCGGCGAAGAAAAATAACATTCCGCTTTCTTTTTGTCCGGACGGCTTCGTTCCTAATGAAAATCAACGAAAAAAACAGCAGAACATTCCTGAATTTCCCAGGCGTTCTGCTGTTTCTTTTTCGTCTTCTACAGATTCAGAGCACTTCCCTCTCTGTTGTGCACTTCAATGTCAATCTCACAGTCTCCCACATAATCATCATTGATATCCAGCGCATATTCCGCTCTCAGGAGAATCTGATCCGGTTCCTCTGTCACCTTCACCTTTGTAGCGGCAATTCCCATGTTCATCATGCCAAAAGGCGTGTGATAAAAGGAAATATTCTTTTTGTCTTCCTCAAAAACCATATGGACATCAATGAGGCCGTGCCTGCGCACTTCCACCACATTGTCCGTAAATTTAATCACATTATGCGTGCCGGTATCAAAGCCTTCCATTGCTTCCTCGTATACAAGATAACGATGGCCGTTTTTCTCATAATACGTTCCCGCCGTCACTACCTCAACCGGTTCCTGCGCCCCGGACTCATCGGTCAGATACTGCAGTCCCCGAATACTGATAATTACATCCTTCTTCATAATTACTCCTGCTGTGTTTTTCATTTCTCCATCGTTGTCCGCTCTATCCGATACCGGATTTCGCCTGACCGGGTGCTCCGGCAGTTCTCCTCATCAGAACTCTTCGATCTGGATCTGTCTTGTATCACTGATCTGTTCCGGCAGCACGGAATGCGCAAACGTATTGAACCGCTCCACACCGTCGCTGGCAAAAAAGCGATATTTCTGCTGATCGATCTTACCATCTCCCGGATTTGCCAGGTCAAGCTCCAGCAGCATTCTGCGAAGTGCCTGGGATGTCTCATAGGCAGGATTCACCAGCGTTACTTCCTCACCCACGACTCCTCGAAGCAGTGACCGCAGCAGCGGGTAATGGGTGCATCCCATAATCAGAGTATCGATTTTCTTGTCAAGAATCTCCGCCAGATATCTTCTGGCTACTTCTTCGGTAATCGGATCTTTCGTCCAGCCCTCTTCCACCAACGGTACAAACAGAGGACAGGGCTTTCCATACACCGTAATCTCTGGATCCGCCTGGGTAATCAGCTTCTTGTACAGACCGCTTTGAATCGTGCTTTCCGTTGCGATTACACCCACTCGTTTGTTTTTCGTCGTTGCCACTGCCATCTCGGCACCCGGCTTTACCACTCCGAGAATCGGGAGATCGATTTCCTGTTCAATCGTTTCCAGCGCCAGCGCACTGGCGGTATTGCAGGCAACCACAATCGCTTTCACCTGCTGCGTCTGCAAGAAACGCACTATTTGACGGGAATAACGGATTACCGTATTCCTGGATTTTGATCCATAAGGCACTCTTGCGGTATCCCCAAAATATACAATTCTCTCGTTGGGGAGATTTCTCATGATTTCACGAACCACGGTCAATCCGCCCACACCGGAATCAAAGACGCCGATAGGCGCCCGTTTGTCTGCTTTCATAGATTCCTCCATCGTCACAAAAAATGTAAGGTCACTGATATTCTATTTTAACCCGAATACCAAAAGAATGCAACACCTCTGGGGAAATTCCCCCGATCGGATGACAGGTACCGCTAAAACAGGCAAATCCCGATTGTCTAACCGCCAAAACTGTTTTATAATTTCACTAGCAACGAAATTTTGCATCAAGGAGGAAAATCTATGTCTTTCAAAACCACAGCTTATGAAAATGCAGCCAAAACCATCCTTCCGAAATTTGAAAAACGCGGCATGACTGCCTGTTACTGCGCCACAAAGGAAGAAGCCTGCGAAAAGATTCTGTCTCTTATGCCAAAGGGTTCCTCCATTGCCTGGGGCGGCTCTGAGAGCATGATCGAGGCAGGCGTTATGGACGCAATCAAAAATGGAGATTATACACTGATTGACCGCCATGCCGGCAAGACTCCGGAAGAATCCAGAGCTATCTACGGCCAGATGGTCTGCGCCGATTTCCATCTGATGAGCACAAACGCTTTTACCAAAGACGGCATGCTGGTGAATATTGACGGCGCCGCAAACCGTGTGGCCTGCCTTGCCTACGGTCCGAAAAACGTAATTGTGCTGGCCTCCATGAATAAATTATGTGACAGCGTCGAAGCCGCGGTAAAACGGATCCGCACCCAGGCAGCTCCTCCCAATGCCATCCGGGTAGGTGTAGAAACTCCCTGCGCCAAAACCGGTGTCTGTGCCGACTGTCTGTCCCCCGGATGCATCTGCGACCAGATTCTGATCACACGTAAGTCCATGGTTCCGGGACGAATCATTGTGGTTCTCTGCGGAGAGGAGCTGGGCTTTTAATCTCCAGCCCGAAAAAATCTAATTCATTTCCCGGGTCAGATCTTTCACCCAGGCATATTTTTTATAATGAATCATCACCCACGGAATCTTTCCCACCTCATCGAGACAGGTGCAGGCATACACAACCAGAACCGGCCAGTGAAAAAGGAACGTTTCTGCTGCTGCCAGCGGAACTGCAATTCCCCACATACACACTGCCAGGCTGTACATATCAAACAGGGTATCGCCTCCGGCGGCAAAGATTCCGTTGATGATAATCGTATTCACAGCACGTCCGATCATATAAACTGCCATGATAATCATCATACCGATCAGGTAAGAACCCGCTTTGTCCGTCAGCTTTACAAAGTGAATCACGGCAGGTGTCACAAGGAGCATAATTCCGGTAGAGAGAAAACCGCACAGGAAGGCCAGCTTCACCAGACGGTCTCCATACAGTTTTCCTCTTTTCAGATTTCCGGCTCCCAGTTCATTTCCCACCAGAATACCGCCTCCGCTGCTGATTCCGTTGCACAGACAGCAGATCAGGTCACGAACCACAGATGCCACGGAATTGGCTGCCGCCGCATCCGTTCCCATATGTCCCATAAATGCCGTATAGGAGGTAAAACCGATTCCCCAGAACAGACTGGCTCCAAGGAGCGGCAGTGCACACTTCCGGAAATCGGAGGAAAGCAATGCATTGCGCTTCAGAAAACGGCTCCAGTCCGGACGGAGATACCCTTCCTTTCGGGAACAGAAAATGCACCAGAGCAGTTCCACCACTCTGGCAGACAGCGTTGCAAGCGCAGCACCCTGCACACCCATCGCCGGAACTCCAAAGAGACCAAAGATAAAGACTGCATTCAAAATGATGTTCAGGATCACCGCTCCGGAACTGATAATGGCAGTCTTAGAAGCATGCTCACTGACTTTCATCACTGCCAGATAGCACTGAGAAACACCGGTCAGAAGATACGACCATCCGGCTACACGCAGATAACGGATACCAATCTCGATCAGCACTTCCTCGTTTGTGAATATCATCATCAGATAGCGGGGAAACAAAACACAACCGGCAAAAAACAGCAGCGATGTAATTCCGCAGCGTTTCAGCGCCATGCAGAAGATATCGTTCACCGTTCTCTTATCGCCCTTTCCCCAGTACTGCGCTCCCAGAATTCCGGTGGCAGCCACATAGGAAGACAATATCATATTCTGAATAAACTGGATCTGCGTTGCCAGAGAAACCGCCGACATGGAATTCTGATCCACACTTCCAAGCATCAATGCATCCGCCGCGGCCACCAGAGCAAGCATCAGGCTCTGCAGGGCAATCGGCACAGTAAGCTGCGCCAATTTCCGGCAGAAAATCCGGTCAGAAAACATATGATCTTTCATATCCCCTCAAAAATCCTTTCTCCCTATAATCCCAAAACTTCCTGAACGATCTCTACCGCATCTTCGATGCAGCCAGGGCAGGAACGAAGTACACAGCCGGTATCCACCCCTTTCAGATCCCGGCAGCGTGTTCCGTGATTTTTCTCTTCAAACTTTTCCAGGATCGCTCTGGAAAGCTGATAGGTGGATGCCTTTGTTCCCGGATTGTCAAGATTGCCGTCACTGTTCCGAAAACCGGCAAGCATCACAGCACCCGAAATGGCTCCGCAGGTACCATTCATGCCGCCCATTCCAAGTCCGAAGCCCTCGCAGGCTTTGAATAACGTCTCCATATCAACGCCGATTTCCTCTGCAAAAGCGCAGGCTACCGCCTGTGCACAGTTATATTTTTTGTCGTGTAAACTGATTGCCAGCTCTTTCTTTGTCATTTGTAAAAATCCTTTCTCTTGTCCTGTTTTATTTTTGCTGTTCGAAGGGAGGAAGAAAATCTTCTCTCATAGGCGTGAAAAAGTCCACCAGAACTCCGTCCTCCAGACACTCACATCCGTGAATAATTCCATTTTGCTTGCACAGGGTATCTCCTGCGGCTACTTCCTTTGTCACATCTCCTATGGTAAAACGGAAACGTCCGCTTGCCACATAGGTAATCTGTGTGTGGGGATGATGATGCATTGCACCGATCGCCCCTTTTCGGAAGGTATTTTCCACACACATCAATTCATCGCAGAATGCCAGAACCCGTCGTTCTACTCCCGGGGAGGTCTCCTCCGGAGCAACATCTTCCCAGAAACACCAGTTTTCTCCTTTTCTCTCAAGCATCGTTATCTCTCCTTTTCTCTATATTGGATTGTCCATTCCGTCTGCAGCTGATTTTCACGGATCTGCGGTTCGCCTTCCCAGACTACCTCTGCTTTTAAGCTTCCCATCGGTGTGTTCCGGCTTTCGTCCTCATTCGGCTTCCAAATGGTACAGTTTCCGACTCCCTTTGCACTCATACTGCTTATCACACCGCTTCCGAATTTTACCTCTTCTCCATCGGCTGTGCCATTCTCTGAAAAAGTCAGAAGTACCAGACGGATCTTCTTCACTTTGTGATCACCGGTCACTGTAAAATTATCTTTTCGTACGATTCTGTTTTTCTCAAAAACATAAGTTACCTGATCCCGAATTCCTTCCACTCTCGTCGGAATCTGTTCTTTTTCACTTTTTCCTGCCACAGAATGATCCACAAGAGAAGAAACCATTCTGGTATTTCCCACCAGGAAAATGCCCTCTCCCATGAGACACATGGCATCCATCTCACATGCTATCGTCATACGCTCCTCCTCAACCCGGGGCGTAATCTTTTTAAAATACGCGACAGGCATGAGAATCGTTCCGTCTTCCATAAAAAGCTGCGGAATCAGCTGCCCGTGGGTACACTCCGGAACACCGGAAAGCACAAGATTCTGATGAGGCACCGGTATGTAAGGATCCTTATCGTAATACTTCTGTCCCCCATTGATCAGCGGCAGTGCCCATACATTGCCCCCGTCACGGACAATCGCCAGGCCTCTCTCATACTCCCCTTTTGCAAACGGGACATAGGTGTAAGCATCCAGCTGTTCCAGTCTCCGGGTAAAATCACTGCAGATCGGGTGATCTCCATATCCAGCCTTCTCCCAGTGTTCAAAAGAATTTACCATCTGCATGCAAAGGCTCAGATTCTCACCGAGAATTCTGTTTTTGTTGCGGTAATTATCTGTTTTTCTGCCTTTTTCCCACATATTAATGGATTCCATGTCCTTGTCATACCAGAAGTCCACCATGTGCCTGAGCAATTTCATACTGTATGCATAGGCAAGTTCCATCTCGTCCTCTGTCATGATTCCGCCCAGCTCTGCCGCCGCTGAAAGCACCTCCAAAGCTGCCGTATCTCCATAAGCGCCGATACTGCGCCCGTAGGGAAAACCAAGGCCATCCTCATTGGCAAGCTGCAGAAAAACGTGGGTTGATTTCGTCAGCATGGTGCGGATTTTTTCCGGAACCTCCCAACCGGTAGCCAAAAGCTCTGAGGTAAGCTCGCTGGGTACCAGAATACTGTACCGGTCAAATCTACCCTCTCCGGGGGTCTCATCCATAAAACAGAACTCTCCGGAATACTGATCAATGTGCTCCATCAGACGATCCAGAAGGTGACGGCTGTGTCCTTCCTCCTCCCATCCCAGCAGTTCCCGGTGTCTTGCGATTCCAAAGGCAACTCCGTAATAATTGGTCGGCTTATGGATCAATGCATAGTGATTGTCGATGTCCACAAAGGTTCTCCAATCCATGGATTTTTTCAGCTTTTCCAGAGTCTCCTGATCCACAACTGCTTCCAGCAGTCCCGCCTTTTTCAATCGATACAACCCCGTAATACCGTTTAAAATCCCCCAGGTCTCCATCGGCATGTCGGAAACCATACGAATCATATCCCCAAGCTGTTTTAAACTCTCGTCGGTCTTTAAAAGTCCCATGGCGGTATAGCATGCCTGATTGATCACCTTCCCGCCCACAAACTGTGCCTGATCATTATAGGCCCTCGTTCCGTCGATTGCAAGATCCAAACCGCCTTCCGACACTCTTGTAAACAAACTCTCCATGATCGGGCGCAGATCCATCTCGATCACCTGCCGCATCGTTGTCCGTTCACCTGTAATTTGTTCCATTTCTTTTCCCCCATTTGTTTTTCATTCCGTTTTGCAGGAAATTCTCTTTCCTCCTGACTCTATCCATTATACCGCAAAAGGAAACCGGCCGCACATTAAAACTCGATGGTTTCCCCGGATTTTACAGTATAAAGCTCACCGTCCACGTCAAACCATACCGGAATCAACGTGGGATTATAAAGTTTCCTTCCATTTGCAGATACAATTAAGGCATCGTACGCACGGATATATTCATAAATTTCCATATTCGTCGCATACTAGACATCCTCCCTGTCTCCCAGCTGCCTGCAGATCTGCGTAAAGCGGTCCCAGTTTCCGTTCCGGTCAAATTCGTGACTGTGTCCCCACAGATAAAACAATTTTGGTGTGCGGGAGGCACTGTATTCCTGATTCGGATCCGCCTCCGTAAACTCTTTTATGTAATCAAAGATCTCCGGATTATCGTGATGAGCTGTCGGCATCCAGCAGTACCAGTCACTTGGAAGTCCAAAGGAACGATTGTCCTGCCCCAGTGTGCGGGCATATACAATTCCAAGATCCATCAGATACTGCCGGATATTGGCATACGACGCACCGTTTTGATATTCCAGGATTCCGGAATCCGGATAGGCCATACCCCGAACCAGAATACCAAACTGCTCCTCCAGCTCCGTTCTGCATTCCAGAATATCTCTTATGCCGTCCAGCGGACTCACTTTTCCCGGTGCACGGTGGTATTTCCCATGAACGGCAATTTCATGTCCCGTCCCAAGAAGATACCTGGAAACCTCCTGCGCATTCAAATGAAACCCATCCGGGCTGCCCAACAGATACCCGCTGTTGATATTAAATGTCACTTTCATATGGTACTGATTCGCCAGTTCCGCCAGCTTAAGATCAAAACAGCTCCCGTCATCATAGCTCAATGTTGCCGCTTTTGTTCTTCCCTCCGGAAACCGCAAAAAACGGTATCTCATGATTTTCCCCATTCGTACCTGCCTCCTCTTCCTATCTGTACTTTTCTGCCTGCAATTCCAAAAAATCCGGAAACCTTTTTCCTTATCTTATAGCTGATCAGCGCGAATAGCAACAGCAATCTGAAACGGTGGATACTATTTTTTATCAGAACCAGTAAAATCCGAAAGTTATTTCCGCGTTTCTCAAAATGTAATCGTAACTCTCCTCGCTCAAGACCAGTTTCAACTGTGCTTCTCCCTCTTCTTCCAGCACCGGATGAAACGCATCGGCAAAACAAAGGGAGGGATAGAGCATGCACCACCAGTTGTGACCCAGGCCCTCCCCGATCGTTACCTGCAGCGCATCATAGATACCTGCAGGCAGCGTGCAGTCTCCGTAGTTTTTTTCAGGAAAATAACTTTTCCCAAAAGTAACCAGAACCGGATCACTGCTCCCGGCAGCCGTGACCGTCCGAACCGCCGTCTGCTGCAATTCGGACAACTGTCCTTCCAGGAGTTTTTCCGACGCTTCTTTGCTTTCACAGCCGGATACTTCCAGCAAATCATTGATCTGCGCAAGAAGCGCATCACGGACCTGCAGTTTGATTTTCTGATCCCGGATGGTATCACTGTTGGCTTTGACACGAAAGCGTACCACTTCCGAAGCGATTTCCTGCTGAATTTTGTGTTCCCGCACCGCAAATTTTCCCATCCAAAAAACCACCGCAGCCACAGCACAGATTCCGATCAATGCTGCCGGATGCGCACAGATCATCGCGCCGACCCGGAAAAAACAATCCCTTCTTTGCGTCTGTTTTTTTCTCTCATTCTCTTCCATTTCTTACTTCCTGATCCCTTCTCTTTTTCCTGTTTTAAGAGCATACCCATTTTTTTCCACTGATATTCACATCATGTTTTCCGCATTACTGTACCAGCCGAATCTGTTCCCCCGCGACATCGATTTCCGGCAATTCCGGCAGTGTTCCGAGATTGTACCATTCATAAAACAAATCCGAAAGTGTCACAGGTTCTTTCTCCCTTGTCTCTCTGTTTTCATACAGTCCGGTCAGATAGTTTCCCACCGAATCCTCCGAAGAGCCATTGAGTGCCATCAGTTTCTTTGGCTCCTCTGCCGCAAAAACAAATACCTGTCCCTGCAGTTCCCGGTTCTGTTCCAGTTCCGTCAATACCTTCTCCATCTGTTTTTCCACGGACAGCAGCCGTTTTCCGAAAATCACCGCCTGAACATGCCCCAGATCCAGCTGATATTCCTGCGTAAAGTCATAAACGGTTCTGATTTCTTCCA
Source organism: Lachnospiraceae bacterium (assembly GCA_028727605.1). Classification (GTDB taxonomy): domain Bacteria; phylum Bacillota; class Clostridia; order Lachnospirales; family Lachnospiraceae; genus Fusicatenibacter. The sequence continues at coordinate 12,289 of JAQYOA010000132.1, forward strand.
GACTCCCGGCACGAAAACAGCTTCCCTCTCCGCCGGAGCTCTCTTCCCGTCCGGTTCCCTCTCCGCTTTTCTCCTGACCGGTCAGAACAGGAAGATCCGCCATTCCATAGATTACTTCATACTTTCCGTCATAATAATCATAGGATACCGCCAAAGGATATGCTTTCTTTTCCGGTTCCACACCTCCGCAGCCGGTCAATATCAGGACAAGCACCAGGCTCAGACAACCGATCTTTTTTCTCTTTCCTCTCATCCGGAATCACGCTCCTTTTTTTGCATACGGCGGGCAATTTCAAGAATTACCGTCAGCCCGAAAAATACCGGAAGATACAGATACCGCACCGCATTTTCATACAATATCTGCAGCTGATACATTTCCGGCAGACAAAAAGTCAAAAGATACACAACTGCTCCCAGCAGGATTCCGGCAATCCGTCTCTTTAACGCCAGTTCCCCCCAAAAAAGAAGACTCCCCATGGAAAACAACAATGCGCACAGAAGCACTGCCATCCAGATCACATCAAACCGCTCCAGAAATCCTCCCGGGAGATTTGTTCCGCTCATCAGAAGCAGCACCGGATCCTGTCTTTGTGCTGTCCCTTTTGTTCCAAGCGTTCCAAAAAGAATCATACTAAAAGCCGCAGCCAGAAGCACAAGTTTCGCCATTCCTGCTGCCAGAGGCTTTACCACACTTTTATTTCTCTCCACTTGCGGCAATAAAAAAGGAAGAAAGCTGACAATCAATCCCACCTGGAGCGTTTCTGACACACCTTTTAAGATCTTTTTCCACACAATATCCCCACCAAGTCTCCTGATCTCCTCTGCCGTCTGTTCCCATGCCAATGCGAATGCACCCGGATGGATCTGGCCAAGGGCAAGAAGCAAAAGCACTGCCGTACTCCAAAGTATCCAGGGATACAGCGCTTCCGCCATGCGTGCTCTTTGCTGTATTTTCCCGCTCATACCAAAGAAAACGGCAAGGAGAATGAGAAGTCCAATCCATCTGTTTGAAATCCCGTCCAGCAGATAAGTACCGGACAGATACGTCATCCGCTCCAGCAAGCAGACACCGGAGAAGATTAAATAGGAAAAATACACCGCACGAATCAGCATACCTGCCGCATTTCCCACAAATTCCTCCAGATGATGATAGATATTTTCCAGTCTGACCAGGAAAAAAATCCACAGGATCAGCAAAAGACCTCCCAGCAAAATACCGAGCAGTTCCGGATAGCCGCCCGCAGCGCCTCGTCCAGAAAGCAGCCAGAAGAACGGTCCCAGCAGAGTCAGCACCATCTGACGGGCAGCCTGACGCTGAGAAATTCTGTCGTTATCTGCGAACATTCTGTTCTCCTTTCTTCTCCCCCTGTTTGTTCCCGCTCATGCGAAGACGTATCCTCTGATCCCGTCTTGAAAAAACAGGCCGAACTCTCATATTTCTCATAGGCCCTCTCACCACCTGATCATACTCTTTTCCAAGTTCGGAAAGTCCGCCTCC
>JAQYOA010000133.1 GCA_028727605.1 Lachnospiraceae bacterium
GATCATATCAGCGGTCTGCCTGGGCTTCTTCTGACCATGGGAAATACAGACCGCAAGGAGCCGCTTACTCTGATCGGACCAAAAGGTCTGGAACGTGTGGTGAATGCTTTGCGTGTAATTTGTCCGGAACTGCCATTTCCCATTCGCTTTCTGGAAATCACGGAACCGGAAGCGGTATTCGAGTTGTATGGATACAAAATAACCGCTTTTCGTGTACAGCACAATATGATTTGTTATGGCTATACGCTGGAGATCCTGCGTCAGGGAAAATTTGATGTTGAGCGTGCAAAAAGTCAGGAAATTCCGATTCGTCTGTGGAATCCGCTCCAGAAAGGGGAAACGGTGGAATGGAACGGGAAAATCTATACACCGGATATGGTACTTGGACCTGAAAGAAAGGGAATTAAGGTCACGTATTGTACAGATTCGCGACCGGTAGCTGCGATTTCGGAGCACGCGAAAGATTCCGATCTGTTTATTTGCGAGGGTATGTATGGTGAACCGGATAAAGAGGCCAAGGCGAGAGAATATAAACACATGACATTTCGGGAGGCGGCAAAACTGGCAAGTGATGCCAGAGTAAAAGAAATGTGGCTGACGCACTTTTCACCGTCACTGGTAGGCCCTGAGCAGTACATGGATGATGTGAGAAAAATTTTTCCGGAAGCCATGCTTGGAAAAGACGGCAAAACGGTGGAGTTGTCCTTTGACTCATAAAAAGAAAGGGTTGTAGAACGTATGGAAGAGAAAGAAATTCTGATTCTGGCGATTGAAAGTTCCTGTGATGAGACGGCGGCATCCGTGGTAAAAAACGGAAGATGTATTCTTTCTAATGTTATATCGTCTCAAATTGCGCTTCACACGCTGTATGGAGGCGTTGTGCCGGAACTGGCATCAAGAAAACATATCGAAAAGATTAATCAGGTTATCGAAGCTGCTTTGTGCGAAGCGAATGTAACGCTGGATGATTTGGATGCAATCGGAGTCACTTATGGTCCGGGACTTGTGGGCGCTCTTCTTGTGGGAGTTGCCGAGGCAAAAGCGATCGCTTATGCAAAAAAAATTCCGCTGGTGGGTGTGCATCATATTGAGGGACATGTATCCGCGAATTATATTGAGCATCCGGATCTGGAGCCTCCGTTTTTGTGTGAAATTATTTCCGGCGGTCATACTCATCTGGTCATTGTAAAGGACTATGGAGAGTTTGATATCCTTGGCAGAACAAGAGATGACGCGGCAGGGGAAGCTTTTGACAAAGTAGCACGGGCAATCGGCCTTGGTTATCCCGGAGGACCTAAAATTGACCGGCTTTCCAAGGAGGGCAATCCTTCCGCGATTGCATTTCCCAGGGCACATATTGAGGATGCTCCCTATGATTTCAGCTTCAGTGGTTTGAAATCGGCGGTTTTGAATTATCTGAATAAATGTCATATGACAGGAGAGCAGATTGTGGAAGCGGATGTGGCTGCGTCCTTTCAGCAGGCTGTCGTAGATGTTCTGGTGGATAATGCAATTCGGGCAGCGAAAGACTATGGAATTGACCGCCTTGCCATTGCGGGAGGTGTGGCATCCAACCAGGGACTGCGTACTGCGATGGAGGCGGCATGTCAGAAGGAGGGAATTCGATTCTATCGTCCGTCTCCGGTATTTTGTACTGACAATGCTGCTATGATTGGCGTGGCTGCTTACTATGAATATTTGAAAGGTACCAGGCATGGATGGGATTTGAATGCGGTACCGAATCTTCGTCTGGGAGAGAGATAGGATCCTTGAGGAGAAAGAAGCGTATGGGCGAATATAGAAAACAAAAGAAATGTACAGCAATTGTTCTGGCGGCAGGCAAAGGGAGCAGAATGGGAACTGCTGTAGCAAAACAATATCTGGAAATCGGAGGGAAACCGGTGGTTGTTCATGCACTGGAAGCATTTGAGAAGGCACCGGAGATCTCGGATATCCTTTTGATGACCGGCAAAGGACAGGAAGAATACTGCCGCTGTGAGATTGTGGAAAAATATGGAATTCAGAAAGTGTCTGCAATTTCCGAGGGCGGAAGCGAACGGTACGAAACGGTCTGGAAAGCACTGCTTCTTCTGGAAACCATGGAAAAGAATCAAGAGGAAAAATCCGAATATATTTTTATACATGATGGGGCGAGACCATTTGTCAATCAGGAGATTATTCGGCGGGCTTATGAGAAGGTAGAGGAATGCGGAGCCTGTGTAGTGGGAATGCCGGTGAAGGATACCATCAAAATTCTGGATCAACAGGGGAATATTGCAGAAAGTCCGCAAAGAGAGCTGGTATGGCAGGCACAGACACCACAGGTTTTTCAAAGAACGCTGATCGTAGAAGCATTTAAAAAACTCATGAGTCATCCCGTAAGCCGGATCACGGATGATGCAATGGTAGTCGAGCAGGAAATGGGCACCAGAGTTCAAATGGTAAAGGGAAGCTACGAAAATATCAAAATCACCACACCGGAAGATCTGGAAATTGCAGAAGCTTTTTTGAACGTTAGAAAAATTTAAAAAAAATGAAAAATCATGGTTGACAGATGAGAAAAAAGCTGATACAATGTCTAATGTCGCTGAGCGAGATATAAAAAACGCGAAAGATGACATAATGAAATATTCCGAGTAGATTTCGGCAGAGCCGAGATTTGAATTCACACACGGAGAGGTATCGAAGCGGTCATAACGAGGCGGTCTTGAAAACCGTTTGTCCGAAAGGGCGCGTGGGTTCGAATCCCACCCTCTCCGCTCAGACTCGGAAAAGTTAAAACAGTACTGATGATTCAGGCAAGTATGGAGAAGTACCCAAGCTGGCTGAAGGGGCTCCCCTGGAAAGGGAGTAGGTCGTTAATAGCGGCGCGAGGGTTCAAATCCCTCCTTCTCCGTTCAATTCTGAATAAGAATTGAAAAAAAGTTCTTGACAAAGGCAAAGAGATCTGATAAACTGTCAGAGTTGCCGATCGAGAGAACGGCTTCGAAAAAAAGAAATTCAAAAAAATGAAAAAAAGTTCTTGACAAAGAAACGAGCTTCTGATATAATAAACGAGCTGTTCCGAGTCGGAACGAAAGAGATCCTTGATAATTAAACAGTGAAACACATCCTCGAAAGTTCTGAAAGTAAAAATTCAAAACGATCGAAAGATCCTTTAAAACAGT
>JAQYOA010000134.1 GCA_028727605.1 Lachnospiraceae bacterium
TTCCGTTCATATCGCCCTGGATGGATTCGAACATCTTTTCCGGAACAAGTGCATCAACTGCTTCCTGCGTGTAAGCAAGAACAGTAGAGCCGTCCGATCTCATACGCGCCAGTTCGGTACGGGTCCAGTCAAATACCGGCATGAAGTTATAGCATACAAGATGGATATCTTCTTTGCCGAGATTTTCCAGAGTTTCAATGTAGTTTGCAATATACTGCTCACGATCCGGTGTACCGATCTTGATTGCGTCATGAATGTTAACGCTCTCGATTCCTGCAACATGCAGGCCTGCTGCTTCAACTTCCTCTTTCATTGCGCGGATGCGTTCACGGCTCCAAACCTCTCCAGGTGCAGTGTCGTAAAGTGTTGTGATTACTCCGGTCACTCCGGGGATTTGTCTAATCTGCTTTAAGGTTACAGTATCGAACTTGGATCCATACCAGCGAAGTGTCATTTCCATGAGTGTTTTTCTCCTTTCGTTTGTGCGTTTTTGATAATACTATTGTAACCGATTTCGAAAAAAAAGCCATTGGTAAAATTGTGCAGTGCATTGCAAAAATTGCGGTATGTCGGTAAAAAGAAGACTGGAAAGCAAAAGGAAAAGCAGAAAAATACGGATAAGACAGAAGAGCTCCGCTTTCGAAAATCATGAAGAAAAGAGTGAAAAATGCAGGAATGAAAAAGGGTAAATTGCAAAAAGCTTTTGAGGGTGAAAATGAGGAATGAAAAAAGAAAATATAAAAAATGACGAAAAAACAGGCTTAAACGAGGAGAAAATGGAGAGCATTTTGGCAAATATAAACAAATAATAAAGTTTATTGGTTGAAAAAGAGAAAACGTGAAGGAGGGGTTGAAATGAGCCGAAAGATGGTGGTATGATTTTAACGATGCAGGAAACAAAATGAAAATTGCATTTTGAGTGAAAGGAGATTATCTTATGACTGCTGTATCAGTAAGTTCACAGAAAAATATAGTAATTGAAAAGAGAGACAAGAAAGAAAAGAAGGGCTTTTTTACTTCTGTAAAAGAAGCTTTTGCCCTTGCTGCACCGGGAATTGCATCTGTATGCGGATCGGATAATTACTATTACACAAAATAAGACAGGGTGCATTTTGCAGTACGTAACAGAGGATACGAAAATGGCCGGACGGTTTCTAAGTCCCGGAATTTTCGTATCCTTTGTGTTTTTCTGGCTATTTTAAATGGCTTCTGGTACAATAATGGATAAGAGAAACAATCGGAAGGCAAGCATTGATGGAAGCTTTCGATTTTTGGGAGAATAGGAGAGAAGCGTATGCAGAAAAAACTGGAAAGCACATTTAGCAGACGGCAGTATATGATGTCCAGAGATTTCGAAATCTACTATTATAACGGATATAAATTATCTCCGGTGGAAGCGCATCATCACGATTATTATGAGATTTATTTCTTTCTGGAAGGAACTGTGGAGATCTGCGTGGAAGGGCGCACCCTCTCTCCGGCTCCCGGCGATCTGGTGATTGTGCCCCCGGAAAAGACCCACTATCCGCGTATCTTGAGCTATGAGAAACCATATCGGAGAATAGTATTGTGGGTAGGAGTGGAATACATTCATCATCTTCTGGAGGAGTCAGAGGATTATGGATATCTGTTCGGAAGAGTGGATAAACAGAAGGAATATCTGTATAAATTCACTGCTGTTCAGTCTAATCAGCTGCAGGGAATGGCTTTTCGGATGATTGAGGAAAGCTGGGGGGAACGTTACGGGAAGAAAACGGCTCTGCTTTTGCTGCTCAATGAACTTCTGCTGGTTCTGAACCGCACAGTCTATGAACAGAAGCACAGAAACCACAAACGTTCCGGGCAGGAAGAGCAGGTATATCAGATGATTTGCAGCTTTATCAACAGTCATCTGGAAGAGGATTTGTCGCTGGATCGTTTATCGAAACAGTTTTTCCTGAATAAATACTACATTGCACATTTGTTTAAGGACAAGGTTGGAATGTCCGCTCATCAGTATATAACGGGGAAACGTCTTGCTGCATGTAAAGATGCGATCCTGGGAGATGAACCCATCAGTCAGATCTGCCATCAGTATGGATTTTCTGACTATACCAGTTTTTATCGCAGATTTAAGAAAGAGTACGGGGTCTCACCCCAGGAATACAGAAAAAATCACCAGATTGAGGAGTAAAACCGGAAACCGAGGGTTCCTGTTTTGATAATCTGATTTCAACACAGCCGGAAGAGAATGGAAAGATCCGGGTTTCGGTCTTTTCTGATGAATAGAAACAGAAAGAAAAGGCATACTGTCTGTAAAAATACAGCGGGAAAAGAGAAGAGGCTGCAAAATGGTGATGAATGGGGAAGAGAAAACAGGAGCGCGGGAAAGCGGATGGAAATACAGAGGAATAAAGTATTTGGTGCTGTTTTGGATTGGCTATTGTGTGTATCTGGCCATTGAGGTGACTTATCGCGGCTTCAGCTTTCGGCTGATGGGGCTGGCCGGAGGAGCCGCCCTTCTTGGAATCGGAATTTTAAAAGATCTTGGTTTGGATGAGTTTTCCCTTCCGTTTCAGATGATGGTTGGCGCATTGCTGATTACGGCGTTGGAATTGTATTCGGGAATGTTTGCACTTCTGGTGCTGAACGTCCGGATGTGGGATTATCGGGGCTTCTGGATGAATCAGTGTCAGGGACTGATCTGTCCGCTGTTCTCTTTTTTCTGGTTTTGGCTTTCGGGAGTCGGCATTTTGTTGGCAGATAGCTGTGATTATTATCTTTTCCCTGGAAAGAGGCGTCCCACATATCGTGTTTTCGGGAAAAAGATCGCATTGCCGGAGAGAGAAACGAGATAATGGAAAATGGTATGGGAAAAAGAACAAGGAGCGCTTCAGAAATTTCTTGTGCCGGAACTTTATTGGCGATAAAATAGAAATGATATAAGAAAAGATGGAGAAGGTGTTAGGAAAAGGTGAAACAGAGCATTCTTTCAAGGGGGAAAAAATGAAAAATACAGAAAAAAAATATCTGGAATATCTTGCGGAATTATATCCGACAATTGAAAAAGCAGCAACCGAGATTATTAATCTTCAGTCGATTGTGAACCTTCCAAAAGGGACAGAGCATTTTCTCTCGGATATTCACGGGGAATACGAAGCGTTTTCTCATGTGCTTCGAAATGGTTCCGGTGCGGTCAGAAAAAAGATCGATGATGTCTTCGGGCATACGCTTGGGGTTGCAGATAAGCGTGCGCTGGCTACTCTGATCTATTACCCTACGGAAAAACTCGAGGAGATTAAAAAGCAGCATCAGGATACCGAAGACTGGTATAAAGTGATGCTGTATCGTCTGATTGATATCTGTAAAGTGGTATCTTCCAAATATACCCGTTCCAAGGTTCGCAAAGCGCTTCCGGCCGATTATGCCTATGTAATTGAAGAGCTGATTACAGAAAAACCGGAGGTACTGGACAAAGAAGCGTACTACGAAACCATTATTCAGACGATTCTGGAAATCGGTAGTGCGGAGAATTTTATTATTGCTATGGCGGAATTGATCCAGAGAATGGTTGTGGATCATTTACATATCATTGGGGATATTTTTGACCGTGGCCGGGAACCGGATCGGATTATGGACTGTCTGCTGAATTATCATTCGGTTGATATACAATGGGGAAATCACGACGTGCTGTGGATGGGAGCGGCGGCCGGACAGCTGGCCTGCATTGCAAATGTGATTCGCATCTGTCTTCATTACGGAAACCTGGATGTATTGGAAGACGGGTATGGGATTAATATGCTCCCGCTTGCTACGTTTGCCCTGAATACTTATCAGAAAGATCCCTGTACCTGCTTTATCGCCAAGGGGATGGAAGATGAGCAGAGCCAGGAAGCGATGTTGGAGAGAAGAATGCACAAGGCGATAACGCTGATTCAGCTAAAGCTTGAGGATCAGCTGATTCGGGAGAATCCGGAATATGGAATGGACAATCGACTGCTGCTGGACAAGATTGATTATGAGAACAAAACAATAGAGATTGATGGCAAAACGTACGAACTGCGTGACACCGACTTTCCAACTGTGGATCGGGAGCATCCGAATGTGCTCACCGAACAGGAAAAGGAAGTCATGGAAAAATTAAGCCTTGCGTTCCGTAAGAGTGAAAAACTGCAGAAACATATGGAGTTTCTGCAGAAGCAGGGAAGTCTTTACAAAGTGTATAACGGGAATCTTCTGTATCACGGGTGTATGCCTATGAACGAAGACGGAACATTTCGAACCGTCATGGTAGACGGCATGCCATATCAGGGGAAAGCACTGTATGATATCCTGGAATACCATGTGCGAAGAGCTTTTTTCGACAGGGATCCCGTCATGCGTGAAAAAGGACAGAACACACTCTGGTTTTTGTGGACGGCACCCGGTTCTCCGCTGTACGGCCGCGACAAAATGACGACCTTCGAACGGTATCTGATTGCCGACCAGACCACCTGGAAGGAGACGAAAAATGCTTATTATCGTCTGATCGAAGAGGAGTCAACAGCAGATATGATTCTGTCGGAGTTTGGTCTTTCCGGTGATAATGTGCATATTATTAACGGACATGTTCCGGTACATCAAAGTGCAGGGGAGAGTCCTGTCAAATGCAACGGAAAAGTACTGATCATTGACGGCGGCTTTTGCAAAGCATATCACAAAGAGACCGGCATCGCCGGATATACCCTGATCTATAACTCTTACGGCTTGACACTGACGGCCCATGAGCCTTTTGAATCTACGGAAAAGGCGATTCATGAGGAGACCGATATTGTTTCCAGACAGGTAGCTGTCCGCCTCAGCCAGAAACGACAGCTGGTAGGAGATACGGATAATGGCAGACGGATCCGTCAGAGGATTACAGAGCTGAAGGAATTGATCGAGGCGTACCGCACGGGTGAAATTAAGGAGCGGTAGTTGAAATTTATAAAATTTTAACAAAAAATGTATGAATATACATTTTTTGTATCCGATATGCCGGAGAAATGAGAAGAATTCATGAGAAGAAATTAGTCGGTATGTGGAAAAAGGGAATAAAATATTCGTAAAAAGAGCAGCTTATAACGAAAAAATGGTAAAAGACGGGAAAATACGCATCAAAATTTTAGATTGACAAAGCGCAAAGAAACCGTTATGATATCACCTATACAACAGCAGAGCGAAATACAATTTGCATAATGTAATACAAAATGTATTTACTCAAACTGCAACGGTGCAGCCCGGAGGATATTCCCTCCGGGCTGTGTCAGTTCAGAAAAGCTGCAATGGAGCAGTCCGCAGGAAATGAAAAAGAATTTCCGCGCGGGCTGCTTTTTTATAAGGACTGCAAAGAGGCGGACAGAAAATGATTTCTGAACCGCCTTTTTTCATGCCGGATTATGACGGAGAAGGTGAGGAACAAAAGAATGAGCCAGGTAAAAGACACGAAAGTTTTATTTGACAGAAACAGGCTGATCCGTTTGGTTGTACCGCTGATGATGGAACAGCTGCTGTCGGTGACGGTGGGAATGGTAGACATGATTATGGCTTCCGGTGCAGGTGAAGCAGCGGTGTCCGGCATTTCCCTGGTAAACAGTATTTGCGTTTTGCTGATTATGATGTTTTCTGCGATGGCGACAGGCGGTTCGGTAGTCGGAGCACAGTTCCTTGGAAGCGGCGATAAGGAGACAGCCTGCCGGGCGGCAGATCAGCTGATGACGATCTGTCTTCTGATTGCACTGGTCATCTTTGGAGGATCCTTCCTTGGAAACCGTCATATTCTGAAAATGATTTATGGCAGTGTCGAAAGTGATGTCATGGAAAACGCTGTGACATACTTTGCAATCACTTCCGTATCCTTCCCGTTCCTTGCAGTCTATAATGCAGGCGCAGCGCTGTTCCGGGTTATGGGCAATTCCAAAATCTCCATGAAGACGTCATTTCTGATGAACGGAATTAATATTGCAGGCAATGCGATTCTGGTCTACGGATTTCACATGGGAGTGTCCGGAGTCGCTTATGCAACGCTGATTTCAAGAATCACAGCAAGTGTTGTTATTCTGTACTTGATTCACCAGAAAAAATATGAGATTCACATTACCCATTATCTGAACTTTAAACTGGATTTTGAAATGCTGAAAAAAATCTTCTCCATCGGTATTCCGCAGGCGTTGGAGAACTGTATGTTCCAGATCGGAAAGCTGATTACGCAGAGCCTGATAGCAAGCTTTGGAACAGCTTCCATCGCCGCAAATGCCTGTGCAATGACCGTAGAACAGCTGGCGTTTATGCCGGGATCGGCCATGGGACTTGCGATGACAACGGTTGTGGGGCAATGTGCCGGAGCGGGCGATTACCGTCAGGCAAGAGAATATGCGAAAAAGCTGATCGGTACCGCGTATCTCTTTCTCTGGATCTTAAATGGTGTGATTTTGTTTGCGGCTCCTTTTGTGGCACATGCATATAATCTTTCAGAAGCATCCTATCAGATGGCGGTGCAGGTAATTCGTTATCACAGTATTTGCTGTATGGCAATCTGGCCTATGGCTTTTACTCTTCCAAACACGCTTCGTGCTGCAGGGGATGCCCGTTATACCTTGACAGTCGGGGTGACTTCCATGTGGTGTGTTCGTATCGCAATGGCTTATTTCCTTGGCTCTTACTTGAATGTGGGACTCCTTGGCGTCTGGATTGCCCAGACACTGGACTGGGTAGTACGCGCTTTCTTCTATATAATTCGCTTCCGCGGTCATAAATGGGAAGAAAAATCGGTTGTAAGAAACAATTCCAAACCGATGCTGGCAAAAGAGTAAGAGAACATGCGGTTCAGATAAAAATATCGGAGGTATGGAAAATGAAAAATGGAAAAATGCAGGTTGTGATTTTTCAGGGAGATCCAAGGACGATTGATCTGACCTATCAGGATATGGTGGAACGCTGGAAGCAGAATCTGGATCAGATCGCAGAAATCGGTGAATACCGGATTGTCGATATTACAGATAAACGTCCGTCGATGCAGGAATATCATAAGTATATCGGCGATGCGGACGCGGCACTTGGAATCTGGATTCACAAAGGCGTGATCAATGAGGAATTATTTCTGGCTCATCCAAATCTTAAATATGTGGCAACGCTGGGACATGGATTTGAAGAATTCGATGCTACAATGACGAGACGTCATGGAGTTACCGTGACAAATACCATATACGGGGATGTGACAATCGCACAGTATGCTATGGCACTTCTGATGAATATTTGCCATAACGTAACGGCACAAAGTGATTATACCAAAGAGAAGTACTGGGAGAAAAAAGAAAAAGATCCTTCCACACGGTACAATCTTCTCCTGGAACCGCAGATTGAATTGTATGAGAAGACAATGGGTATCATCGGCCTTGGTGCAATTGGTCTCTGGACGGCAAAAATGGCGATGGGATTTGGAATGAAAGTGGTTGCTTACAGCCGTCATAAGAAAACAGGTCCTCAGTATGAGGGCATCGAGCAGGTGGATCTGGAGGAACTCCTTGCAAGATCAGATGTGATTTCCATTCACTGTCCGCATACGAAGGAGACAGAACATCTGCTTGATGCAGAAGCATTTCGGAAAATGAAGGACGGTGTCATTCTGATCAATACAGCCAGAGGAATCATCATTGATGAAAATGCACTTATGGATGCGCTGGAATCAAGAAAGGTCTATATGGCCGGCCTGGATGTGGTCGATCATGAGCCGCCGCAGTATCAGATTCCGCTGATGAAATCGCCCTATACCTTTATTACCTCTCATATCGCGTGGCAGCCAAAGGCAGCGAGGCTTCGGGCCATTGATCTGGCGGTGAGAAATTACAAAGCGTATCTGGACGGCAAACCGACAAGCGTCATTAATTAGGATGTGCCTATGGCAGGATTGATTTGTTATTGTCTTTCGATTGGGGCTGCACTGATCGTAAGTTTTCTTAGAGCACTGCCAAATGAAACTGTTTTTGGAATTGAAATCCCAGGCCTGAAAAGGGAAAGACGGGGTGCAAACGGGATGACGGCAGTGTGTATCGGATGTGCCATGACCGGAGCAGCTGTTATAAAAGGGCTGACGGCTGCGGATCGAATCTTCCTCGGAAGTGTTTTTCTTCTCACAGCAGCGGCGACAGGGAGTCTTTGCAGCAGATTTTTTGTCAATATCCGGATCTGCAGATACTACCGGAAAGCGGCACAAATTGTTGTACCGCAGATGGAAAAGAAAGAATTATTTCAAAGGATACAATCAGAGGTGGAAGCATCAAACCTTCGGATACGGAAGATTTGGGCGGATGGGATTGAAGGCATTCTGGATTTTGAGAAGGTGGGTCTGGAAGACCTGAGTGCTGCAGAGAGATACTGCATGGCGGCATATCTTGGAGGAAAGATTGATTGGCAAAAAAACAGAGGAAGCCGGAAAATTCCGGAGAAAGGAGGTTGTGTCACAGCAGAAAAACAGACGGTTTCACAGGAAAGTATGAGGATGGAAACACAGGAGTCAGATTTGTGAGAGGAGGAGCTTATGAAAAAACTTGAGATTGTGATTCGTCCGGATAAGCTTGATGAATTGGAAGAAGTTCTGGACAACGAAAAATCAAACGGAGTGATGATTACCAACATTCTTGGATACGGCAATCAGAAAGGATACAAGCAGCTGTATCGCGGAGCAGAGATTGTGGCGAAAATGCTGCCGAAAGTAAAAGTGGAAACAATTGTCCCCGATGAAGTCACGGAAAGGATTATCGATCAGGTGGTAAAAAAGATATCCAGCGGCAGTTACGGAGACGGAAAAATTTTCGTATACGAGGTGGAGGATGCTGTGAGAATCCGAACCGGTGAGCGCGGAAATGAGGCATTGTAATACATAGAATTGAGGAGGAACGATTATGGAAAATATGCAGCTTTTACTTAACATTGTATGGACCATGCTGGGAGCCTTTCTGGTTTATTTTATGCAGGCAGGTTTTGCTATGGTGGAAACCGGATTTACAAGAGCAAAGAATTCCGGAAATATTCTGATGAAGAATATGATGGATTTTGTACTTGGCTCCATTGTCTTTTTTCTGGTCGGCTTTGCGATCATGTTCGGAGGAGACAATGCATTTATCGGAACAAAAGGATTTTTTGCACCGATGAGCCTTGCGGATGAGAGCGGAATGTTTCATGATCTTCCGATTGGTGTGTTCATGATATTTCAGACAGTATTCTGTGCCACAGCGGCAACGATTGTTTCCGGAGCAATGGCAGAGAGAACCAAATTTGTATCCTATCTGATTTATTCCGCTGCAATCAGCCTCTTTATTTATCCGGTAACCGGACACTGGATCTGGGGCGGCGGATGGATCTCACAGATCGGATTTCATGATTTTGCAGGTTCCTCTGCAGTACATATGGTAGGCGGTGTCTGTGCACTGGCCGGTGCATCCCTGGTCGGACCGAGATTGAATAAATATACAAAAGAAGAAAAGCCTCTGGCGATCCCGGGACATAACCTTCCCCTTGGAACACTTGGTGTCTTTATTCTCTGGTTCTGCTGGTTTGGATTCAATTGCGGCTCTACTACAGCGGCAGCTCTTAATTTAGGTGACATTGCCATGACAACAAACCTGGCAGCAGCAGCAGCGACACTGGTTACATTGATTGTTACCTGGATCCGCTATGGAAAACCGGATCTTACCATGACAATGAACGGAGCACTGGCGGGCCTTGTGGCTATCACTGCCGGATGTGATGTAGTGAACTGTTATGAAGCTCTGATCATCGGAGCACTGGCAGGAGTTCTGGTTGTCTTTTCGGTTGAATTTTTTGACCGTGTTGCAAAAATTGACGATCCGGTAGGAGCAATCAGTGTTCACGGAGTCTGCGGAGCGTTTGGTACCATTATGACCGGTGTGTTCGGAACCGGCTGCAGTCTGACAGCACAGATCATCGGATGTGCGGCAACGATGGCATATACCTTTGTAGTTGCCTGGATCATGTTCTTTCTTATAAAAAAGACAATCGGTCTTCGCGTCAGTGAAAAAGAAGAAGTGGAAGGTCTGGATCTCCATGAGCATGGATGTACGGCCTATGCAAACTTCCATTTCCACAATGACAAATAAATCGGGAAGGTGATCCTTTTATGAAAAAATTGACTGTGATTGTAAAACCGAGCCGCAGGGAAGATGTAATTGAAATTATGGAATCCTGTGCTGTTTACGGTGTGATGGAGACCGACATTACCGGTTATGGAAATCAAAAAGGCTTCAAGGTCATGTACCGGGGGCAGATGTCCGGACCGAATGTACTGATGAAGTGTAAACTGGAAACAATCGGTGATGATAAAACAATAGAGGTTCTCAAAGGTTTTCTGCAGAAGAAGCTTTTCACCGGAGACGTGGGAGACGGAAAGATTTTTGTGGAAAAAGTGGCTGATGTAATCCGGATACGTACCGGAGAGAGAGGCGAAAAAGCAATGTAAATACGATGCAAAGGAGCAGCGTGGAAATAAAAATCCAGCTGCTCCTTTTGTTATCGACCGGGAGGAATGTTAAGTGGCAAGATATATTGTAAAGCGATTACTGGTTGGCGTGGTGACCATATGGGCATTGATAACCATCACCTTTTGCCTGATTCGAATTATGCCGGGCAGCCCCTTTGAAGCAGATAATCTTTCTGAAAGCGCGATTACCCAGCTGGAGGACGCCTATGGGTTAAATGAGCCCATGTGGAAACAATATGTGATTTACATGGAAAATCTGATGCATGGAAATCTTGGAATTTCCTATAAGAAAAATATCTCCGTAAATACACTGATCGCAAGGGGCTTCCCCTATACGCTGAAAATCGGTCTGATTTCCATTTCAGTTTCCGCGGTGATTGGTATTGCGATGGGAATCTGGATGGCTTCTACAAAACGACTGGCCGTACGGAATTCACTTCTGGCATTTGCAACGCTGGGTGTCAGTATTCCGGGCTTCGTGACGGCGATTCTTCTGATGATGATTTTCGGTGTCTGGTGGCCGGTGCTTCCGATTGTCGGCCTGACCTCGGCTGCGAATTATGTACTGCCGGTGGCAGCGCAGTCCTTCGGACAGATTGCTTCTATAGCGAGGCTGACCAAGACAACGTATTCCGAGGCCATGCAGATGGATTACGTTATTATGGCCCGGGCGAAAGGATTGTCCAAAATGCAGATCATTGTGAAACATGTACTGAAAAATGCATTGATTCCGGTGGTGACATATTTCGGTCCGGCAATTGCCTTTTTGATAACAGGAAGTTTTGTTGTAGAATCTATTTTTTCCATTCCGGGAATCGGACGGGAATTTACCAACGCAATTACCAACAGGGATTATACCGTTGTTCTTGGATTTAGTGTGTTTATCGGAGCGGTCATTACGGTTGCCAATCTGGCTGTGGATATTATTTGTTCCATGATCGATCCGAGAATCAAACTGACAGATTAGGAGGTGGTCATATGGAATGGTTTGATCCGATTGATCCATCAAGAAAGAACAGTGAGTTTATCGCAGTGGAAAGCAAAAGCTTTTTAAAAGAAGCATGGGGCCGTTTCTGCAAGAATCCCATGGCAGTATTGGGACTGGTGGTGATTGTGATCCTTGGGCTTTTGTCTATCTTTGGGCCGATGCTCAGCCCGTATGCTTATGACGCTCAGGACACAGCCAATCAGTATGCAGGATTTTCCATGGAGCATCTTCTTGGAACCGATAAGTTCGGAAGAGATGTGTTTACGAGACTCTGTTACGGAGGAAGAATCAGTCTTTCCATCGGTTTTGGAGCAGCCATCATTAATACGATTACCGGAGTTGTCATCGGCGGACTCTGCGGATATATCGGAGGAAAGTTTGATAATTTCGTAATGAGGATTGTGGATATTATTTACGCAATGCCCTCTATGATTTACGTCATCCTGATCATGATGGTTTTCGGCTCCAATGTCCGGAGTATTCTGATCGGTATCTGTATTCCGGGATGGATCGGAATGGCAAGGCAGGTAAGAGGTCAGCTGATTGCACTCAAAGAGCAGGAGTTTTCCATGGCTGCCCTGGTACTTGGCGCATCGGATGCGAGAATCCTGTTTAAGCATCTGATTGTCAATGCGATCGGTCCGATTATTGTTCAGGTTACCTTCCTGGTACCGAATGCAATTTTTACAGAAGCATTCTTAAGTTTTATTGGAATCGGAATTTCGGCACCGATGGCAAGCTGGGGTTCCATGGCGCAGGATGCACGACAGATTCTGACGATGTATCCGAGCCAGCTTCTTTTGCCGACAGTCTGCATCTGCATCACCATTTTTTCTCTGAATTTCCTTGGAGAGGGAATCGGAGACGCATTTAACCCAAAGAAAAAATAAGTACAGGAGGCGGGCGTATGAGTTTATTGGAAATCAACCATCTGACAACCAGCTTCTCCACACCTCAGGGAACCGTAAGAGCTGTCCGCGATGTTTCTTATCACGTGGATGAGGGAGAGGTATTGGGAATTGTCGGAGAGTCCGGCTCCGGTAAGAGTGTCGGAATGCTGACTCTGATGGGACTTTTGGCCGAAAACGGAAAGGTGGAAGAGGGAAAAATCCTGTTTGACGGAAAAGATATTTCGCCTTCCGGAATGAATACACGAAAAGAAAAACAGGAGTATGAGAAGAAAATGCAGGAAATCAGAGGACGGGAAATCGGCATGATTTTTCAGGATCCCATGACTTTCCTGAATCCGATCCTGAAGATTGGAACGCAGCTGACAGAGGGAATTCGAAAACATGAGAAGTGTTCCAAAGGGGAAGCCAGAGAGAAAGCAGTGAGTCTCATGAAACAGGTGGGAATACCAAGTCCGGAAAAGAGGCTGGAGCAGTATCCCTTTGAATTTTCCGGAGGCATGAGACAGCGTATCATTATCGCAGCTGCACTGGCCTGTGATCCGAAACTGATTATTGCGGATGAACCTACGACAGCACTGGATGTGACAGTGCAGGCTCAGATTCTTGAACTGTTGAAAAAGCTGACAAAAGAGAGGGGAACTTCCGTAATTATGATCACTCATGATCTGGGAGTTGTGGCTACAATGTGTGACCGGATTGCCATCATGTATGCAGGTAAGATTGTGGAAGAGGGAACCACCGATGAGATCTTTTACAATCCGAAGCATCCTTATACGATGGGACTTTTGAACAGCATCAACAATTCTTCCAAGGAAGACGATGAACCGCTGGTTCCGATCCCAGGAACGCCGCCGGATCTTCTGAAACTGCCAAAGGGATGTGCATTTATGAGCCGATGCCCCTATACCATGAAGATCTGTGAGGTTCAGATGCCTCCCATGTCCCGCTACAGCGAGACACATTGCTGTCACTGCTGGCTGGAGTGCAAGGATGAAAAATACATTACTGTAGATAAGGAAAGCGGGGAAGCTGCCGATGAGTGAAACAGTACTGGAAGTAAAAGACCTCTGTAAGTATTTTGATGTAAAACGAGCCGGAAAAGGTTCCCAGAAGGTAATGGCTGTGGACGGGATTTCTTTTGAGGTGAAAAAAGGAGAAACCTTTGGTCTGGTAGGGGAATCCGGCTGCGGAAAAAGTACGCTCGGAAGAACAATTCTGAAGATTTATGAGCCGACGAAAGGACAGATTCTGTTTGAGGGAAACGACATCACGAACATTTCGAAGAAGAAGATGCTTCCCTATCGGAAAAAACTCCAGATGATCTTCCAGGATCCGTATGCTTCTCTGAATCCGCGCTTCACAGTCGGTGAGATTATTGAAGAGCCGATGGTGATTCATCACATGTATTCAGAAGAGGAACGAAAGAAAAGAGTACAGGAGCTTCTGGAAATCGTAGGCTTAAAGCCTGACCATATCCGACGATATCCCCATGAATTTTCCGGAGGACAGAGACAAAGAATCGGCATTGCCCGCACACTTGCCCTGGATCCCGACTTCATCGTCTGTGATGAACCGATTTCCGCGCTGGATGTGTCAATCCAGGCGCAGGTCATCAATCTTCTGGAAGAGATTCAGAGGGAAAAACAAATCAGCTATCTTTTCATTGCTCATGATCTGGGCATGGTAAAACATATCAGTCACCGCATCGGTGTCATGTATCTGGGACATATGGTGGAAATCGGAAACGCGAATGATGTTTATAAGAATCCGCTTCATCCCTATTCCAAGGCACTGCTTTCCGCAGAGCCGATCCCGGATCCGAAAGTGGCCAGAGAGAAGAAGCGAATTCTTCTGGAAGGCGAAATTCCAAGCCCGATCAACCCACCGGCGGGATGCCCGTTCCACACACGCTGTCCCTATGCGATGGAGGAGTGCAGTACAGCCAGTCCTGCATCCTATGAGCTGGAAGGTAGAAAAGTTGCCTGCTTCCTGTATTCGCCAAGGTATCTTAAGCAGCGCGAAAACCTGGCGATTGAACCGCTTCTTGCGGGGAGATAGGAAAAAGACAGCAAAAGAAAAAGAGGAGGAATGATTATGAAAAAAGTATTCAGAAATGCAGCAGCCCTTGGTCTTGCAGTCGTTATGGCAGTTTCTGCGGCAGGCTGCGGAAACAGTACGTCCGGCTCATCTTCTGCTTCCGGTGGAAAGGCAGAGGAATCCATGATTGTCACTACCATGACGACAGAATCCGGAACACTTGACGCTGCCGGTGATGCATCCCTTTGGTGGTGGACTTATGACGGCCTTTGCTGTGCACCGATGATGGAGATGAATGAGGACGGTACCTGGAACTATATTCTTGCGGAAAGCTGTGATGTCAATGACGACATGACGCAGTATACCTTCCATATCCGGGAGGATGCAAAATGGAACAACGGAGATGATGTGACCAGTGCCGACTTTTTAAATACAATTGTAAGAGCGCTGGATCCGACCTGTAAGAACGGCTATTCTACCATGCTGTATCCCATCGAGGGAGCACAGGAAATGTATGAAGGCACAGGAGATGAGAGCGGACTCGGTGTTGAGTGTCCGGATGAAAAGACGATTTTTTTCAACTTAAAAGAGCCCTGTGCGTATTTCCAGCAGCTCTTTGTTCTTCCGGTTCTGATTCCGACACACAGAGAACTGCAGACTGAGACAAACGGTGCCTGGTCAATGTGTGAGGATATGGATGCACTGGTGAGCTGCGGTCCGTACTATCTGGATGAATATGTGCCGAACCAGTACTGCATTTACAGAAGAAACGAGTCTTATGTTCAGGCGGATAAGATTTCCACAGATGCTGTGAAAGTCATGCTGATGGATGATACTCAGTCGATCATCAATGCATATAAATCCGGTGAACTGAATTTTATCAGCGCAGACTATACGGTTATGGATGAGTATGCTGACAGTAAGGAACTGATCGCAAACCCGTCAATCACATGTTATTATGTACTGTTCAATATGGAAGAAGCTCCTTTTGATGATGTTCGTGTGCGTCAGGCCTTCAGTATGGCAATTGACAGAGACGAGGTGGCACAGGCCTGCGGCAGTTCCTATGAAGGAACCAGCTTCTTTGTTGCAAAGCATCTGAAATCCTCCGCAAGCGGTGAAGACTGGTGTGATGAGGCAGGAGAAGAACCGATCAGTTTTGATGTGGAGAAAGCAAAAGAACTACTTGCAGAAGCTGGGTATCCGAACGGGGAAGGATTCCCGAAGGTAACCTATAAATATCCAAGCATGCAGCTGGAAAGCGATGTGGCACAGTCACTGCAGGCTCAGTGGAAAGAAAATCTCGGTATTGAAGTAGAGCTTCAGGCAGAAGAACAGCAGGTACAGATTGATGAGCGCCGCTCCGGAGATTTCCAGATCTGCCGTATGAGATGGACAGCCGACTTTTTGGATCCGTTTACTTATCTGTCTATGTATCGTTCCTTTGATTCTTATAACGATAACCATACAAACTGTCCGGAGTATGATGAACTGATCGCATTGTCCAATGAGGAATCCGATCCGGAGGCACGTTTTGATCTGCTGCATCAGGCAGAGAAGATTCTGGTCAGTGATTACTGCTGGGGTATTCCGGTAATCAACTCCAGCAATATTTATCTGATGAATGAAAATATCTCGAATGTAGAGCTTGATCCGTCGAGAAATATGATCCGTACAAAATATCTGAAAATAAATGAATAAAAGGATCGTACGCGTTTCAAAAATGGAGGTATAGGCATGGATTATGAAGCATTAATGAAGGAAAGCCTTCTTGCGATGCCGGCATATAAACTGCCGCCGCAGTTATCGGATGTGATGAAAAAGTATCATCTCGATACAATTGAGAAGATGGCAGCAAATGAAAATCAGTACGGAGTTTCCGAAAAAGTTGTTCAGGCTGTCACCGAGGAAATGTCAATGATCTTTCGCTATCCGGGAGACAGAAATCCGGAACTGTTTGAAAAAATCAGCGAAAAATATCAGATACCGACGAATTCCATTGTATTAACGGTAGGGGCAACAGAAGCAATTAATCGAATCGGGGATATCTTTTTGAAGCCGGGCGATGAGGTTGTCATGAGCAGTATTCCCTATATGCAGTACCCTATGATGGTTATGAAAAATGCTGCAGTATCGGTGAAGGTTCCGGTAAAAGAAGATTTGCATCAGGATCTTGACGGTATGCTCCGGGCAATCGGGGAAAAGACAAAACTGGTTATGATCTGCAATCCGGGTAATCCGACCGGAGTGGCAGAGAAGTCAGCGGATCTGGAAGCGTTTATCAAAGCGGTACCCGAGAACGTACTGATTATGATTGATGAAGCATATCTGGATTTTGCATCTACGGAAGGCTGTACGGAATCCATGATGAAACTGATTCCGGAGAAGAAAAACCTGATGGTGGTTAAGACATTCTCCAAAATTTTTGCCATGGCTGGAATGCGTGTCGGCTTTCTTGCCGCCTGCCCGGAGCTGCTTGCGGCTCTCGGAAGAGGAGGTACCGTATCCGGTGTCAGCCGTGTCGGTGTTGCCGCTTGTATCGCAGCGCTTGAGGACAAGGAACATATAAAAGGTGCCTTCGAATTCAATCAGACAGGCAGAACCTATCTGATGAAGGAGCTGGAAAAAGCAGGGTGCAAAGTGTATCATTCAGATACGAATTTTATCTACTTTGATACATACCGGGATGTGATGGATCTCTATGAACTGCTGCTGCAGCATGGAATTCTGATTCGAAATTTTGCGCTGAACCGTGTCAGTGTCGGAACAAAGGAACAGAACGAGAAGTTCATTTGCATCGTACGGGAGTTTATGAGCAGTACACCGGCACTTCGCGCATCCTGAAGCATTACACAGATGAAATTATAGAAACCGGAGGAAAACGAGATGGAACTGGAAAAATTAATTAGTCATGCATTGCAGGTGATGCCGCCAAGCAAGAGACAAAAGGCACTTTCCCTGAATGTGGATATGTCAAAGGTGATTCATATGGGATTGAATGAAAATCCCTATGGTCCGTCACCAAAGGCGGAAGAAGCCTATTCCTCGGTAAAGGAGGAGCTGAAATATTATCCGGATTTTGCTGCGACGAAACTCAAAGAGACCATTGCAGAGTTTTATCAGCTGAAACCGGAGAATGTTCTGACAGGTTCCGGATCCAGTGCGATGATTGATATGCTTGGGATTACCTTTTTAAATCCGGGGGATGAGGTATTATTCTGCGCTCCGACCTATGGAGCATTTACAGACATGGCATATTTAAACGGGGCCGTCCCGGTTTCCGTTCCGGTTACCAAAGAGCAGAAATTTGATCTGGACGGGATGCTTCATGCAGTCAGTGAAAAGACCAAAATGGTAATTATCTGTAACCCGAATAATCCCACCGGAACTTATGTATCCGAGCGTGAAATCATATCATTTCTGGAGAAGCTGCCGGACCATGTGGTGACTGTAATTGACGAGGCTTACATTGAATTTGCCACAGAACCGGATTGTTGCTCCATGACAGATTACCTGAGAAAAAATCCGGATGTTCCGCTGCTGATTCTCAAAACCTTTTCCAAGTATTACGGTATGGCCGGACTTCGTGTCGGCTATGCGCTGGGACCGGAGCAGATGATTCTGGCAATGAGAAGATGTTCCGCCTCCTGGAACTTAAGTGTCAGCGCCCAGATGGCTGCGGTGGAAGCAATCCGGG
The DNA here is from genome assembly GCA_028727605.1 of Lachnospiraceae bacterium. Lineage (GTDB taxonomy): Bacteria > Bacillota > Clostridia > Lachnospirales > Lachnospiraceae > Fusicatenibacter. The sequence continues at coordinate 18,126 of JAQYOA010000134.1, forward strand.
ATCAGGAGTATTATCAGAAGGGAAAAGAACTGGTAGTTGCGGGAAGAGAGTATCTGACCGGAGAGCTGCGCAGCCTTGGCTGTAAGGTATACGATTCTCAGTCGAATTTTATCTATTTCGACACCGGAAAAGATCCCTCTTATATCCAGGAACAGCTGCTTCTTCGCCGGATTCGCATCGGAGCGTTTGCCTGCAGCAGAGTAACAGTCGGGACAATGGAAGAGTGCAGATACTTTATCAGTCAGCTAAAGGAAATTCTTTCGCTGTAATCAATACACATTTTGACGAAAGCACACGAAACGCCCCATTTTCAGTCAGATTTGACCGGAAATGGGGCTGTTTCCTGTGTGACGTGAGAATATTTCCCCTTTTCAATTATCCAATGCGATGGTATAATCGGAATAGTGAACCGGAGTCAGAATTTAGAAACAACCGATTTCCGTTCAAAGATTCCATAGAAAGAAGAAGGAATGAACCATGAAGGCATGGATTGCCAAAATGACAGAAGAACAGATTGACCATCAGGCTATCCAGAAAGCCGGAAAAATGCTTTTGGAAGGTCAGCTGGTGGCATTTCCCACGGAGACAGTGTACGGCCTTGGCGGAAATGCACTGGATGCGGAAGCGTCCCGGAGGATTTATGCCGCAAAGGGGCGTCCGTCGGACAATCCGCTGATCGTCCATATCGGCAGAATGGAAGACCTTGAAAGGATTGCAAAGGAGATCCCGCTGGCTGCCCGTGCTCTGGCGGACGCTTTCTGGCCGGGTCCGTTGACCATGATTTTTCCAAAAACAGATGCAGTGCCCTTTGAGACAACGGGAGGTCTTGACAGTGTTGCGGTGCGCTTCCCAAGCCATAAGGTGGCGAATGCGCTGATTCTTGCGGCAGGTGGCTTTGTGGCGGCACCGAGTGCCAATACATCGGGAAGACCAAGTCCGACAATGGCAGAGCATGTGATCGAGGATCTGGGAGAGAAGATCTCCTGTATCATTGACGGTGGGATGGTACAGATTGGACTGGAGTCCACCATTGTGGATTTTACAGAGGAGATTCCGACGATCCTGCGCCCCGGTTATTATAATCAGGAAATGATGGAAGCCGTAATCGGCCCGATGCGCCTGGATCCCGGAATTCAAAATGAATCGGAGCATGTCCGCCCGAAAGCGCCCGGTATGAGATATCGGCATTATGCGCCCAAAGCGGATCTGACGATTGTTCAGGGCGATATCGCCTGTGTGATTGAAAAAATAAATGACCTGACGAAAAAGAACTGTGCAGAGGGAAAGAAAGTCGGGATTATCTGTACCGATGAGACCGTCGGCAGATATCCGATGGGGGATGTGAAAAGTATCGGAATGCGTTCCGATGAAGAGACGATCGCACGTCATCTCTTTGCTATCTTAAGAGAGTTTGATGAGGACGGTTCGGATGTGATTTACTCAGAGGCTTTTGACACACCGCGCATGGGTCAGGCGATTATGAACCGGTTGCTGAAGGCAGCCGGGCATAAAGTATTAGAGGTATAGATGTGAAACCATATGACAGAATAATCTTTGTGGATGCAGATGATACATCGCGTGCACCGATGGCAAAAGCGATCATGCAGAAGAAAGAGTTTCCCTGGCCGATGGAAATTTTATCCCGCGGTCTGGTGGTGCTGTTTCCTCAGCCTGTGAATCAGAAGGTGGAGGCTGTTCTTGTGAGAAACGGCTGCACAGCGAAAGAATACGTAACAGTACCTCTGAAAGCGGAGGATATCAACGAGAGAACATTGATTCTGACCATGGAGGAAAGCCAGAGAATCCGGATCCTTGAGCAATATGGCGAGGTACCGCATTTGGCGACCATTGCGGGATATCTTCATATCAACGGTGATATTCCGGCACTCTATGGAGAGCCGCTTCCGGAGTACGGCAAGTGTTATGAAGTATTGGATGCGTTGATTTCTATGCTGATTGAACAGCTGACAGAAGAAGCAAAGGAGGAAAAAGAATGATAGCTTTGGGATGTGATCACGGCGGTTATGAACTGATGCAGGAGGTAAAAGCCTATCTGGAGAAACAGGGAATCGCTTATCAGGATTTTGGATGCTACAGTACACAATCGGTAGATTATCCGGTGTATGCGAGAAAGGTTGGAAATGCAATTTTAAGCGGTGAATGTGAAAAGGGAATTTTGATCTGCGGAACCGGAATCGGAATTTCCATTGCGGCAAATAAGATGCCGGGAATCCGGGCAGCGCTTTGCACCGACTGCTTCTGCGCAGAAATGACAAGACTGCACAATGACGCCAATGTACTGGCAATGGGCGGCCGTGTAGTCGGACCCGGCCTTGCAGTGAAAATAGTAGAAACTTTTCTGAATACGCCGTTTTCCGGTGAAGAGCGCCATGCGCGCAGAATTCATTTGATTGAGAACGCGGAAGAATAGAGAAAGAAGAACAGACAAAGGAGGAAATTATGGCAAAGACTGTAGTAATGGACCATCCGCTTATTCAGCATAAAATTGGTATTATCCGGAAAAAAGACACGAGCTCCAAGGAGTTTCGTGAAATGATCAGTGAGATCGCTATGCTGATGTGCTATGAAGCGACAAGGGAACTGCCGCTCTGCGATGTGGAGATCGAGACACCGATCTGCAGTACGACGGTGAAGGAACTTGCCGGAAAGAAAATGGCAGTGGTTCCGATTCTCCGTGCGGGACTCGGGATGGTAGAGGGAATGCTGGCAATGATTCCGGCTGCAAAAGTAGGTCATATCGGCCTCTATCGCGATCCGAAGACGCTTGAGCCTATCGAGTATTACTGCAAGCTGCCTTCCGACATTGCCAGCAGAGAAATTTTTGTGACAGATCCGATGCTGGCCACCGGAGGCTCCGCAGCGGCAGCAATCACAATGCTGAAAGAAAAGGGCGCGAAAAAGATTCATTTTATGTGTATCATTGCCGCACCGGAGGGAGTCAAGAAGATGCAGGAAGAGCATCCGGATGTGGATCTGTTTATCGGTGCGCTGGATGACCATCTCAATGATCATGGTTATATTGTGCCGGGACTTGGAGACGCGGGAGATCGGATTTTCGGAACAAAATAAGGAAGAATGCGGGTGCAGTAAATGAGCGATAAAAGAGGGGATTATATTACCTGGGACGAATATTTCATGGGCGTTGCCAAGCTGTCCGGAATGCGTTCCAAAGATCCGCACACACAGGTGGGAGCCTGCATTGTCAGTGCGGACAACAAGATTTTATCCATGGGATACAATGGTTTCCCGACGGGATGCTCCGATGATGAATTTCCGTGGAAACGGGAAAGTGAAAATCCGCTGGACAGCAAATATCTGTACAGCACACACAGTGAATTGAATGCAATTTTGAATTACCGCGGAGGAAGTCTGGAAGGGGCGAAGATTTACGTCTCTCTCTTTCCGTGCAATGAGTGTGCGAAGGCAATCATCCAGTCGGGCATCAAAACGGTGATTTATGACTGCGATAAATATGCGGATACGCCTTCTGTCATCGCTTCCAAACGGATGATGGATGCAGCCGGTGTGCGGTATTATCAATTTCAGCATACGAACCGCAGGATAGAAATTATTTTATAACAGGAGAATTGAGATGGCAAAAGAAAAGAAACTGGTACAGGCAATTACATCAATGGAGGAAGACTTTGCCCAGTGGTATACCGATGTGGTAATCAAAGCAGACCTGATTGGTTATACAAGTGTAAAGGGATGTATGGCAATTAAACCGGCCGGATATGCAATCTGGGAGAATATTCAGAAAGAGCTGGACCGCCGCTTCAAAGAGACCGGCGTGGAAAATGTCTATATGCCGATGTTTATTCCGGAGAGTCTTCTGGAAAAGTAAAAAGACCATGTGGAAGGATTCGCACCGGAAGTTGCATGGGTGACGATGGGAGGTCTGGATCCGCTGCAGGAGCGTCTCTGTGTCCGTCCGACCTCTGAGACTTTGTTCTGCGACTTCTATAAAAAAGATATCCAGTCCCACAGAGATCTTCCGAAGGTATACAATCAGTGGTGCTCTGTTGTACGCTGGGAGAAAACAACGCGTCCGTTTTTGCGTTCCAGAGAGTTCCTGTGGCAGGAAGGACATACTGCACATGCGACAGCAGAAGAAGCAGAAGAGCGGACCGTACAGATGCTGAATCTGTATGCGGATTTCTGTGAGCAGGTTCTGGCAATCCCTGTAGTGAAGGGACAGAAAACAGAGAAGGAAAAATTTGCGGGAGCAGTGGCAACATACACAATCGAGTCACTGATGCATGACGGAAAAGCGCTGCAGTCCGGTACCAGCCATAACTTTGGAGATGGTTTTGCCAGAGCTTTTGATATTCAGTTTACCGATAAGGACAATACACTGAAATATGTTTATCAGACATCCTGGGGCATGACAACCCGTATGATCGGAGCGATCATCATGGTTCATGGCGATAACAGCGGTCTGGTACTTCCGCCGAGAATTGCTCCGACTCAGGTTATGGTAATTCCGATTCGTCAGGATGCAGAGGGTGTTCTGGAAAAAGCGCACGAAGTTCTGGATGCATTGAAGGCAAACGGTATTCGGGCAAGACTTGATGACAGCGATAAGAGTCCGGGATGGAAGTTCTCCGAACAGGAGATGCGCGGTATTCCGGTACGTGTGGAACTGGGACCGAAAGACATAGAAAAAGGACAGGCTGTCCTTGTACGCCGTGATACAAGAGAAAAGACGGTAGTATCGATTGAAGAGCTCCCTGTCAGGATGGCAGAGCTGCTTGAGACCATTCAGAATGACATGTTCTCTCGGGCGCTCGCACATCGGGAGGCACATACAACGGATGTTACCACCTATGAGGAATTTAAAAAGGTAATCGATGAGAAACCGGGCTTTATCCGTGCAATGTGGTGCGGAGATCAGGCCTGCGAGGATAAAATCAAAGAAGATACCGCTGCTACCAGCCGGTGTATGCCGTTCGAGCAGAAACACATCAGTGATACCTGTGTCTGCTGCGGTAAAAAAGCGAAGAAAATGGTATACTGGGGACGGGCATATTAATTGACACCAAAAAACAGGCATCCGTATGGGTGCCTGTTTTTTGGTGTCAGTCTTCTTTCTGATTTTTTTCTTTTGTATCTTCGGAAGATTTTTCTTCAGCAGAGCTGTGATCAAGGGTTGTCAGAATTGTGTGAACGACATCCTGCGGACTCAGCTTTTTGCGGCGGAATTGAAACAGATCCTTTTCATTGATTTCTTTTTTTGTATAGGGAATAGCTTCCTTTGTCTCCGGATTTATGTGATCCAGTTTCCGGTAGAATTCCGTCTCTGTGGGGAGACTGTTTTTTTCCAGAAGATGATCCGAGAGGTTCCGGAAAAAGGTACAGATAATCGCACAGACAGGTACTGCAATGATCATGCCGAAAACACCCATAAACCCTCCGCCGATAAGAATCGACACAATGATCAGAAAACTGGAAACACCTGTGGTCTCTCCGAGAATTTTCGGACCCAGGAAATTTCCGTCAAACTGCTGGAGAAGCAGTACAAAGATCAGAAAATAAAGTGCCTGCAAAGGATCAATCAGGAGAATCAGAATCAGACAGGGCACAGCACCGAGGAACGGGCCGAAAAACGGAATCACATTCGTCACACCGATGATCACACTGACAAGCAGCGCATAAGGTGTGCCGATGAGATTTGTCACCAGATAACAGAGGATTCCGATGATGATCGAGTCAATGATTTTGCCGACAAGAAAGCCGCTGAATTCTTTGTTGATGTACTGGCAGTCACGGATCAGGGCATTTCCACGCTCCAGACCGAAGAAAGCATAGACCGCTCTCTTTAGTTTGGCAATGTAGCTTTCTTTGTGATACAAAACATAGATGGCTACAATGGCACCGAGGAGAACATTTTTAAAAACGGTAACCATAGACAGCAGCTGACCAGAGAGATTTAACAGAAGATCCCGAAGCATGGGCATCAGATCGTTTGTCATCCAGTTGGACAGCCGGGTGGTGAATTCGGAGAAAAACTGATCTGCACTTTGCAGCAGATCCGGATAATTTTTCAGGAGTTTCTCAAAATAGAGCTGTACGTTGGACACATAGCCGGAAAAGTTCAATGTGATGTTGGCAACGCTGGAAAAAAGTTCCGGAATCAGTGTGGAGATTAAGATATACAGCAGAAAAATTACCACCTGATACATCAGAACAATCAGCAGACCGCGAGTGAGCTTTTTGGAGCGTGCGGACTGTTCCTTTTGCCGGCAGGCATAAAAGGGGGCAATTACCCGGCGTTCCAGAAGATTGATGGCGGGGCTGATCACGTAGGAAATAATCAGTGCAAAGATCAGCGGACTTAAGATATGAAGAATGTTGGAAACGACCCTTCGCACAGAATCCTGATGAAAAAGAAGATAATAGAACAGCAGGGAAGCAGCAATTACCAGAAAAGCAGTAAGTCCTGCCAGGAGATATTTTTGATATTTGCTGTTTTTCATAATGTAGTTTCTACCCCTTTCCGGAAATTGATTTTGATCTTTCTCGACTATGGTAACACATTTCTGAGAAAAAGTCATTAGGATACGCCGCTTGCAGGCTCTTATTTTTACTGGTATAATATTGGGAAAAAGTAAAAATGATGAGAAGGAGCAGACACAGTGAAAATAAAACTTCCGGCCAGTGTAGTAATGGTGATCGATTCTTTAAAAGCCAAGGGTTATGAAGCCTATGCGGTAGGGGGCTGTGTGCGGGACAG
>JAQYOA010000135.1 GCA_028727605.1 Lachnospiraceae bacterium
TGGTAAAAGAGTCCGGATATCCGGGTATGAAGGTTCTGCAGTTTGCCTTTGATTCCCGTGAAGAGAGCGATTATCTTCCCCATAATTATGATCGCAACTGCGTTGTTTATACGGGAACACATGATAATGATACCATTCTTGGATGGTATGATGTCATGAGTGAGAGTGACCGTGAGTTTTCCAAGGAATATATGGGAAATGCCAAGAGCACCAAAGAGGAGCTTCCCTGGGACTTTATCCGTATGGCGATGGAAAGTGTTGCCGATCTCGCTGTGATTCCGATCCAGGATTACCTGTGTCTTGGCGGAGAGGCGCGTACAAACTTCCCTTCCACGCTTGGAAATAACTGGAAATGGCGTCTTGTTCCGGGACAGTTCAACAGTGAAGTGGCAGGAAAAATCCGGCGACTGACAAAAATTACAGCCAGACTGAACGGCTGAATCCTGTTTCCCGCATAAAGAGCGGCAAACTGCAAAAATCAGCAGAAAATAAGCAGAAGGAGGGTGCGCATGGAACAAGTGACAATCAAAGATATTGCAAAAAAGTGTAAAGTGGGTGTGAGCACCGTCTCCAGAGCGATGAATAATCATCCGGATATCAATCCGGAGACAAAAGAGATGATCCTGAAGGTCATCGCGGAATCCAATTATGTGCCAAACAACAGCGCCCGTAATCTGAAACGTTCCGATGCCAAAGCAATCGCGATTCTGGTCAAAGGTATGGACAATATGTTCTTTAATAATATGATCAGTACGATTGAAGAAGCCGCGCGCAAAAAGAAATACTCCTGTATTATCGAGCGTGTGGATGAGAAGGCGAATGAGGTTGATACAGCTATTGAAGTTGTGAAAGAAAAGAGGCTGCGGGGCATTATTTTTCTGGGAGGTAATTTTACACACCCCCATGAAAAGATGGCACAGATTCCGGTTCCCTATGTAATCAGTACCATCGGCGCGATCGCTGACGGAGGAAAACCCTGCGCCAGCGTGTCGGTGGACGATTATAAAGAAAGCTACAAAATGGTAGACTATCTGTGCAGAGAAGGTCACAGACGGATTGCAATTATCACCGCCTGCGAGGACGATATCAGTATCGGAAAACTGCGGCTTGATGCCTACCGCCAGGCACTCACAGACCATAACATTCCATATGATCCGGAACTGGTGATGCATATGACAAAGGAAGATACCTATTCCTTTCACACCGGTTATCAGATCACAAAGAAAGCGCTGGAGAAGAAACTTTCGTTTACCGCAGTCTATGCGACGGCAGATACGCTGGCAATCGGTGCCTGCCGTGCTCTGAAAGAGGCCGGTCTTACCGTGCCTTCGGATGTTTCGGTGGCGGGTTTTGATGGAATTGATGCTGGAGCATATTATATTCCCAGCATTACTACGATCCGGCAGCCGGTTGAAAAACTGGCAGCAGAAACAGCGAGAATGCTGTTTGCGATGATTTCCAAAAAGGAGGAACCGCATGCTGTAGTATTTGACGGACAACTCATTGTAAGAGAATCAACTAAAGGGATAAGCAGATAAGGAGAATGAGAAATGGAAGAAAGAATTCAGTCAATATTAAGAGAACGGTTTGGGAGAGACCTGGAAAACTGTACAAAAAGTGAAATTTTTGAAGCACTGATGGTAATTACAAAACAGGAAATGGCAAAGTGTCCGAGAAATGAAGGAAAGAAAAAACTTTACTACATTTCCGCAGAGTTCCTGATCGGAAAACTTCTTTCCAACAACCTGATTAACCTGGGACTGTATGACGAGGTGGAAAAGGCCCTTCAGGCACATGGAAGAGAACTGACTGAGATCGAGGAGATGGAAATGGAGCCGTCTCTTGGAAATGGCGGTCTTGGACGTCTGGCAGCATGTTTCCTGGATTCAATCGCGACTCTTGGTCTTCCGGGAGATGGAATTGGTCTGAACTATCATTTTGGACTGTTCCGTCAGCTTTTGGTTGACAATAAGCAGAAGGAAGTGAAGAATCCGTGGATCACCGGCGAGAGCTGGCTGGTGAGACAGCCGGTATCCTTTGCTGTACCGTTCAAAAATTTTACCATGCATTCTGTACTGTATGATATTGATGTGCCGGGATATGAATCCGGATGTAATCGCCTTCATCTGTTTGATGTGGATTCCATTGACGAAAATATCGTGCCGTCAGACAGCATTAACTTTGACAAATATCAGATTCAGAAAAACCTGACTCTGTTTTTATACCCGGATGACAGTGATCGTGCCGGACAACTGCTTCGTATCTATCAGCAGTACTTTATGGTAAGCAATGGCGCACAGCTGATCCTGATGGAGTGTGAGCAGAAGGGATATGATCTGCACCGCCTGTATGATCACGTTGTGATCCAGATCAATGATACCCATCCGTCCATGGTAATTCCGGAACTGATCCGTCTGCTGCAGGCAAGAGGATTTACCATGCAGGAGGCAATCGATGTGGTGAGCAAAACCTGCGCTTATACCAATCATACCATTCTTGCCGAGGCTCTGGAAAAATGGCCGCTGGATTATCTGGAGGAGGTGGTACCCCATCTGCTTCCGATCATCCATGAGCTGGATGCACAGGTAAAGAGAAAATACGAGGATGAAAAGGTATATATCATCGACAAGGACAGTCGTGTTCACATGGCACATATGGATATCCATTACGGATTTTCAGTCAATGGTGTTGCCGCACTGCACACAGAAATCCTGAAGAATTCCGAGCTGAAGCCGTTTTATGATATCTATCCGGAGAAGTTTAACAACAAGACAAACGGAATTACCTTCCGCCGCTGGCTGCTGCACTGTAACCGCGAACTGGCTGCTTATATTGAAAGCCTGATCGGATCTGGATTCAAAAAAGATGCCAATGAGCTGGAAAAACTTCTGAAATACAAGAATGATGCAAAGGTTCTGGCAAAGCTGGAGGAAATCAAGCATCACAGAAAAGAGGAAGTAAAGCAGTATCTCTATGAAACTCAGAACATTCAGGTGGATGCAGATTCCATTTTTGATGTTCAGGTAAAACGTCTCCATGAGTACAAACGTCAGCAGATGAATGCACTGTATGCGATCCATAAATATCTGGATATCAAAAACGGAAATAAGCCGAAAACGCCGATTACCATGATCTTCGGTGCAAAGGCAGCCCCGGCTTACACCATTGCCAAAGACATCATTCACCTGATCCTCTGCCTCGAGCAGCTGATCGAGAACGATCCGGAGGTAAAACCATATTTCCACATCATCATGCTGGAGAACTACAACGTATCTAAGGCAGCGAAGATTATCCCGGCAGCGGATATTTCCGAGCAGATTTCCCTGGCTTCGAAAGAGGCATCCGGAACCGGAAATATGAAATTTATGCTGAACGGTGCTGTGACTCTGGGAACAGAAGACGGCGCAAATGTAGAGATCCGCGATCTGGTGGGAGACGAAAACATTTATATCTTTGGAAAGAAACCGCAGGATGTCATTGATCTGTATGCGGACGGAACTTACTGCGCGAAGGATATTTATGAGGCAGACCCGGAAATCGCGAAACTGGTAGATTTTATAGTAAGTGATGAACTGCTTGCAGTTGGAGATCGGGGTTGTCTGGAGCGTCTGTACAATGAGATCCTGAACAAAGACTGGTTCATGACACTTCTGGATGTGAAGGAATACATTGCCACAAAAGAAAAAGTTTACAAAGACTATGAGAATCGGAAGAAATGGAATAAGATGTGCCTGGTAAATATTGCAAAGGCAGGATTCTTCTCTTCTGACCGTACGATAGAACAGTATAATGAAGATATCTGGCACCTTGCTTAAGGCTGGGAAATGGCGAGTATATCAGAAATGAAAAAATCGGGGAATATTCCCCGGTTTTTTCATTTCATTTCAATATATTCCAGTGTACGTACTTTCAAATGTTCATACTGCTGCCGTACCTTTGGATCGGTCGGAAGAAGACGTCCGAAGATGCGTTCAATCCAGTTGTGTTCTTTCAGATAGAGAAGGCTTTCCGGAAAATGGAGATCAAAGGTGTATGCGCCGTAGGAAAGCCAGACATCCAGAGGTGTCTGGCGATTGGGGGAATAGATGAGTTCCTGGCGATTCATCTGGTCATAAACTGCCGGGGAGATGAAGGAATTGTTTGCCTCCTCTGCGGAGACACCAAGGAGTGTTTCAATGGATTCCTCTTCTTTTACCCGGTAATTGTCCAGCTTATCTGCATCACGGATCAGATGGATAAAGAGCAATGTGCGCTCATCATATCCGGAAGCCACTTTGTATTTGTTGTGCTCCTCGATGGCGGCAGAGATGATTCCGTCATAGACAGGGGTATCGATAAAGCGTCGGATCAGCCCGTCCCCAAAGAGAAGATCACTGGAAAACTGAGCATGATCTACAGTCTCATAATCCACAAAGCTTTGATAGCGCATCCACTGTTCGAAGCGGCCGATGTCGTGGAGAAGCGCAATCAGGCAGGCCAGACGGCAGTCTTCTTCGGGCAGATGCATTCGGCTGCACAAGGCTTCCATGCAGGAAACGACAGCATACGTATGGATTATTTTCAGACGGATTTCCGGTATGGATGGGTCATAGGCCGCTGTATAAGAGTCAAAAACTTTTTTTGCCTTTTCTAAATCAATCATTCGGACAGATCCTTTCTGGTGTGGTTTTCTTCACTTTTTTGCTCCAATTCTCTGACAATACCAAGGAGTTTCTGTGTTTCGATCCGGTAAGGATAATGTTTTACATCCGACATATTCGGAATGCGATGTGCGGTCTCCTCGAACTGTTCCATTGTGATGTCAATCTGAGAAAGCCGTACCGGAAGGTTTAGTTTTTGATTCAGGTTGTATATTTTTTTGAATTCTTCCGTTTGCCCGTCGTACAAAAGTGCGATCAGCACACCAAAGCCAACCACTTCTCCGTGCAGATGTTTTTCCTCGATGACAGGATAACCGGTAAGGGCATAAAATACAGCATGAGCCAGTCCGCTGTTATAATCCGGTGTAAAATCTCTGGTAAGAAAGATGGAGGCGATGGCAGTAGTTACGACAATGGCAAGAATTACCTGTTCCAGTTCATCGGAACAGATGCCGCGTTGATGATCGCGGAATGCTTTTTCTCCGTAAGTAAGCATGGGATCCAGACACATACGGCTGGTAGAAACACCAAGGGCGGTAAAGTGGGGAAGCTGCTCATCCCGGGAGGAAATCACTGCTTCATAGTATTTTGCATAGGTGTCACCGATACCGGCCCAGAGGTACTGACAGGGGGCTTTGGCAATGATCTCGGTGTCAATAAAAGCATGAATGGCAGGATGCAGGAAAAAATGCGGTTTCAGAAAGGTTCCGTCGTCATTGTACATGATGGATACGGAAGTGCAGGCGGCACAGTTCGAAGCAATCGTTGGAAAAGTAAAAATGGGTTTTCCGTCGTCGATACACAGACATTTGCAGGTATCGAGTGCTTTTCCGCCGCCGACTGCGAATACCATATCAGATTCCTGATACACTGGGAGGGAACGAAGACGATCTACAGCGGAATAGGTACAGTCGTTTCCGAAAAGAACAGTGTCCAGAATTTCCAGAGAGGTTTCGCTGATGGCAGAACGTATTTTCGGTTCTGCTGCAGCAAGTGCATTTTGACCTCCGATGAGCAGCACGTTTTTTCCATAAGGAGTACAGATGGTGCCGATGCCCTTATAAATCTCGTTTCCGATGGAATAACTTGGAAGATGCATTTCATAATTTTGCAGTTTCATGGCCGATTTCTCCTTTTCCGTTTTTGTGTTTTATTGTATCCAGAAGAAAATGCAGAAGGAATGGAATTACAATTACGATCAATGTTGCATAGCCGATATAGGAATAGCCGGTTTTTACCAGTGGAATCAGACCGAACTGTGCGATGGAAAAAGCGAGAAGAGTGAAAAGAAAAGCAGTTCCGGTGGTGTACAGGCGGTGTTTTCTGTCGTCAGAATTTTTCTGTCGTTTTTCAAGCTGGTTTACCGTTCGTTCTACAATGCCTGCAATCATATTGACGCCGGTTGAGACCGAACCAAGTATGATCAGGACAGAGATGACAGGAGTGAGTAATTTGCTTCCAATTCCGGTCTGAATCAGAAGAAGCATCGGAACAGAACAATTGGAGAGTTCTTCCAGGTGTGAAACGGCCAGCAGTCCGATGACGGAGAGTTCCATGATCAGGCTGTCCACTACAAACATATAAAGCATGGAACGGCCGATTTCTTTTTCATCCTGAATGCTTCTGGTATGCTGATACATCAGTCCGATGGCGGTCAGCTGAAAGATTCCGTATACACATGCGGAAGAAAATGCACTTCGAAAACTGCCGTCGGCGGAAGAGCCGACCGCCATTTTTCCATCTGAGAGCAGGCGGATGGAAGAAAAGATGGTATCACGCTGTGCGATCATGTTGGGAATCAGTACCAGGAGTAGGCCGGCGATAATGAGCACGGACAGCACAGAAGAACATTTTCTTACCAGATCAGTTCCAAATAAGGTAATGAGAAAAATAAATACGCCGATAATCAGGGTGCAGATCAGATAGGGAAGGCCAGTCAGTGTATTTAAAGTGGCACCGCCGGTTGCAAAGGCGACAGCGGGAGCCATACAGACCATAACAAGATACTCAAGTTCATACAGCGGAGAAAAGAGCCGCCGGAATTTTCCATAGAAATGGTCGGAAAAGCTGTGGTAATCATAGGTTTGATGGCGGTAAGCGTAACGCATTCCATACCAGTAAAACAAAGAGAGCAGCGCCTGTGCTGCCAGAGGCATAACAAGTGTCCATACTCCGTAATTGATAAAATACTGAAAAATCTGGGCACCTGAGGCAAAACCGCCGCCAAACTGGGTGGTGAAGCCTACAAAGGCAATTCCAAGTGCAAGAGAATGAGTTTTTTTCTGTTTCATACTTAGATCCTCCTCATTTTAAGCTGACCGGTAGTTCCGGTGTCTTGACGGGATATAAGTAATTTTGCAGAAAACAAAAAACTCTCATCCCGAATAGAATTTTCGGGACAAGAGCACTTCACTACATTCTTATAATACGAAGCTCCTGCGGTGCCACCCTCATTGACATAGAAACTATGTCCACTCACTGCATACTATCATATGCGTTGCTTGATAACGAAGCGTCCCCTCCGTCTTGCCTACTTGACTAGTCTGTATGGAGAAACAGTCGTTTGGTTCGCCCTCATAAGCCCATTCACAACAGGAAATCAAATGCCTTGCACCATCCGGCATTTCTCTGTATTGATTCGATCTGCTGTTACTCTTCTTACTCAATGGTTTCATGGTGCCAGTTTAACATGGTACCGTAAAAAAATCAATACTCTTTTGCATTTCCTATAAATACGGTCGATCTTTGAAACTGCCGATTGACACTTTTGGAAGGGAAGTGAGATAATAGAACAAGAATGATCCTGTTAGGAAAAGGAGCAAACGGTTAAAAAGGAGGAGGACAACATGAAATATTCTGTATTTACCGTAGGAGTTCCGGAGATGACTCCGGAAGAGGCTCTGAAGAAGATGAAAGAGTACGGATACGACGGAGTGGATTTCCGTGTGACAACGATTCCGACAGATCCGGAGATACTTGCAGAGAAACCATCCTATTGGAGAAATAATCTCTGCACCTATGATATTGATCGGATTGATGAACTTGCACCGGAAATAAAAGCGCTTTGCGACAAATACGGTCTTGAAATCAATGCACTTGCCACTTATCTGAACTGTGCTGATGATCCGGAGAAGATTGCACGCTGTATGCGCGGTGCAAAGCTGATGGGATGCAGCCGGATTCGTGTAAACTGCATTGGTTACGATCCGAAAAAAGGATATCGCCAGCAGTTTGAAGAGGCAGTGGAAGGATTTAAAAAAGTAGAAGCTCTTGCGAAAGAGTATGGTGTGAAGGCTGACTTTGAGATGCATCACGGCACATTGACCCCGTCTGCAAGCGGAGCATATCGTTTGGCATCCCACTTTGATCCGAAGTATATCGGCGTTATTTACGATACCGGAAATGTGATCTATGAGGGACATGAGCAGTATCAGATGGCCTTTGAGATTCTCGGAGAATATCTGGATCATGTACATATCAAAAACGCTCATTGGACGAAAAAAGAAGTGGACGGCAGAGAAAAATATGTCGGCGACTGGGCACCTATGACAGACGGATACGCTGATTTTGAGGCTGTATTCAAGGCTTTGAAAGCAGTAGGATATGACGGTTATGTTGCCTTTGAGGACTTTTCTTCCAGCGAAACTTCCGATGAAAAGCTGAAAAATAATCTGGCCTTTATCAAAGAAATTGCAGAAAAGTAATTGCAGAGTGGAATAAGATTGTATTCAAAAAACTGTGCAGCTCTTTATGAGTTGCGCAGTTTTTTTGCGAAAGCGGTGATCAAAAAAAGGTTTTCCACAGGGAAGTTTTTTGATATGATACAGATAATCACGTAAGAGGCTCAAAAAAAGGAGGAGACTGCCATGAAAAAGAGAATTCGGGATTTTGGTTATAAAATCGGACATTTACCCATCGGGGAGAGAAATAAGATTACAGACGTTCCCGGTGTTCAGGTAGGACACTGGACGAGAAAGGAAGGAAAGCAGAATACCGGAATTACAGTGATTCTTCCCGGACGGGATAATCCTTTTCTGAAAAAATACACAGCTTCCGGATATGTACACAATGGATTCGGAAAAACCTGCGGTCTGGTTCAGGTTGAAGAACTGGGAATTCTGGAGACACCGATCGCCCTTACCAGCACACTGAGCGTCGGGAAAACAGCAGATGCGGTGGTTTCCTATATGATAGAAGAAACGAGAAAGGAAGGACAGGAAGTGTATTCCATTAACCCGGTTGTGGGGGAATGCAATGATTCCAGAATCAATGACATTCAGGAACGAATCACCGGGGAGAAGGAGCTGCGCCAGGCAATTGCTTTGGCGGATGCGGAATTTGAGGAAGGTGCTGTAGGTGCAGGAACGGGAACCATCTGTTACGGACTAAAAGGAGGAATTGGTTCTTCTTCCCGTGTGATGGAAATTGACGGAAAAAAGTATACCCTGGGCGTTCTGGTTCAGACAAATTTCGGTTCCACCAGAGATCTGCATGTGGACGGGAGAGCAGTTGGTCTGGAAATCGAAGAAAAGATGGAAAAGGAGAAAACCGGTTACAGTGCCGAGGATCGCGGCTCGATCATGACGGTCCTTGCAACGGATCTGCCGGTTACCGATCGTCAGCTTCATCGGATCATCCGCAGATGTGGAGTGGGTATTGCCAGAACCGGAGCCTATACCGGACATGGAAGCGGAGAGATTATGATTGGATTTACCACGTCAAACAGAATTCCAGCGGAAGGGGAGCATGCAGTGGAAACCTGTCTGCGTCTGAAGGAAGATCTGATCAATATCGCCTTTGAAGCAGCTGCAGAAGCAACCGAAGAAGCAATTCTGAATTCCATGACGGCGGCAGAACCCACAAAAGGATTGGATGGAAAGTGGTACAGAAGCCTTTCTGAATACTTGGAAGGAAATGTTGGCTAAAAAGGAAAGTTCATGGAGGGAAAAATAAAGATTTCAAAAAAGAGACGAAAAAAATGTAAAAAAATGTAAGAATTTTTGTTGACAAGCGTGATGAAACGACATTATAATAGCAAGGTAAAGCAAAGAAGCCATTTACCGTGTTAAGTTTCTTTGTCTTTTTTTATTAACGAGCAGAGTTTTTATGGTGAATGGTATTTTCTGATACGAAGGAGGAGAAAAAATGAGAAAGAGACATGTAATGCGTACGCTTCTTGCAGCTGCAACAGCATTGGCTCTGACTGCATGCGGAAGCGGCTCCGGAAGTTCATCATCCGGCAGCAGTTCACAGACAGAAGCATCTTCTGTGTCAGCTTCCAGCGAGAGCACAGCTGCGGTTTCTGTTTCAGCAGGAGCATCTGTATCACAGGATGCTGACGTAACCGCAATGGTAGCAGTTGATTTTACTACGATGGATCCAATGGATACTTCCGACACACTCTCCGGTGGTGTTCAGCGTATGATGATGGATGGCCTGTTCGGATTTGATGAGGATATGCAGATCATCCCGATGCTGGCTACCGATTATGAGGCAAATGATGAGGCAACGGAGTATACCATCTATCTTCGTCAGGGCATCAGTTTTACCGACGGAACTCCGTGGGATGCAGATGCTTTGATCGCCAACGTCAATAAGTGGGCAGATAAAAGCTTAGGATTAAAGCGTACTACCTTCCTTTGCAATACTCTGGATCATGCAGAGAAAATTGACGATTACACAGTAAAAATCTATCTTGTCGAGCCGTTTGGTGCATTTATCAGTAACCTGGCACATCCGGCAACTCTGATCATGAGCCCGAAACAGATTGAAGCAGGTGTTGATGCCTGTGCACAGGCACCGGTTGGCACCGGTCAGTATAAATTTGTTGAGTGGGTGGCAGGCGATCATACGACACTGGAACTGAACAAAGACTGGTGGGGATATGATGCAGAGATTTGCGGCGGAACTGCTCTGGCAGATGCAGATGCCGGATTCAAGACCATTACCTTCAAACCGGTATCAGAGAGTGCAACCCGTGTTGCAGCTGTTCAATCCGGAGATGCCCAGATTATGTGGTCTGTTCCGACTGAGAGTGTGGAAACTCTGCAGGCAGACAGCAATGTTTCGGTTAATCTTGGTGACAGTATTACCGTATGGTATTTCTTCATGAATAACCAGAAAGAGCCGTTCAACGATGTGAGAGTTCGTCAGGCAATGGCTTATGCAATTAATAAAGAGGCTTATATCCAGGTAGTAATGAACGGCTATGGATCACCGGCAACTTCCATGGTTGGTGAAGCTGTTCAGCATTATAAAGGAAATGATCCGTATCCGTATGATCCGGAAAAGGCAAAAGAGCTTTTGGCTGAGGCAGGTTATCCGGATGGATTCACCACCACATTGATGTATTCCAATACTACAACAAACCAGAAGAAAGCAGAATTTTACAAACAGCAGCTGGCAGAAGTCGGAATTAATCTGGAACTGAACGGTATGGAAAGTGCAGTTCTGAATGAGAAGGTTCAGGGAGCAAATGTTCCGGGAGCAGAGGCAGAGGTAGAGTGTTACCTGAGCGGATGGTCAACTTCCACAGGTGATGCAGACTGGGGCCTGCGTCCGATGCTTGCAATCGAGTCCGAACCTCCGATGAGCTATAACCTCAGCTATTATGAGAATGAGAAAGTGGATCAGCTTCTGAAAGACGGTCTTGCAACTGCAAATGAAGAAGAACGTGACAAAATTTATGCAGAAGTTCAGGATATTGTTTGGGAAGAAGTTCCGCTGGTTTGCGTTTCCAATGATAAGAATATCTGGGCAACCAGCAGCAACATTACCGGTGTATATCTGTTAGGTGATGGCAGTATCGGAATGAGAAATGCCAAAATGGCTGCAGAATAAGAATGAGTGAAAGATCCGGCGCCCTTGAAAACAGGGCGCCGCTTTGTTACAAAACGCTTGACAGGCGATGATCCTGTGGGATTGTACCTGTAACATGAGGATGAAAGTAGGAGATACAATATGCCAAAATACTTAGTAAAGCGTATTGTGGGTACGATCCCCACATTGATTATAGTCGTAACCTTTGTTTTTTTCTTTGTGCGGATGATTCCCGGTGATCCGGCCAGACTGATTGCCGGTGAACAGGCAACTCAGGCTGATGTGGAAGCGGTTCGGGTTCAGCTGGGATTGGATAAACCGGTTCCTGTTCAGTATGTGAATTATGTGACCGGCTTATTGAAAGGTGATCTTGGCACTTCTCTTCGTACAAAACGCCCTGTATCCGAGGAGGTTGCAAGTCGGCTTGGCAATACAGTAAAGCTTGCGCTTGTCACTCTCGCCTGGAGTTCGGTTGTCGGGGTGCTCTTTGGTGTATGGTCCGGTATTCATCGGGGAAAATGGCAGGATTATACGGGAATGACGATTGCAGTCTCGGGTATTTCTCTGCCATCGTTCTGGATCGGCTTCCTGCTGATTATGATATTTGCGGTCAAACTCCGTATTCTGCCTACCACAAGCGGTTCGGGTTGGAAAAGTCTGATCATGCCGTCGATCACGCTTGGAGTTGGAATTGCAGCAGTGATTGCCCGTTTCACAAGATCTTCGATTATTGAAGTTTTGAAGGAAGATTATGTGAGAACAGCAAGAGCAAAGGGTATTAAAGAAAAGGCTGTTATCTGGAAACATGCATTTCGAAATTCTATGATTTCTGTTGTGACGGTTGTTGGTCTTCAGTTTGGATTCCTTCTTGGAGGATCGGTAGTTACGGAAAGCGTATTTGCCTATCCGGGACTGGGTTCTCTTCTGATTGAATCAGTAAATTATCGTGATTATCCGGCGATTCAGTCATTGATTCTTATCTTTTCCCTTCAGTTCATCGTAGTCAACCTGATTGTAGATGTTCTGTATGCGGTTCTGAATCCTGAAATTAAGCTGCAATAGGAGATGTGTAGAATGAAAAATAAGAAGAAAGTACAGATGGAAGGTCAGGAAAAAATTAAAACTCCGGTCTCGGAAATGATTCGAAAATTTAAAAAACAGAAAACTGCCGTTGTTGCACTTTGCTTTATCATTTTTCTCATTTTTCTGGCATTTTTCGGAAACAGACTGGTACCATACGGAATTAACGAATATGACTACAATGCAATTCTTCAGAGACCTTCCTTGAAGCATTTGTTTGGCACAGATGAATTTGGAAGAGATTTATTTTCAAGAATTATCTGCGGAACGAGAATTTCTCTTGCTGTCGGCTTTGGAGCTGTTACGGTAGGAGCTGTCTGCGGAACGATTCTCGGACTTCTGGCAGGATATTACGGAGGAATCCTCGATTCCATTATCATGCGAATTTGTGATGTTCTGTTTGCTTTTCCCGGAATCATTCTTGCAATTGCCATTGTGGCGATTCTTGGAAGCGGCATGACAAACGTTGTGATTGCAGTTGCTGTTTTCTCAACTCCCACTTTTGCCCGTCTTGTACGAAGCAAAACCTTGAGCCTTAAGAATTCCGTGTTTGTCATGGCAGCCAGAAACATTGGAGTTTCGGATGCCAGAATTCTTTTCCGCCACATTCTGCCGGGTGCGATTCCGGATATTATCGTACAGTATACGATGTCGTTTGGTTCTTCTATTTTGACGGCATCAAGCCTTTCCTTCCTGGGAATGGGTGCTCAGCCGCCGACACCGGAATGGGGACTTCTTCTCTCCAACGGAAGAAACTATATGGCAAGTGCGATGTATGTGACAATTTTCCCGGGTCTGGCAATATTCTTGACTGTATTAAGTTTTAATCTTTTAGGTGATGGACTTCGTGATGCTTTGGATCCAAAGCTTTCCGATTGATAAGGAGGATCAGACGTGGCAGCAGATAACGTACTGGAAATAAAAAATTTACATACCTATTTCTACATGGATGACGGTGTGGTAAAAGCCGTTGACGGTGTGGATGTGGAGTTAAGGCGTGGAAAGACCCTCGGTATTGTAGGAGAATCAGGAAGCGGAAAAAGTGTTACCTCTCTCTCAGTCATGGGGTTATTGACAGGAACCAAGGGGAAAATCGCTGAGGGAGAAATCCTGTTGGACGGACAGGATCTGGTAAAATTAAGCGAAGAAGAGAAGAGAAAAATCCGGGGAAACAGAATCTCGATGATTTTTCAGGAGCCAATGACCAGCTTAAACCCGGTGATGAAGATTGGAGCGCAGATTGTAGAATGCGTTCTGCAGCATGAGAATATTTCCAAAAAAGAAGCTTACAAAAAAGCAGAGGAAATGCTTCGCATGACGGGTGTACCGCGTGTGGAGCATATGATGAAGGAATATCCGTTTCAGCTGTCCGGCGGTCAACGCCAGAGGGTTATGATCGCAATGGCACTGGTATGTAAGCCGGAGATTCTGATTGCAGATGAGCCGACAACAGCACTGGATGTGACCATTCAGGCTCAGATTCTGGATCTGATGAATCAGCTGAAAAAAGAGACAGGTACCTCGATTCTATTTATTACCCATGATCTCGGAGTTGTGGCGGAGATCTGCGATGATGTGGCTGTTATGTACTGCGGCCGCGTAGTGGAAAAGGGCGACGTAAAATCTATTTTTGCCAAACCGTCCCATCCATACACGCAGGGTCTTTTGAATTCGATTCCGCATCTGGGAGATGACGGGAAAGAATTG
The DNA here is from genome assembly GCA_028727605.1 of Lachnospiraceae bacterium. Classification (GTDB taxonomy): domain Bacteria; phylum Bacillota; class Clostridia; order Lachnospirales; family Lachnospiraceae; genus Fusicatenibacter. Next base: position 14,247 of record JAQYOA010000135.1, read on the forward strand.
CAGTCTATTCCGGGAAATGTCCCGAACCCCAAATATATGCCGGAAGGCTGCAAATTTGCAGCCAGATGTCCTTATGCAAGCGACAGGTGCCGCAAGGAGGAACCGCCGTTCTTTTCTGTGGACGAAAATCACATCAGCAGATGCTGGCTGTGCGAGGATGGAAAAGCTGCCGGGGCAGGAAAAGAGGAAGGAGGTATCTGATCCATGGGAGAGACTTTGCTGAAAGTGGAAGATATGAAAATATACTATCCGGTTGCCGGAGCAGGTTTTGGCAAAAAGGAATATGTGAAGGCAGTGGATGGTGTCAGCTTTGAAGTACAGAAAGGGGAAGTCTTTGGCATCGTAGGTGAGTCGGGCTGCGGAAAATCCACTCTGGGAAGAGGAATCTGTAAGTTGGAGCAGCCTACATCCGGAAAGGTGATTCTGGATGGTGAAGATATTACCGGATACAGCAACAAACAGATGCGGCCGATTCGCAAGAAAGTCCAGATGGTTTTTCAGGATCCGTATGCCTCATTAAATCCCCGTATGTCTGTTTTTGATATTATTGCAGAACCGTTGATTGTGCACAAATTATACAAAGACAAGGCAGATCTGGAAAAGAAAGTGCTTGATCTTTTAAAGCGCGTCGGACTGGATGATTATCATGCAAACCGTTATCCTCACGAATTTTCCGGCGGTCAGCGCCAGAGAATCGGAATCGCAAGGGCACTTGCCGTAGAACCGCAGCTGATCATTGCAGATGAGCCGGTATCGGCGTTGGATGTATCCATTCAGGCGCAGGTGTTGAATTTGATGAATGAATTGAAAAAGGATCTGAATCTGACTTATATTTTTGTAGCTCATGATCTGAGTGTGGTAGAGTATATCAGTGACAGATTAGGGGTTATGTATCTGGGCAATTTTGTGGAAGTGGGAGACAAGAGTAAAATCTACAAAAATCCGATGCACCCGTATACCCAGGCACTTCTGTCTGCCGTTCCCGTTCCGGATCCTACCGCAAAAAGAGAAAGAATTCTTCTGGAAGGAAGTATTCCGTCTGCACACAAACCGCCGACCGGATGTAAATTCCATACCCGTTGTCCGAAATGTATGGAATGCTGCAAAACCCAGGCACCGGAACGCTATGAAGTAGATGACGGACATTATGTTTATTGCCATCTGTATGATGACAAGATAAAAAAACAAAAAGAAGGTTGAAATCATGAAACTGTTTATCAGCGCAGACATTGAAGGATGCGCAGGTCTGGCGCTGCCGGCCGAGACACATAAAAATGAAAGTATTTATCAGGCATTTGCAAAGGAAATGACAGAGGAAGTCATCGCGGCGTGTGAGGCAGCCCATGAGGCCGGTGCGGATGAAATCGTTGTAAAAGACGGTCATGGGGATGCCTCGAATATTGATCCTCTGAAAATGCCGGAATATGTGACACTGATTCGCGGGAAAAGCGGTCATCCCTATAATATGATGTATGGAATCGATGACACTTTTGATGGAGTTCTTTTTATCGGATATCATGCACCGGCAGGGAACCCTGAGTTTTCCATAAGCCATACGTCTACCGGCAACAGTTTGTATATTCATCTGAACGGGAAAGTGATGAGTGAATGCATGCTGAACAGCTATACGGCTGCTTCTCATAACGTTCCGATTCTGTTCCTTTCAGGAGATGAAGAGATCTGCCGCCTTTCAAAAGAATTGATCCCGGGAATCACAACGGTAGCGACGAAGCATGGTGAAGGTGCAGCCACCTGGTGTGTTTCCGCCAAAAAGATACAGGATGAGATCCGTAAGAAGGTAAAAGCGGCTGTCTCTTCTGCAGGAAAGGACTGCCATCTTACACTCCCGGAACATTTTACTTACGAGGTGACATACAAAGACTGGAAAAAGGCCTATACAATGTCCTTCTATCCGGGGATGGAAAAAGTAGATACCTTTACCAATAAACTGGAAACAGATCGGTGGATGGATGTTGTCACAGCACATTGTTTTGTTGTATACTGACAATGTTTGATATGCAGTGAAATCTGGTTTTAATCAAGCTGTATTGCTAAATATTATGTACAGGAAAAGAGGAAAAGAAAATGGATATTCAAATGTTTGGTAAACTTTCGGATGCTTTTGGACCGAGTGGATTCGAAGAGGATGTCATTCGCAAAATCGCCGGATACTGCAAAGAATTTGATGTCTCCAATGACGCAATGAATAATCTCTATGTCCGTATGCCCGGCGGCCCGAAGGATCGTCCCGTGGTGCAGCTGGATGCACATCTGGATGAGTGCGGATTTATGGTTCAGAATATACAGGATAATGGATGTCTTGGCATCCTGATGCTGGGTGGTTTCCATCTTACCAGTCTTCCTGCTCATTCCGTATGGATTCGTACAAGAGCAGGAAAAATGGTGCGGGGAATTATCTGTGCGAAACCGGTGCATTTTATGACAGCATCGGAGCGTGCCAGCCAGAATCTTGAAATTGAAAAGATGTATGTGGATGTGGGAGCAACCAGCCGGAAAGAAGTGGAGGAAGTGTTTGGAATTCACATCGGAGATCCGATGATGCCGGATGTTTCCTTTGCTTATGATGAGGAACATGAAATCTGCTTTGGAAAGGCTTTTGATAACCGTGCCGGCTGTGCCTGCATTGTGGATACGATGAAACAGCTGTATGAAGAACGCGAAAAACTTCCGGCTTATGTAGTCGGAGCATTTGCCGCACAGGAGGAAGTCGGAACCCGCGGAGCAACCGTTACCGCACAGGTGGTGAAACCGGATCTTGCAATTGTATTTGAGGGATCTCCCTCCGATGATTTCTTTATCAGTGCAGGCCAGGCTCAGGGACAGATGAAACAGGGGACACAGATTCGTATTCTGGATAACAGCTATATTTCCAATACCGAATTTATCGAGTATGCGGAAGAAATCGCGAAAAAATACGGGATTAAGTACCAGGAGTCTGTAAGAAGAGGCGGAAGTACCAATGCCGGCAAAATCAGTCTGACACATCAGGCGGTACCGTGTCTGGTGCTTGGTGTGCCGTCCAGATACGCACACAGCCACTATAATTTCTGTGCACGGGAGGATCTGGAAGCGACCAGCAGACTCGCAGCCTGTGTGATTCGTGAATTGGATGCAGAGAGAATCCGCCATATTTGCCATCAGGATATTCTTTGATACGGCGGAACATGAGGTGGAAGATGAGTGAAAAACCCATTATTGGAATTCTTGGAAATACCTATATGACACAGCCCGGACGTTTTTCCAGTTCGGAGCGGGTCTACATCAACAGTGCCTATGCCAACGCGATTCTCAAAAATGGCGGGATTCCGATCGCTATTCCGGCGGTAAGCATGTCAGAGGATCCAAAAGCTTGTCTTGATCTCTGTGACGGCCTGCTGGTTCCGGGCGGAGAGGATATGAATCCCTGGTATTATGGAGAAGAGCCGCTTCCTCAGATCGGAGCTACGCGTCCGGAGATTGATGAAGCATGGTTTGCCGCAGGGCGTTATGCAATGGAGAAAAAAATGCCGATGTTTGGTATCTGTAAAGGCATACAGTTCCTGAATGTTCTTTGTGGAGGCACTCTGTATCAGGATGTTTACACACAGAGAGAAAACAGTATTTTGCATCTTCAGTTTCAGGAGAAATATTATTTATTTCACCATGTGGAGGTGAAAGAGGGAACTTATCTTGCCAGAATTTTGGGTGCGGGAAAACACCCGGTGAACTCCATGCATCATCAGGCCGTGAAAAGGCCGGGAGAAAATCTGGTGGTATCTGCTCTTGCCCCTGACGGGACGATTGAGGCGATTGAAAGCACGGATCGACAGATTGTTGCGGTTCAATGGCATCCGGAAGAATTGATCGAATCTGCTCCGGAGATGAATCGGTTGTTTGCGGATCTTGTAGAGAGAAGCTGTGAATACAAAAAACAAAAATAAGAAAGGCAGATGGTTCCGGACACAGGACAGCAAGGTTCAGGTGTTCGGAACTGTTATTTTAGGGGTGAAACGATGGAAAAAACAATGAAAATCTCAGCCGCCGGAGACATTTTGGTTATGAAGCGTCTTCTTCCGGGCTATGAGGATCTGTCTCCCATACGGGATTTCCTGATGCAGGGCGAGGTACGTGTGGCGAATCTGGAGACGACAATTTCGGACGGAAGCTGTTTTGCATCTGCCTATTCGGGAGGTACCTGGCTGACGGTGGGAGAGGAATGTCTTGTGGATATCATGAAATATGGATTTAATATGCTGGGCCTGTCAAATAATCATACAATGGACTATTCTTATGATGGGCTGCTTTCTACACTCACACGTCTGGAAAAACGCGGAATTTCCTATGCAGGTGCAGGAAGAAATCTGTATGAGGCATCCAGACCGGCAATTTTGGATACGACAGCCGGGCAGGTCGCAGTGATCGACATTTGCTCTACCTTTGAAAATGCGGCACGAGCCGGAAGCCAGACGGAGCGGCAGATCGGCCGGCCGGGATTAAATCCTTTACGGTTCTCAGAAAAATATCACATCACGAAGGAACATGCGGAAATACTGAATGAAATCGCGAATGCAACCAAAATCAACGGACTGCGCGATTTGCATCGCCAGCAGGGATTTGTTTCCCTGCTGCCGGAAGGCGTCATAGAATTTGGCGGAAAGATGTTTGAAATCAGCAATGACGGAACAGAGGGACGAAGCTCAAGTGCAAATCCAATTGATGTGAAGCGGACGGTGGATACCATAAAAGAGGCACTGATGACCTGTGAAGCTGTGATTGTCATGGTTCATTCCCATGAGATCAAAAAAGACAGTGATGAAGAGGCAGATTATTTTCTGGAAGAGTTTGCACATGCATGTATCGACGCAGGCGCGTGTGCTGTTATCGGCGGAGGAACCCATCAGTTAAAGGGAATTGAGCTGTATCGGGAATGTCCTATTTTCTACTGCCTTGGCAATTTTATCTTTGAAAATCAATATGTACGCGCTTTGCCGGCAGATTATATGGAAAAATACGGATTGAATATACATACCGCCGCCTCAATCGGTATTGCAAAGCGTCAGGAACAGTCAAAACATTCTCTTTATGAGATTCCGGAAGTATTTCGAAGTGTGCTGCCTTACTTTGAAATTCGGGATGGAAAATGTGTTCATCTGGAGCTGCTCCCCATCGAGCTGGGAATGAAGAAACACCGTGCAGAGAGAAATATACCATATATTGCAGAAAAAGAGACTGCAGAAGAGATTACGGACTATCTGAACAGAGTCAGTGCCATTTACGGCACTGCATGGAAATATCAGGAAGGGAGAATCGTGCTTGATGCGTAAGGATTGGGAAATAGAAGAAAAATACCGTCTTTTTTGCAGGGAAAATCTTCCCCTTGCCAGATGGACATTGCGGGAACTGACACTGATTCCGGGTGAGACAGGATATGAAAAGGCAAGGAGAGCATACTGTCTTAACTGGATGGAAGCGCAGGGAATCCGCGGGGGATACTGTGATGAAACCGGAAATGTGATCTGGGAATATCAGCCGGAAAAGCAGCAAAAAGTGCTGTACACGGCCCATCTGGATACCGTTTTTTCCAGGGAGGAGACACTGGAAATCAAAGAAGACGGCCAGATCTGGAGATGTCCGGGAATTACCGATAATACGGTAAATGTTGTTCTGCTTTTGCTCTCTGCCAAATACTTAAATGAAACCACTCCGGAACTCCCCTGCGGCCTGATTCTGGCTGCAGATGTGGGGGAAGAGGGACTTGGCAATCTCAAAGGAGTGCGTGCACTGACCGATTCTTATGAAAAGAATCTCTGCGGAATGATCGCCTTTGATCTCTATCGTGACAAGATGTATCCGGAGTGTATCGGCTCTGTTCGCTATCAGATCCGTGTAAAGACAAAAGGCGGCCATTCTTTTCTGGATTTTGGAAACAGGAATGCTATCGCAGAACTGTCCGGTCTGGTGACGGAACTGTACCAGATGGTTCCCGAAAAGGGATCCCAAACTACCTATAATGTGGGCGTCATTGAAGGCGGGACATCGGTGAATACCATCGCACAGGAAGCCTCTATGCTGTTTGAATTCCGTTCAGATTCTTATCAGAGTCTGGAAAACTGTGAAAAACGGCTGGAACAGATTTTAAATTCCCGGAAAAGTGAAGAGGTCTTGTATGAGTGTGAGGTCGTTGGAAAACGTCCCTGTGCCCGGGAAGTCGATCCGATTCAGATGTCCCGGATGACGAAATGCTGCAGGGAAACGCTGAAAGCGGCAGTTGGAACGGCACCGGTTCCCCAAAAGGCTTCTACCGACTGCAATGTGCCGCTGTCCCGTCACATCCCGGCTGTCTGCGTGGGCTTTTGCCGGGGCGGCGGAGCTCATACAAAGGAAGAATGGCTGGACAGCTCCTCTCTGGAAACAGGAATGGAGGCAGCCATTGCTCTGGTATGCCGGATTCCGTTTTATTGTGAGGAGACGGAAATTCTGTTTCGGGACGGAATAACGGATCCGGAGGAAAAAGAACAAATCCGCAGATTGCTGCAGCTGTGTGATCAGGATTTTGTTCCCCCGTTGTCCGGAAGAAACAGTACCTCGCAGACAGACTGGTCAACGGTAGATGATACGGTCGACGGAATCAGTGAATATCTGGAGAATATATGCTGTCAGCATGTGGTGCTTTGGAAAGAAAAAGGTGTGATTCAATCGTTTATGACATGGCGCGATCATTTTAACTGCGAGTATCTGACAGAATATCCGGACTGCTGTTATCTGACGACACTTTGCATAAATCCCGCCTTTCGGGGACAGGGAATTTCGGAAAGGATGTATGAACTGGCGGAAAAAGACATTGAGGAAAAGTATCCGGGAAGCGAGATTACGCTTCGTACCTGGTCCACCAACCAGGCTCAGGATCATATTCTTCCAAGAATCGGATACCGCCTGATTCGTCGTCTGGTGAACGACCGCGGTCCCGGAATTGACACGGTATATTATGTAAAAGAAAAAGAGATTTTACAGTAAGCTTTCCAAAAGTCAGTGGTTCTGCTGATGCAAAGTACCCCAGATCACGAGGCTGCCGCAGTTGTCATCAGATGCCAGAAGCGCAGTCGTATTTCCCGGCAGTAAAATCGTCTCCCCGTTCTGCCGGGAAATAAAATACTCCCCGAATTGGTAAAAAGCACCGATTTCCAGATGATTCAGATATTCTTCCAGCGTCCATGAATTCTTGTACATGATTTCCGCGTGAGGACATCCCACATAGCGCAGATGCCAGGGCTCGAATGGAATTCCTGTGAGATCTTCCTTTCCATAGGGATAGCGGATGATAAATCCATTTTCCCAGCTGTGGGTATAAACATACTGGCCGGCTTCTGATTTGAGAAATCCGTATCCGGCATAGTAGGGAACGTAGACATCCAGTGCAAGTCCTGTCTCATGTTCACTGGTACCTGCCGCTGCAGCAATAGCTGGCTGTGCCTCTTTCTCGGCGGCCTGCTCCTCATAAGTGCGATAACTGCTGCGGATGAGCAGGGAAGTGCCGCAGGCCTGCAAAACATCGTCCGACAGTGCGTTGAAATCAGAGACAGCTGCACTGTCCAGAGAAAGAGTGCCGTCCCGGCTTTCGGAAAGAGAGACCAGAGATGCAGTGTAATCTCTGCTGATCGGATGTTCCTGATTCACCAGCAAAAGAGTTGTCCCGCAGGTGCAGTGTTCCGGATCTGAGAGCAGCTCTTCTTTTGTGAATTCTTCCAGCAGCAGATCATCTGCGGAAAGTTCTTTTAGAGGAGCAGAACGAAAGAGAGAGGCCATCTGCTCTTTAAAAAGAAAAATCCAGTCCGGTTTTCTGATTGCTGCAGCACAGATACAGAAGGAAAAGATCAGTGCGATCAGGAACAGCAGCAAATGACGGTGATTTCTCTTTTTATTACGTTTTTTCTTCATGGAATCAATCCCCCCGAAAATAAAGCAGAAGCAGCAGACAGGCAGGCCGGTCACTGCTGCGATATGGAAAGTATAAACCATAAATCTTAAGAACTTACATGGAGTTTCTTAAGATTTATGGTTTATATTTATATGGACAGATGCTGCTTAACAAAAATGTCAAGATATTTCAATGAAAAATTTTTGTATTATTCGCTGCAATTGTGGTAAACTGGAAAGGATAGAAACAAAAACGGACAGGAAAAAGAAAGGATTTTTTCATAGATGGGAAACAAAAGTCTGAAAAAAAGAGAAGAGATGGATCCGTCTTATTGCTGGGATCTGAGTGCACTTTTTGTAAGCGATGAGGAATTTGAAAACGCTTTTCAAAAGCTGGAATCGGAAATTGAGAGATTCCGTGGATTTGCAGGAGAGATGAAAAAAGGTCCGGAACAAATGTATCGTGTTCTGACGGCACGGGATGACATTCACAGAGAATTTGAACGGATTTATGTATACGCGAGCCAGAAATATCATCAGGATATGGGAAATGAAAAGTATCAGGGCTATGCAGGCAGGGCAGAGAGCCTTGCAGCAGTGATGGCGGATGCCTTTTCTTTTGTGGAACCGGAAATACTGGAACTGGATAAGGATACGATTGCCTCTTTTTTGGGAGCGTATGAGCCTCTTCATCTGTACAAAAGAATGCTGAATGAGCAGCTGCGTCAGAAAGAGCATATTCTTACACCGCAGATGGAAGCGGTGCTGGCAAAGGCAAGTGAGATGGGAGGCAGTCCTTCCCAGATCTATATGGCTTTTCATAATGCAGATCTTACTTTTGACACTGTGACAGATGAAAACGGCGGGGAAAAACCTCTCACGCATGGCAATTTTATTTCTTTTGAGGAGAGCAAAGAGCGCAGAGTGCGAAAAGAGGCATTTGAAAAATACTACGATGCATATGATCATCATAAGAACATGCTGGCGGCTGCCTTTACCGCAAATCTGAAGCAGGCTGCATTCTTCGCAGAGATGCGCAGATATCCCTCTGTACTGGAAGCGGAACTGGATGGTGGTAATATTCCCGTATCTGTTTATGAAAAGCTGATTGAAGCGGTGCACCGGAAACTGCCGTCGATGTACCGTTATGTGGCTCTGAGAAAAAAGATTCTCGGTGTGGATGAACTTCATATGTACGATGTCTATGTGCCTCTGGCGAGTGAGGCAGCAAAAGAAATTCCTTATGAGGAGGCAAAGGAAATCGTCAAGGCAGGGCTTTCCGTTCTGGGAGAAGATTATGTGGCACTTCTGGAAAAAGGATTCACGGAAAACTGGGTGGATGTCTATGAAAATCAGGGAAAACGGAGCGGAGCGTATTCCTGGGGAGCTTATGGAAGCCATCCCTTTGTACTTATGAATTACGCGGGGAATCTGGATTCTGTCTTCACTCTGGCCCATGAGATGGGACATTCTCTGCACAGCTATTATTCGGATGCAAAACAGCCGTACCCTTATGCCGGATACCGGATCTTTGTTGCGGAGGTGGCATCCACCTGCAATGAAGCGCTTTTGATTCATTATCTTCTGGAGCACGCGAAAGATAAGAAAGAAAAAGCGTATCTGATCAATCATTTTCTGGATCAGTTCAAGGGAACCCTGTTCCGTCAGACCATGTTTGCAGAATTCGAGAAACTGACCCATGAAAAGCTGTCAGAGGAGGGCACCCTGACAGCAGGAGGTTTAAATGACCTGTATCTGAAACTGAATCAGCTGTACTATGGACCGGAAATGATATCGGATCCGCAGATTGCTTTGGAATGGGCGAGAATACCTCATTTTTATACACCGTTTTATGTGTATCAGTATGCCACCGGATTTTCCGCAGCTGTGGCAATCAGCCGTAAGATTCTGGCAGGGGAGCCTGGAATCGTGGAGAAATATAAGGAATTTCTCAGTGGGGGCAGTTCTATGGATCCGATTGATCTGCTGCGTATCTGCGGGGTGGATATGACAAGTCCGGAACCGGTGGAAGAAGCGCTGGATGTCTTTGGGGAGTACGTAAAACAGTTGGAAGACATACAGAATGCATAAAAATCATTCGTAATTGTGTGAAAATTCTACAAAAATCAGGAAGTTTTCCCTTGAAAAACCCTCCTGATATGTTACAATAATATTACGGAATAATTAAAAGGGTGAGAGTATGAATTTATATGAGGCTATATTTGTAAGGAAATCTGTCAGGAGCTATAGTTTTGAAACGTTGTCACCGCAGATTCTGGACAAGATTATGGATCATTACAATGAGATGCCGGCGTTGTTCTCCGGCATCGGCACAGAAATGGCGATTCTGGACAACCGGAAGGGGCAGGAAAAGATGCTGAGCCTTCTGAGCGTGAAAGCACCATATTATCTTGCATTCTATTCCGAAGAATCGGAACGTTATCTGATGAACGCAGGCTATATTATGGAGCAGATGGTTCTGTATCTGTGCAGTATTGGTCTCGGAACCTGTTTTCTGGGGAGCAACAGGGTGAGAAAGAACGAACTGGAAAAGAACGGAAAGAAACTGGTTGCGCTGGTGGCATTTGGAAAGAGCCATGGGTCTCATACCAGAAAGCAGACAGAGGCGAAAAGGCTGCCGCTGGAGGAACTGTGCGTTTACAAGGAAGTTCCCCGTCAGTGGATGACTCAGATTCTGGAGGCGGCGAGACTGGCTCCTTCGAGCATGAACAGTCAGCCCTGGAGATTCGTCGTGTACGATAACCGAATCCACATTTTTTCGAAAAAACACAGTGTGGAAAAATTGAAAAAATGGGATGAGGTTAATTTTGGCATCATGTTTGCCAATATGATGGTTGTGGCGGAGGAAGCGTGGGTTGATGTGGATCTGATTCGCCTGGGAGATATCTCTCAGAAGAATTTCCCGAACAATCAGTATGTATTGAGTGCAATCCTGAAAGCGTGAAGGGTTCAGGCGGAATCCTCTTTCCTGCCATCCAAATAGTAAACAATTTTCAAAAAAACATGAAAATTTCTGTTGACAAACGGAAGACTTTCG
>JAQYOA010000136.1 GCA_028727605.1 Lachnospiraceae bacterium
CGACCGTCTGGGCAGAAGAAACCCGGAGTGTCGGTTTTATTTTGCAAAAATGCAGATCGAGACAGATACGGGTACAAAAGAACAAGTCACAAAAAGGAGACGAAACCATGGAATTATTATCTTTGGAAAAGGAACTGAAAGGTAATGCATATCCCGGAAGAGGAATTGTAATCGGAAAATCGGCTGACGGGACAAAAGCAGTGGCTGCTTATTTTATTATGGGAAGAAGTGAGAACAGCCGAAACAGAATTTTTGTAGAAGATGGACAGGGTATCCGCACACAGGCATTTGATCCGTCCAAACTGGTAGATCCAAGCCTGATTATTTATGCACCGGTTCGTGTCCTGGGTAACAAGACAATCGTAACAAACGGAGATCAGACAGATACCATTTATGAAGGCATGGACAGACAGCTGACCTTTGAACAGTCCCTGAGAAGCCGTGAGTTTGAGCCGGATGGACCGAACTATACTCCTCGTATTTCCGGTATCATGCATATCGAAAACGGCAAATATAATTACGCTATGTCAATCCTGAAAAGTAACAATGGAAATCCGGAGTCCTGCAACCGTTATACCTTTGCATATGAAAACTGTTTGGCCGGTGAAGGTCATTTTATTCATACCTATATGGGAGATGGCAATCCGCTTCCAAGCTTTGAGGGTGAGCCCAAACTGGTATCTATTCCGGATGATATTGAGGAGTTCACAAAAATGTTGTGGGAAAGCCTGAATGAAGACAACAAAGTTTCTCTGTTTGTGCGTTATATCAGCATTGCAGATGGAACTTATGAAACAAGAATTGTGAATAAAAATAAATAAGCAGAAACAAAGGAGAGAAGGACCGTAATGAAAGAATTAGAACTGAAATATGGATGTAACCCGAATCAGAAGCCGTCCAGAATTTATGTGGCAAACGGTGAAGATCTTCCGATTGAAGTATTGAGCGGACGTCCCGGCTATATCAATTTTCTTGATGCCTTCAACGGATGGCAGCTGGTACGTGAATTAAAAGCGGCGACCGGACTTCCGGCAGCTACTTCTTTCAAGCACGTATCTCCGGCAGGTGCTGCAGTAGGTCTTCCGCTGGACGATACCCTGAAGAAAATTTACTGGGTAGATGATATGGGTGAGCTGTCTCCGCTGGCATGTGCCTATGCGCGGGCAAGAGGTGCAGACCGTATGTCTTCCTTCGGTGATTTTATTGCCCTTTCCGATGTCTGTGATGTGGATACTGCTTCTATTATTAAGAGAGAAGTTTCCGACGGCGTGATTGCTCCGGGATTTACAGAGGAAGCGCTGGCAATCTTGAAGGCAAAGAAGAACGGAAATTACTGCGTGATCAAAATTGATGAAAATTATCGTCCGGCTCCTATGGAGCATAAAGAAGTATTTGGTGTAACATTTGAGCAGGGACGCCAGGAGCTTCCGATTGATGATGCACTGCTTGCCAATGTAGTGACAGAGAATAAAGATCTTCCGGAAGATGCAAAGAGAGATCTGAAAGTGGCCCTGATTACACTGAAGTATACCCAGTCCAATTCCGTGTGCTTCGTAAAAGACGGACAGGCAATCGGAGTTGGCGCAGGACAGCAGTCCCGTGTACATTGTACACGTCTGGCAGGACAGAAGGCGGATAACTGGTTCCTTCGTCAGTGCCCGAAGGTATTGAATCTGCAGTTTGTAGATGGAATCCGCCGCGCAGATCGCGATAATGCGATTGATGTTTATATCGGTGAAGAGTATATGGATGTGCTTGCGGATGGCGCCTGGGAGAAGATCTTCAAAGTGAAACCGGAAGTTTTCACACGAGAGGAAAAACGTGCATGGCTCGATCAGATGACCGGAGTGACATTGGGTTCCGATGCATTCTTCCCGTTCAGCGACAACATTGAGCGTGCGTATAAGAGCGGTGTTCAGTACATTGCTGAGCCCGGCGGATCTGTTCGTGATGATGCAGTCATCGAGTGCTGCAACAAATATAATATGGTAATGGCATTTACCGGAATTCGTCTGTTCCATCATTAATGATTGCTCAAAAAGCGCAGCCGGAAGTTCTGCAGATCAGGACTGTGGCTGCGCTTTTTCTTGTTTGGGCAATACAAAAAATGGTGATACTATGTAAAAGTATAGTGTCAAATACCCCTGTTCATTTCAGAAAAAGTGTGATAGAATACCCCATAGGCGTATCATGAGGTACACCGGATTTTCCGGAAAGAGAAAAGGAGGAGACGTTGTGCGGTTCATGGAGTTTAAAATGGAGCGAAAAGGTCTGCTTGTGGAAGGACAGGAAGTTCAGGTGACGGAAAGTGCTCTGCCTTCTTCTTATTATTATACGATTACCCCTGCCGTAGCCATGAGCAAGAACTATCAGGCTTATGAAAGGCTGAAATCTCAGAAAGGAATCGTAAGAGAGGTAAAAGAGACGCCGAGAGGATTTTATACCGTTGTGGAGTTTGATGAAGATGAGCCAGTCTAAAGGAAAAGAAGTATCTCGTGTGGAGCATCCGATCCCGCCTGTTTTTGACAATAATTCCAGAATCCTGATTCTGGGAAGTTTTCCGTCTGTGAAATCCAGGGAAACGGGTTTTTTCTACGGCCATCCACAGAATCGTTTCTGGAAAGTGCTGTCTTATCTTGCGAATGAGGAACTGCCGGAGAGTGTCGAAGAAAAGAAAGCGTTTCTTTTGCGGAACCGGATTGCCGTCTGGGATGTGATTGCTTCCTGCACGATTGCCGGATCCAGTGATTCGAGCATCCGGGATGCAGTGCCGAATGACTTGTCTGTGATTCTTGACCATGCAAGGATTTCCAGAGTTTTCTGCAATGGAAATACGTCCTATACGCTCTATGTGAAATATTTGCAGAACAAGACGGGTTATACAGCACAGAAGCTGCCTTCTACCAGTCCTGCAAATGCCGCCTGGAAGATGGAACAATTATGTGAAGCATGGAAAGAATGCTTGGTGTATTGCAGGGAGTAATGTGTATGAAAGAGTATGAGGCAGTTTGGGAAATTTTTAATCAATGTGCAAATAATCAGATGCGTGATGTTTTTATTGATGAGATCAGAATTGAGGATCCGGAAGAATTTGTGAAACAGAAATTTAAGGATCGCGATTTTCAATATGAGAAAATAATTCAGGCAGACGGTACGATTGTATTTGACATTGTAACTTCCGGAATAAAGCAGAGATATACGTTTACGGAAATATAAAGTGCAAAGGATAGGGAGAGAAATGAACGAGGAAAAACACGTACATGTACTCGAGGACGGTACTGTGGTGGAGCATACTCACACTCATGGACACGGAGAGCATCCGCACAATCATCAGCACAAAAATACGAAAGCGGTATTGAATCGTATCTCCCGTGCGATTGGTCATCTGGAGTCAATCAAACGTATGGTGGAAGAAGGAAGAGACTGCACTGAGGTACTGATTCAGCTATCGGCAGTGAAAGCTGCAATCAACAATACAGGAAAGATTATTCTGGAAGATCATATTGAAAACTGTATTGTGGATGCGCTTGAGCATGGTGATAAAAAAGCGATTGAGGAATTAAACCATGCAATAGATCGATTTATGAAGTAGTAAGCAAAGAGACAAAAAGGAAAAGAGGAAAAAAAATGGCAAAAGAATGCAGTAATACGGGATGTTCCAAGGAAAGCTGTGAGGGATGTCCAAGCAGAGAAAAACAGGGAAAACCGGATTTTCATGTGGATTTGAATCCGGATTCTTCCATTAAACATGTCATTGGTATTGTCAGCGGAAAAGGCGGAGTCGGAAAATCCATGGTAACTGCTTCCCTGGCAAATCAGAAAGCAAAAGAAGGTTTCCGTGTGGGAATCCTGGATGCCGATATTACCGGTCCGTCCATACCGAAGATGTATGGATTAAAAGGACCTGCAAATGTAGATGACCGCGGCGTTTATCCCATGGTAACGGAAAACGGGATCAAGGTTATGTCCATCAATCTGCTGCTTCCGGGAGAAGAAGAGCCGGTTATCTGGAGAGGTCCCATTATTGCAAATACAGCAAAACAGTTCTGGACAGATGTGGTTTGGGGCGAACTGGACTATCTCTTTGTGGATATGCCTCCGGGAACCGGTGATGTGCCGCTGACCATTTTCCAGTCCCTTCCGGTGGATGGCGTGGTGATTGTATCATCTCCGCAGGATCTGGTTCGCATGATTGTCATGAAAGCATATAAGATGGCTCAGATGATGGATATTCCGGTGTTCGGTATTGTGGAAAACTATAGTTATCTGTTGTGTCCAGACTGCGGAAAGAAAATTTCGGTTTTCGGTGAGAGCCATATCGATGAAATTGCAGCAGAGCTTGGTGTGCCGGTGCTCGGCAAAATGCCGATTCATCCGGAATATGCAGCCCTTGTGGATCAGGGAAAATTTGCTCAGGTTGAAAATGAAGACATTGCACGGATCAATCTTTGAAGTCTGAATCAGTGAATAATATCGCAAACTGGAAAATAATAGAAAAAAATTGGTGAAAATCAGTTAATCGCACAAAAAAATAAAAATGACGAGAGAACAGTTCCTGAATTTTAAAGAAAAAAAGACAAAAAAATGTCGAAAATGCAAGCCTGTTGCCAAAACTTGCATAAAAACAGGAAAAATCGGTTAATTTTGTGGAAAAAATAAAGGGATTGACATTTTGCCGTCAAAAGACTATATTTGAAGCTGTTAGAATACTAAATAAAGACAGATCAGCAAAAGAGAATCTTTTGAGAGGTGAGCGATATGTTGAGAAGCGTAGTAAGATTCAATGATACAGAAGAGGTACAGGAGTTCGTGAAAGAAGCATCCAAATGTGATTTTGATATCGATATTTTTTATAATCGTGTCATTATTGATGCAAAGTCAATCCTGGGTGTAATGAGCATGGATCTGACACGTGACCTGACTGTGCAGTGCTACGGCGAGAGTCCGGCATTCAACAAGACTTTGAAGAAGTTTGCTGTAGCATAAATCATCAAATTGATAAAAGTAAGGAGACTGTTGCGGCAGCAATGTCAATAAGTTAAGGACATTGCAAGAGGCTCTTGTATGAAATTTCAAATGGCTGAGAGCTAGAATTTCTGCTTTCAGCCATTTTTTTGCACAGCAAATAAAGCAGTCCTACTTAACTGCATGATTCTATATTTTTTT
>JAQYOA010000137.1 GCA_028727605.1 Lachnospiraceae bacterium
GCGCTTTTGCGGTTTTTCTTCGTGGCTGCCGCATGAGCCAAATCAGCGGCCAGGCTGTGGCACCCGGCCGCCGTCATCACTTTTAAGAGGATACTTCGTGATTTCTTTGTTTGCCATGATAACATCATACCACAGAAAAACCGAACAAAACGAACAGACATTATTTTTCCATCAAATATCTGTCATGAGCCATTCGGCAGCTGTCTGCCGTGTGATTTCCGCCCATTTTGTGAGCAACCTGCACCCAGGTCAGGTTATCGATATACCGGTACCGCATAATCCTGCGGATCCGGCTGTCCTCGATTCCTGCTATATACTGCTCCACCTCTTCCAGGAGTTTTAACAGCTTTTCGTCTGCCAATTCCAGCTGCAGCCGGTATGTTTTGAGTTGTTCTCTCTTTCTGCTGTAGTCCGGATACGGAAAGCCCTGTATTTTCTTTGTTCCGAGCGGTTTTTTGCCCCGTTTCCCGCAGCTGACGGAATCCGCTACCATATACCCTTCCTTCTCCATATTTTCAATTCGATCTGTGACAGTCTGGATCCGGCGTACCAGGTCTTTCTCTTCTCTTTGCATGTCTGTGTACTGCTCCAGTATGTGTTTCTCCATCTTGCCCTCCCCGAGAAGTTTCCGATCGTAACGCCATCACCTCTCTTAACATCTCAATACAACTCCGGTTTCCTCTTCCAGCCTCTTTTTCATATCTTCCATGGTCAGTTCGTCATCCAGTACTTTCCCGAACATTCCATCTACTGCTCCCAGTGTCTTTGATATCCTCGTTCTTCCAAACCCATAGACATCATGCGGCACCAGCGCGAAGCATGTCATCAGGATGTCTGCATTGAGGTTGATGGTCTTTTGAATAATCCCATCCTCCATATTCCGGATGTCCTGGCGCGTCATTTTGATTGATTCTTTGTTGTTCTGGATTCTTTTCGCCCTTTCTGCGGCTCTTCGTTCTGCACGTCCCATAGCTTATACCTCCATAACATCCTTTGCAATCTCCTGGCGCGTCAAAGACTCTCTGTATGGGCCCAGATCAAATACCGCATGGAATCTATAGACTCCGACCAATCTTGCATTTTTCCATACGGTTTCGGTATGGTTCCCTTCGTCTTTTAAGTTTCTTCTGACTTTATAGATTTGATTTACCACCAGATTCTCTTTCTTCACTGCTGCTTCCTCCATTTGTATCTTCTTTTGCTCTTCCGGTCCGCCACTGTGATCTCGATCAAGTCCAGATGGACCAGCTCCAGAGTGGATCGGATCAGCTTGATCGGCTGCCAGATATGCTCCGTCAACCGTCCTGCGTTCTGTACCGCCTTCTCTGCGGTCGGATCTCTGTATCCTTCCTGATTCATACTGTCACCCCTGCCATGTGTCTGCCGGTATTACCAGATCCCATGTTACGATCTTAGCGATTCCATACACAATCAAGGCCATGCACAGCATACCAAGGAGAAATGATCCTGCTACCTTCTTTTTCTCTGGTTCCATGTATTTCCCCCTTTTCGTCTCCTCTCTGACAGGCATCTGGTCGTAACAACGATTGAATCTTCCGGTTCTCTGTACTGGTCTGATATGCTGCTGATTATGTAACGTCCATCCGATCCTTTTTCCGGATTCTGCCCGTATATCCTTTTATACCTCTTCTTTTTCTGTCTCAGGTTCATAGCTGCCTCCTACAGATATTCTTCTACTACCCACCGAAGCGCTGATAAGATCTCCTGTTTAGTGATGCTGTTATGAGTTTCCATATCCAGAACCTCCTGTATGGCCATTAACTTGTCTTCCGGATCTGCATTGCTTTCTTCGATGTTCCGGAACAGATTTTTTGCTTCTCTTCTTGTCATCTTTTGTCCTTTCTGTGCTTTTTGCACCATTCTTTCAAGTATTGTTCCTGCTCCTCATCTTCCCTGGGATCTGTCCTGTCTTCTCCTTCACTCATTAGTATCAATGCAATGAGAAGAAACACTACGCAGAAGATGATGATGCCGATAATGATTTTCATGCGTCCTCCTTGAAACATTCAGCCCGCTTTCCACGGAACAAATATCTATCATTCATCTGCTATTCCTCCACTTCTACATCGTTCATGTATTTACGGCATTTTCCATTACAGTAGGCAGCGCACTTTTCTTTAACACACTCATTAAGCTGTATTCTTTGAAAATCCCCATTTCCTACCAGCATTGCTTTTTCCCAAATTACTTGCGTAAGGTCTGGACAGAATTTTAATTTTCTATCGTTCATCTTCTACCTCCCACAAAATATGTTGCCCGCAATTCGGACAGTAATCATAATCATCATAATCGATCTCATAGTGTTTTCCACAACAAGGGCAAATCCATGTGTCGTATACCAATTCTCCGTCAGCATACCCGTCTCCCTCGTAATCTGGTTTTTTAGGCATCTGCTTT
>JAQYOA010000138.1 GCA_028727605.1 Lachnospiraceae bacterium
AGAAAATTTACGGAGGAAAGAGAGCAGTTCTGACTGCACAGGCACAGAAGCAGGCTAAGGAACTTGAAGCACTGGGATTCGGCAATTGCCCGATTTGTGTGGCTAAGACACAGTACAGTCTGACCGATGACCAGACGAAGCTTGGCGCACCGACAGATTTTGAAATTACAGTGCGTAACCTGAAGATTTCAGCAGGTGCTGGATTTATCGTAGCATTGACCGGAGAAATCATGACCATGCCGGGTCTGCCAAAAGTTCCGGCGGCAGAGAGAATCGATGTGGATGAGACAGGAAAGATTTCAGGACTGTTCTAAAATCCGCAGAGTTTATAGAGAGAGGAAAGGGGCATATCTGACATGCCCCTTTTTTCGTGCTGTTTTTTGAGAAAAATTGCCGGTATACGGGGAAAAAACAGACGCTGTGTAACTCCGTTGTATTTCAACTTGCAAATAACAGGAAAAGAGAATATAATTGAAACGATAACTTAACAAAATTGTAATTATTCGTCGATATCCTGAATAATTACACAAATAATAATAATTAGGGAGTTATAAATGACATCAAGAAAGAAACTCAGGAAACTGCTGGGTAGCGCCCTGTTTCTGTCACTGGTCATTAGTATGAGTTCACCAACCTCCGCAAGTCAGACGAATTCTTCCTCTGTCGCTGACGGGCAGGAAACATCAGGTGCGGAGACCTCAAACGAGGCCGAGGTTCTTACTGTCGAGCAACGGCAGGGATGGTATAAGGACGAGAGTACAGGAAAATGGTATTACTACGAGGAGGACGGAACTCAAAGGGGAGAAGGCTGGCTTTTGTATCAGGATGAATGGTATTACCTGAAAGAAGACGGAAGCATGGCGGCATTGGAATGGATTACCTATGACGGAAGCCGGTATTATTTTAAGAGCTGGGGAGGTATGTATCATTCGGAATTCCTTTCTCTGGAGGGAAAGAGGTATTATTTCCGCAGCTGGGGCGGTGTTTATGTGGACACTGCTTTTTCGGTTGAAGGGAAAACGTATCATGCCGGTGAGGATGCCAGCCTTTGGGTTGGTGTACACGAGGAAGACGGCAGCAAATATTTGTATGACGACGAGGGAGTTCTCTTGGAGACGCCTGGCTGGATCAAATATGGTGGAAAGTGGTATTTTATCTGCGAGGATACATCTCTGCAGATCGGCTGGCTGAAACACGACGGCTGCTGGTATTATCTGAAGGAAGACGGCGTGATGGCATCTTCCGAATGGATCGAATATGATAACAGCCTGTATTATTTCCGCAGCTGGGGAGGTATGTACAGCAGCTGTTTCCAGAAAATTGACGGAAATTTGTATTATTTCCAGAGCTGGGGAGGTGCGTATCGTGATACAGCTTTCCGGATCGACGGAAAATGGTACCGCGCTCTTGCAGATTCCAGCCTTTGCATCGGGGACTATAAGACAGAAGAGGGAGTTACGCTTCATTACGGTGAGAATGGAGCCCTTGAGACGCCGGCAGGATGGCATCAGGAGGGAGATCTCTGGTATTATCTGAAGGAAGACGGAACGGTCACAACCGGTTGGCTGAAACACGACGGCTGCTGGTATTATCTGAAGGAGAATGGCGTGATGGCCAGTCAGGAATGGCTGGACTATGACGGCAGCAGATATTATTTCAAAAACTGGGGCGGAATGTATTCCAATGAGTTCCTGAAAAAGGACGGCAGCATTTATTATTTCAAAAGCTGGGGCGGAATGTACCGTGACGAGGTATTCCAGGCAGAAGGAAAGTCCTATCGCGCACAGGAAGACGGCAGTCTGGCTGTGGGCTGGTATGAAGAAAACGAAAAACATTATTATTATAATGAAGAAGGCGACCTTCATACGGAGGGATGGCTGAAACTGGAGGATTCCTGGTACTGGATCAACGGGGAAGGATATCGAAAAGAAGATGAGATGTTCACCTATGACGGGAACCTCTACTATGTGCAGCCGGACGGTGTGATGCAGAGCGAAGGCTGGGTGAAATGGCAGGATAACTGGTACTATCCGAGAAGCTGGGGCGGAATGTACAGAAGTTCTTTCCTGGATTATGACGGTTCCAGATATTATCTGGGTGATGACTGCATTATGGTTACCGGATGGCAGAAGATTGGCGGATACACGTATTATTTCCGCAGCTGGGGCGGAATGGTGACAGGTGATTATGAGATTGACGGAGTCACCTACCATTTTGACGAGGAAGGACGCCTGATTCAGAGGGAGACAGAAGCAAAGATCGGTGTCAAAACAGTGCGGAATTATCTGATGAACGCGTTGCTCCCGGTGGGAAACACGCTTTATATCTGGGGCGGCGGTCATGATGACAGCGATACCACCAGAAACGGTGTAAATCCGCAGTGGAAGCAGTTTTTCGATTCCCAGGATGCAGATTACAATTATAATGATCATCGGTACGAGCATGGAAACGGTCTGGACTGTTCCGGATTTGTGGGATGGACAACGTATCAGGTGATGCAGACGGAGTCGACGTGGCAGTCTACCGAGACGCCGAAACAGTATTATTACAATGACTGGGGTACATATAAATCCGGCGACAGCTCCATGAAATTTCTTCCCGGTGATGTGGTCAGCATGAGCGGTCACGTCTGGATCGTGCTTGGACAGTGTGATGACGGAAGTATTGTAATTGTTCATGCAACACCTCCTTACATCCAGATCAGCGGGACGGTTGCAGCTGATGGAAGTACGAACAGTGAGGCCATCGCTCTGGCAAAGAAATATATGAGCAAATATTATCCGGAAGGCTACGAGCGGTACGGTGTGAAAGTGGCCAGCAAGGATTATATGCAGGATGTCAATCATTTCAGCTGGAACAGTGCTACGCTTTCGGATCAGGAAGGGTACCGGGATATGAGTGCAGCCGAGGTTCTTGCAGATCTCTTTAATGAATAAGAGAAAACAAAAAGCAGCTAAGAGGGGATTTTTCCGACAAAAGCCGGAAAGGTTTCCTCTTTTTTATTGTAACAAAAATGTAACACGGAAACGCTTTTCTTTCCGATAAAAATTTACTATACTAGATACAGGTTCAGAATTTGTCGGTTTTGAGACTTGAACTGGTACTGTCGAAGAAAAGTCAGGGGAGAATTTATGAATAAAAAAATGAAAACAGCAATCTGCATGGGAATGCTGATGTTATTAGCTTTTACGGGATGTCAGAAGAACAGTGAGCCAAAGGCAGAGCTGGCGTTTGTCACAGACGGAGATGATGTGCAGGGGGATATTGTGAATCAGTCGATCTGGACAGGCGTTGAGCAATTTGCGAAAGAGAGCAAAAAAGAGTGTCAGTCTTATGTTCCGGAAGAGCGAAGCGATGCTGCATACGAAAAAACAATTGACCAGGCTGTAAAAAAAGGAGCAGAGGTGATCGTCTGTGCAGGGGAGGAAATGGAAACTGCGCTCTATCAGGCACAAAGAGAGTATCGGGATGTCCGCTTTCTTCTGATGGACGGGGTGCCTGTGGATGAAGACGGAAAAGAACGGCTCAGGGGAAATACGCTGAGCATCGAAATTGCGCCGAAGGAAGCCGGTTATCTGGCCGGTTATGCTGCAGTTCAGGCGGGATACACAAATCTTGGATATCTCGGCGGTGCCGATGAGAAAAAAAGCAGGGAATACGGTACCGGATTTGCACTTGGAATCAATGAGGCTGCAAAGGATCTGGGACTGTCGTCGGAAAACATAACATTGAAATACCGGTATCGGGGAACGGACGGAATCTCACCGGAATTTCTGGCTGAGGTGGAAAACTGGTACCGGGAAGGGTGTCAGGTGATGTTTACGGATGGAGGCTCCTACAGCAATGTTGTGACAGCGGCTGCAGAAAAGTGCGGCGGTGCCATCATCTGGAATGGCGGCAGCAGTACTTCTTCCAGCGTTGTGATGACTGTCCGCATGGAATACGGGAATATCCTGTATGAAACTTTAAAAGCCATGGAACAGAATGAATTTGAGGGAAAAACGCATAAAGTGATTGGAGTAAGAGACGGCGGAATCAGTCTGGAGTGGAATCAGGATGTGTTAAGTGCTTTTACCGGTGAGAAGTATGTCTCGATCCGATCCAAAATGTCAAAAGATGATTTTTCGATAAAAGAAGGAGATGCGCTGGAGAACCCGGATGCCTTTGCGATTGCCAATCTTACCGTTGAAAAGTTTGCAGAGTAACAGGAGAATGAGAGACGGGAGTTCACGAATTGTTTACAATAAAATGCAGTTTCTTCCTTGCATGGATCCCCGAATTGTGATATTATGTAATGGAATTGAAGAAAGTATTGCGAAATTGTTACAAACAATTACACTTTTTAATCGTGATAGGAAATCGGGGAGTGAAATAAATGAAGAAAAAAATTCTTGCTCTGGGGTTAGCTGCAATCGTTGGATCCGCACAGATTTTGACGGTCAGTGCAGCAAAGCAGGATGAACTTAAGAATAAACAGGCACAGCAGGCACAGACCAGTGCTCAGCTGGAAGATGCGAAGAGCGCAATCAGCAGCCTGGAAGATAAGAAAAATGCGATCACCGGTGAGATCAGTGAACTGGATGCGGAACTGGTTGTGACCATAGCAGCTGTTGAAGGATTGAAAGAAGAGATCGCAGAGAAACAGGCTGAGATTGAAGTGACAGAGGAGAAACTGGCACAGGCGCAGGAAGATGAGGAAGAACAGTATCAGCTGATGAAGAAGAGAATTCAGTTTCTCTACGAGAGCGGCGGAGAAAATGGCTGGGTAACCCTTCTTCTGGAAGGAAAAGATCTCAGCAGTCTTCTGAATCAGGCAGAATATACACAGAAGCTGTATGAGTACGACAGAGAATGTCTGGAAGAATACATGGACACAGTTCAGCAGGTATCCGATTACAGTGAACAGCTGGCAGATGAGAAGGCAGATCTGGAGGCAAGCGAGGCAGAACAGGAAGCACAGCAGCAGGAACTGGAAGAGATGCTGAGCGAGAAAAAAGCAGTATCCGCAGATTACGATGCACAGCTTTCCGAGATGCAGCAGAAAGCAGCAGCCTACAGAGATCTGATTAATCAGCAGAATGCTCAGATTCAGCAGCTGCAGGAAGAGATCGAAGCAGAAGAGGCCGCAAAGGCAGCAGAGGAAGCCCGCAAGGCAGAGGAAGCAGCCAAAGCAGCAGAGGAAGCCCGCAAGGCGGAAGAGGCACGCAAAGCGGCTGAGGCAAACAAATCCAACAGCAGTTCTTCCACAAACAAAGGGAACAGCAGCAGCGGCACTTCAAATTCCGGCAGCTCCGGTACTGGTTCAGGCAGTTCCGGCGGAAGCTCCTCCAGCACAGGAAGCGCTACCGGTTCAGAGATTGCAAATTATGCATGCCAGTTTGTCGGCAATCCCTATGTATGGGGCGGAACAAGCCTGACAAACGGTGCAGACTGCTCCGGATTTATCATGAGTGTCTATGCACACTTCGGATACAGCCTGCCGCACTCCTCCTCAGCAATGCGCAGCTGTGGACGCGGAGTATCTTATTCCGAAGCACAGCCGGGCGACATTATCTGTTATGACGGTCATGTGGCGATTTACATCGGAGGAGGCAAGATTGTACATGCCAGCAACGAGAGAGATGGTATCAAGATCAGCTCGAATGCGGCATACAGAACCATTCTTGCAGTAAGAAGAATCGTGTAATACATAAAAATTTGATCATTTGTTCTGCCGGCAGGTATGTTCCTGCCGGCAGTTTTTTGATGAAAAAAGTATTGACATTTTGTGTTATCTCTGTTATAGTTCGAATAGAACAAAGGAACAGTAAGAGAATGGATTCGGCCTTCTTTGTTCCGGCCGGATCTTCTATGAGGAGGTAGCCTATGAATATCAGCAAATTTACGCAGAAATCCCTGCAGGCTGTACAAAACCTGGAGAAGACTGCCTATGACTTTGGCAATCAGGAAGTGGAACAGGAGCATTTGCTGTACAATCTGCTGCATCAGGATGACAGTCTGATTCTCAAGATGATTGAGAAGATGGAGATTCATAAAGAACATTTTTTAAACCGGGTAGAGACAGCGTTAAATGATAAGGTGAAGGTGTCCGGCGGACAGCCTTATATCGGACAGTATCTGAATAAGGTGCTGGTAAATTCCGAAGACGAAGCGAAAGCCATGGGAGATGAGTATGTTTCGGTGGAACATCTGTTTCTCGCTATGCTGAGATATCCGAGTCCGTCCATGAAGAAGCTGTTTCAGGAGTACGGAATCACAAGAGAACGTTTCCTCCAGGCTTTAAGTACAGTGAGAGGAAATCAGAGAGTTACAACCGACAATCCGGAAGCAACTTATGACACGCTGGAGAAATACGGACAGGATCTGGTAGAGCGTGCCAGAAGTCAGAAGCTTGATCCGGTGATCGGCCGTGATACAGAGATTCGGAATGTGATCCGGATTCTTTCCCGTAAGACAAAAAATAACCCGGTTCTGATCGGTGAACCCGGTGTGGGAAAAACCGCAGTCGTGGAGGGGCTGGCACAGAGAATTGCCAACGGTGATGTGCCTGAGAGTCTGAAAGATAAGACGGTTTTCTCCCTGGATATGGGCGCGCTGGTTGCAGGCGCAAAATACCGGGGTGAGTTTGAGGAGCGTCTCAAAGCGGTACTGGAGGAAGTAAGAAAGAGCGATGGACAGATTATTCTGTTTATCGATGAGCTGCATCTGATTGTGGGAGCCGGCAAGACAGAGGGCGCTATGGATGCCGGAAATATGTTGAAACCAATGCTGGCAAGAGGAGAGCTCCACTGTATCGGAGCTACGACGCTGGATGAGTACCGTCAGTATATTGA
>JAQYOA010000139.1 GCA_028727605.1 Lachnospiraceae bacterium
GTCTTGTTTTTCCTGATGAACTATCCAAACGGAGTACAGAAAATGAGCGCATTGATCCCGGGTCTTGTTGAAACTTCTTTAAATCTTGGTATTCTGAAACTTTTACCGGATCACCTTGAGACAAGATCAAGTGTCCGCAGCTCGGTCGGAAGTGCAAAAGAAGCCGTTTCAGAAAAAATTCAGTACCTCACAGAATTTCTCGGAGGGGAATATCATGTGGAAGGTGCTTATCCGGCCTGGGAATACCGTACAGATTCTCCGCTGCGGGATCTGTGTGTGAAAGAATATGAAAAACTCTATGGCCAAAAGCCGGCTGTAGAGGCTCTTCACGCAGGACTTGAATGCGGACTGTTCTATGAAAAGCTTCCCGGACTTGACAGTGTATCGTTTGGTCCGAATATGAAGGCAATTCATACAACCGAGGAACGACTTTCTATTTCCTCTGTCGGAAGAACTTATGATTATCTTTTGAAAATACTGGAACGAATTGCCCGTTCCTGATCATGAATTTAAAACGAAACAGGAAAAGCAGTCATATTACAGGAATTTCTCTCATATGATAAGCAGGTGGGAGATGAAATTATGCGTAAGGACCGGAAAATGACTGCTCTTTTCCTTAGCTGCATTTTGTGCGGCTTCTTACTGCGGCTGATTTCTGTAAACTGCATCCGCAATCAACTGTCGGAAAAAACAATTGAAACAGAGGCTTTCCGTAAACTTGATTATTCAGAAGAGACACTGGAGAAAATCTGGCTGTTTGCACAAGAGAACCAACTCTCAGGTTCCGAAATCCTGGCACAGGAACTGATTCTTTCCGGATGTATACTGGATGATTTCAATCCGCCTTCCATTCAGACAATTGAAAAGAGACGCAATCTCTTTCTCTTTTGTGACAGGAGAGCATATGAATCTGTTGTCAGAGCCTGCAGGGCAATCTGGGAAGATCTTGTCTGTTTTCCAGTAGCCGGATTTTCAAAGGAAGATTCCACATTCACTTTCGAAGATACCTGGATGGATTCAAGAAATTACGGCGGAAACAGAGGACATGAAGGCTGTGATATTTTCGGAACAAACAATGCCTGCGGCTATTATCCGGTCATCAGTGTCTGTGAGGGCTATGTCGAACAGATCGGATGGCTTCCGATGGGCGGATGGCGGATCGGTATCCGTGGAAAATCCGGAGGATACTTCTATTATGCCCATCTTTCTGAATACGGAAAAGATTTTCAGATCGGAGACTCTGTAATGGCAGGACAGTTGTTGGGATTTATGGGAAATTCCGGATACGGAGAGGAAGGAACTACAGGACAGTTTCCTGTGCATCTTCACTTCGGATGTTATATCCGATCCCGGGACGGCGGAGAGATCAGTGTGAATCCCTATCCGATGCTTTGTGTACTTTCAAAGAACATAAAGTATTACACGGATGAAAGGAGCAGAATACAGCAGGAAATAAAAGGAGTTTGGAAATATGGATATACTGTTGTGGCATGAAATTTTGGAGCCATATGATCTGGCGGTAAAAGAGCTGACTGTGAAGTTTAATCATTTGATCAAAGAGCATCATGAAAAGGGACTCTATTCACCGATTGAAAGTGTGTGCGGACGCGTAAAAAGTGTATCAAGCATTCTCGAAAAAATGCAGCGCAAAGGAATATCACCAGATGATATGGAAGAACAGGTGGAGGATATTGCAGGCATACGCATCATCTGCCAATTCGTAGAAGACATTGAAAAAGTCGCAGAATTGATTTCAAAACGCTCCGACATTGTCATTAAGAGCGAAAAAGACTATATAAAACATATGAAGGACAGCGGATATCGCAGCTATCATTTGATTGTATACTATACCGTCGAAACAATGAACGGCCCCAAAAGACTTCAGGCAGAAATCCAGATCAGAACAATGGCAATGGATTTCTGGGCTACAATCGAACACTCACTTCAGTACAAATACAAAGCAAATATACCGGAACATATCCGTGACCGTCTGGAAGGAGCTGCCAGGGCAATCATTTCCCTGGATAACGAAATGTCTTCTGTGCGCAATGAGATTATGGATGCTCAAAATTCCTCTCAGATTCAGAGGAATCTGATCACAGACATTCTGAACAATATCGAAAACCTCTACAAACTTTCCAATAAAAGAGAAGTCGAAAAGATTCAGGATGAGTTTTATCATATTTATGCACTGAACGATCTTCAGGAGCTGAAACGTTTTCACAAAGAACTTGACCTGATCGCGGAGGGTTACCGTGCCCAGGCGATAACAGATGAATTATAAAAAATGAGGTACGGGTAAGATGAGACTTCCTGAGAACTTCCTCACTCAGATGAAAGATTTGCTGGGAGAAGAGGAATTAAAAAAATACATTGAAAGCTTCGATCAGCCTGTTTGCCATGCACTGCGCGCGAATACCGGAAAAATATCCCCGGATGAACTGAAAGAACAATGTCCCTTTGAATTAGAAAAAATACCCTGGATTCCCAACGGTTTCTATTATAATGAGCACGAAATTCAGCCCACGAAGCATCCCTATTATCATGCAGGTCTCTATTATCTTCAGGAATCAAGTGCTATGACACCTGCAAGCCGACTCCCCGTGGAAAAGGGAGATCGCGTACTGGATCTTTGTGCAGCTCCCGGCGGTAAAGCAACCGAGCTTGCCGGACGTCTTGATGGAACCGGAATGCTTCTGGCAAATGATATCAGTCATTCCCGGGCGAAAGCTCTCCTGAAAAATCTGGAGAATCAGGGCTTTGGAAATATACTGGTTACCAGCGAAGATCCGGAAAAGCTTACAAATGCTTATCCGGAATATTTCGATAAAATCCTGCTGGATGCACCGTGTTCCGGGGAAGGAATGTTTCGAAGAGAACCTTCGATGATCCGTTTCTTTGAAGAAAATGGTCCTTCCGTCTACGTGCCAATTCAAAAAAAGCTTTCCGAACAGGCATACCGGATGTTAAAGCCCGGCGGTATGATGCTGTATTCAACCTGTACATTTTCCGTTGAAGAAAACGAAGCTGTAATTGAGGAACTTCTTCGTTCCCACGAAGATCTTTCTCTCATGAAAATTTTGCCTGATTACGAAGGTTTTGCACCGGGTGTTTCTGTAAACGGAAAAGATCTTACCGATTGTGTCCGTATTTTCCCTCAGAAAATGAAAGGCGAAGGCCATTTCCTTGCATTGCTGAAAAAAAGCGGAAACAAAGAACCCGGCTGTACTGCTTTAAAAACAACGTTAGCAGCTGGGAATATGCCGCGTGAGGCAAAAGAATTCCTTTGCCGTATCAACAGAGACTGGAGTGACGGAGGATTCCTTCTGCTGGACGAACAGCTGTATTATCTTTCGGATTCTTTGTCTCCTGTAAAAGGACTC
>JAQYOA010000140.1 GCA_028727605.1 Lachnospiraceae bacterium
CATGCCTTTCCGATCTTAGAAAAAGGACACACCGTTAGATGTTCTTGCCCTCCGAAACCGCGGCAGCTCCTTATCATCTTCCTTGCCGCCGTTCTCTTGAAAGCTCCGTGTTTATAGTCCTGGAGAAAGTAGCCATTTTTCGAAGAAAAATGAGCGGATTTCGAATGTTTTTCGGATTTTGGGGAGCGCAAAGTGCGAAAAATCCGAAAGCATCAGGGGGCAAATGCTTTTGACCTCAACATCATAGTCTTAGATTAGTGTGAGATATGGAATATAAGAAAGGATTGGTGTGTTTTTATATGGAAGGTACTGTTTTGGAGAACCTGAAGAGGAATATCGGGAAAGTGATGATCGGCAATGAGCGGACTGTGGATCTGGTCCTGACGGCGGTGCTGGCCAAGGGGCACGTGCTGTTGGAGGATGTGCCGGGAACCGGCAAGACGGTGATGGCAAAATCTCTGGCGAAATCGATTCAGGGAGAGTTCGGGCGGATTCAGTTTACGCCGGATCTGCTGCCGTCGGATGTGACGGGACTGAATTACTTTGACGCGAAGTCGGGCGAGTTTGTATTTTCCAAAGGCCCGGCATTCTGCAACATTTTGCTGGCGGATGAGATCAACCGGGCGACCCCGAAGACCCAGAGCAGTCTTCTGGAATGTATGGCGGAGCGGCAGATCACAGTGGATGGAGTGACAAGACCTCTGGAAGAGCCGTTTCTGGTCATTGCAACCCAGAACCCGCTGGAGACACTTGGTACCGTCCCGCTGCCGGAGGCACAGATGGACCGATTCCTGATGAAACTGTCCATGGAGGATCTGACCAGTGCACAGGAGATTGCGATGGTAAATCGTTTCCTGGTGGATGAACCACTGGCCGAGTTGTCCCCTGTCTGTGAGAAAGAGGAGATTGCGGCGCTGCAGAAGCAGTGCTGTGAGGTTTACATACATCCGGAACTGCTCTCTTATCTGGTGGCAATCACGCAGGAGAGCCGCAGACATGCAAGGATTGCCAGCGGTGTCAGCCCCAGAGGAACCCTGGCCTTTTTGAGAGCCTGCCAGGGCTATGCGATGGTGCAGGGACGCAACTATGTTGTGCCGGAGGATATGAAGGCGGTAGCCGTGCCGGTGCTGGCCCATCGTCTGACGATGAATGCGGGCATGGATGACGGCAGGGCAGCCAGAAGCGCAGTGGAGGAAATCCTTGGAACCGTTCCGGTGCCGACAGAGAACTGGCAGGGCAGATAAGAGAAGGGATCGAAAAAGATGTTGATCATATTACTGGCATGCGTGTTTCTGGCCTGGAGGCTGGAACGCTATGTTGAGAAAAAGTATTGGAAGAAGAATCTGTCAGTGAATGTTCGCTTTACAGACACATCGATCTATGAAGGGGAAAGTTCTGCCCTTAAAGAGATTGTAGTCAATGACAAATGGCTGCCCATTCCCGCACTGGAGGTTCGTCTGGCCATGAACCGCAGCCTGGAATTTGACAAGGAAGCCAGGGCAAACAGCAACGTGACAGATCAGAGCTACAAACGGGATCTCTTTTCCTTCCTGTTCCGTCAGCAGATTACCCGTACTCTGCCCTTTGTGGGAAAGAAGCGGGGACTGTATACCATTGACAGCGCCGGCGTGGTGGGCTACGGACTGTTCTTTTCCGATAACTACTATGTGGAATTTCCTCAGCAGACACAGATGTATGTCTATCCGGGACAGGTGGATGTCAACCGGATCAGGCTGATCTGCCGCGCGGTATCCGGCATGGTCATTTCCAGAAATAAGCTGTACCCGGATCCTTTTGAGTTTTCCGGCATACGGGATTACCGGAAGGAAGACCCCATGAATCATATTAATTGGAAGGCATCTGCCCGCACCGGGCAGCTGATGGTAAATGAGTACGATGCCACAACCAGTATTCAGGTGATTCTTCTTCTGGACGTGCAGGATGAAAATATTCTGAAGGAAGAAGACCTGGTGGAGGAGAGCATCCGCATTGCCTCTTCGCTGGCTGCGCGTCTGGTACGCCAGAAGATGGATCTGCAGATCAGGAGCAACGGGCGTGACCGTTTGGCGGATGGGGAACTGAATGTCCGTCAGAATGCCGGCGCAGGCCGGATGATGGAGTTAAATCAGAAGCTGGCCTGTCTGGAAACGGGAACCGTTTCACGCACCGGAGAGGAACTGATCCGGGCGGAGGCGGGACGGGAGCATTCCGGCTGTACCTTTGTGGTAATTTCCAAAAATCAGACAGACGGCATGAAAAGTGCGCTGCAGAGTCTGGCAGGCAGAGACAATCAGGTACTTTGGGTTGTCCCGGTACCGCCTTCGGCAGAAGAGATCAGCTGGAAGGCACCCGGCGTGACGGCGATGAGATGGGAGGTGGAACCGTGGAGATAAAGACAGGAAAAGGGGAGCTGGCCGCTTCTTTTGTACATACACTCCTTCTCTTTGCGGGAATTTACTATCCCGCCGGCAGATGGATCTGTGAACTGGGGGAGAGAGAAGCCCTTCTCTTTTGTCTCTGTTCCGTGGTAATTCTGATTCCGGCGATTGCGGGTTATATTGCATTTCGGCGCACAAAGACACTGGTGCAGTTTCTCCTTCTGGGACTGGCGGTGGCTGCTGTGATGGGAGGAATCGGATACGGAACAGGTACTCTCTTTGAAAGTATCGTCACCCGCCACCGTGCTCCGGCCGGACGGGCGCAGATTCTTTGCATGGTGCTGGCGGTGTTTTTTACGGTTGTCATCTTTGCTGTCCGCGGTTATGTGCGTATCAGGAAAGGAAAGATGATCCGGGAATTCCGGGAGCTGCCAAACGGTGCCGCCGCAACAATGAACGTGGAGGACTGGGAACTTCCCTCTCTTTTTGACCTGCCTCATCCGGTTCACTGGGTCTGGTTTGCCGTCCTTTATGTGTTGGGAATGTTCCTGAAAGAGCCGTGTTTTTGGAAACTGGTGTTTTATCTGCTGCTGGCGGATATTTTCCTGTGTTTTTACTGTCAGTTCATGGATCGGATGCACGGGTTCATCGAGGAGCATCAGCGGATCGCCAATCTGCCGGTGGAAACCATGGTGCGTGTGGGAAAGATCATCCTTTCCACAGCGATCCTGATCCTGGTGCTCTTTGTCCTTCCATCTGCACTGTATGGAAAAGATCCGCTTGCGGATGCCATCGCCGGCTATGAGCCCAAGGAAGTGGAACGGCAGGAGACGGAAATTACCGTATCCGCCACGGAAGGTACATCACAGATGGATCTTGCCGAGAGCCTTGCGGGCCTTGGTGAGGCCAAAGAACTCCCGGCCTGGGTGCAGAACATCGGAAAAGTGATTGTCTTTCTCATGCTTTCGGGTATGGCAGTGATGCTGCTGAAAGCCATCTATCAGGCCTGCAAAAATGCGGGAAGCTCCTTTGCAGCAAAGGATGAGGATGAGATTCTGTTCCTGGACAAGGAGGAAACGGAGGAGCGCGTCCGGCTTGGCAGAAAGCGAAAAGAGGGAGAGGGAAGATTTTCCCCGAATATGCAGATCCGCAGACGCTACAAAAAACGGATCAAAAAGACACTGAAAAGTGTTTTGCAGGGCAGTGAAACTCCGACCGAGCTGGAGGAGAAGGCAGAGGCGGAAAGAAGTGAAGGAATGCAGACCCTCCACCACTATTATGAAAAAGCGCGTTACAGCCGGGAAGGCTGTACGAGAGAAGAAGCGGAACAGACAAAATAGGAAAACGCTTCATGGTCATAAGAAATACGGAAACAAAAACAATCAGAAAAAGTCCCCCGAGAGCGGAACGAACGGAAAGACCGGAACGTTTTGCTTCGGGGGATTTTGCATTTTTAGTACAAAAAGAGTGAAGGAGAAACAAGATGGAACAATATCGGATGGATGAAGAAAAACTGAGACAATACGAACAATATTTGCTGGAGGAGGAGAAGAGCCCTTCAACCTGCCGGAAGTATCTGAATGATTTGCAAAAATTCATGAAAACACTGGATGCAGCAGGAAAAGTGAATAAGGAAATTGTAGTTCAATACAAACGAAACCTGATTACCACCTATGCTGAGACAACGGTAAACGGAATCGTGGCATCGCTGAACAGTTTTTTCCGGAGAATGGGATGGTATGACTGCATGATTAAGTCCCTGAAAGTGCAAAAGGAAGCGTTCCGTTCGAAAAAGCGGGAGCTGACGAAGAAAGAATATTATCGGTTATTGGAGGCGGCCAAAAGAACGAGGAACAAACGGCTGTATCTGCTGATACAAACCTTAGGTTCCACCGGAATTCGAATCAGCGAACTTCCGTTTATCACGGTAGAAGCCCTGGAATCCGGCTATGCAAGAGTGCGTATGAAAGGGAAATGTCGCACGGTTCTTTTGCCCGCCCCACTGCGCAGACAACTGCGCTCGTATAGTAAGGAAAGAAATATCAGAAAGGGAAGCATCTTTATCACAAGAAGCGGACGCCCCATGGATCGGAGCAATATTTTCCGGGAGTTAAAAGCGCTCAGCGAAAACGCCGGTGTGGACCGTGAAAAGGTCTTCCCGCACAATTTCAGACATCTCTTTGCCTGCTGTTACTATGAGCTGGAAAAAGACATCGATCATCTGGCAGATCTGCTGGGACATTCCAGCATCAACACCACCCGGATCTATCTGACCAGGAGCAGCGAAGAACAGGCACGGAAAATAGAGTCACTGGGACTGATTTTGTAGGAAAAACAGGCAAAAACAACAGAATATTCATTTTGTTGTAAATCGGTTTGGGGAAATCAATTCTTTCTTGTTTCTTTTCGAAAATTTCTTACTCTTTTCTTACAATCACTGCACGGAATCGGTCCCGATTCCGACAAAACTTCACAAAAATGACACATTTTTGCCCCGTTAGCAAAACGCCACTTGAAATATGAATAGAGGTTTGCTATAATCGTTATGATTTGGAGCAAATAATTCTTACATTTTGCTTAATATATCCGCATATTACCAGAACTCGAAGCGAACATCCGCGGCAAATCACAGCATTACACAACAAAATGAATATTTTGTTGTACTTCTCTGGATGTGCCATCGCTCATCCTGCAGAAGAAAATACGAAAGAATAGAAACAAAGGAAGAGTATGATATGGACTGGGGGAAGAAAAAAAATAATATATTTTTTTTATTAGCGATTGATTTGGCGGCTATTTCGGTGAGCTATCTGGGAGTAAATTTTGTCCGGACGGGCAATGTTCTGGGTCCGAGACTTTCCATCGGAAATGTCAGCCCTTTTTTATTTCTGTTACTAATCTATGTTGTTCTCTTTTTCCTTCGCATTTCCGCGGTTGATTTTGCAAACCGCAGCGGAATCGAAGAATTCATTACCGTATTCAAATACGTGTTGCTTCTGTCCCTGTTTATGCTTCTGGGACTGTTCTTCCTGAAAGAAAGTGAAAAATATTCCAGGATCACGTTTTTCTGCTTTATTGTGACCTGTACGCTGGTGATGTTTACTGCACGCAGCCTTTACAAATACTGGCTCCTCAAAGTTTTCCGAAAGAGTATCTACGGAAAACGCCTTGTGATTGTCACCGTAGAGGATCAGGCAGAGGAGATCGCCAGCCGGATTCTGAAGAAAAAGAAAGAACTCTGGGAATACGAGCTGGTGGGCATCATCGTGGTGGACGGCAGCAAAGATCTGATCGGCTCCACCATCTGCGGCATTCCGGTCTGGGGAAATTTTGACAATATGTACCGCTGTGTGAAGCGGGAGGCCGTGGATGATATCTTCATCGATGTGCCTTATTCCACCGGAGTCCATATTGCACAGGCAATTGAGAAATACGAATCTATGGGCATCACAGTGAATTTGAATGTCCAGGCCTACGGCCTTCCCCTGAAATACAAGAAAAAAGAACTGCGCTCCTTTGGCGATTATTATGTGATCTCCTTCTGTGAGACCGTCATCACCACCCGAATGGTTGTCGTAAAACGGCTGATGGATATCTGTGGAGCGCTCATCGGATTGCTTGTCACTGCGGTCGCGACGATTTTTGTGGCACCGCCTCTTCTGATAGAGTCCCCCGGTCCGCTCTTTTTCGCCCAAACCAGGGTGGGCCGGAACGGGCGCTTATTTAAAATGTATAAGTTCCGTTCCATGTATGCAGATGCGGAGGAGCGGAAAAAAGAACTGATGGCCAAAAATGAGATGGACAGCGGGCTGATGTTCAAAATCGAGGATGATCCCCGGATCACAAAAGTGGGAAAAGTCATTCGAAAACTCAGCATCGACGAGCTGCCCCAGTTCTGGAATGTGCTGAAAGGCGATATGAGCCTGATCGGGACCCGTCCGCCTACACTGGATGAGTTTCAGATGTACAAGAGTTCCTATAAGCGGAGACTCAGCATTCGCCCGGGAATCACCGGCATGTGGCAGGTCAGCGGCCGGAGTGATATCAAGAACTTCGACGAAGTGCTGGCACTGGATCTGGAATACATAGACAACTGGTCTGTGACACTGGATCTGAAGCTGCTCTTTAAGACGGTATGGGTTGCCCTTTTTGGTAAGGGAGCAAGCTAAAGCGACAACAGAGAAGCGAAACAGGAATCATAACAAAAGTCATAACAAAAGTCATAACAAAAGCCATAGCGAAAACCATGACAAAATCGTAAGAAAAGCCACAACAAAAAATTATAACAAAAACAGACAACAGAAACCAACAACAGAAACGACCAAAATCACTGACCGGAAAGCGTCAGACGTTAGGAGAACAAACAATCATGAAATATATACGCAGAATCACGGTGATTCTATTTGCAGCAGTCTTTGCGGTATGGCTGTTTTCTGCTGTACTGGCACACCGCACATCGGACGATACCCCTCCGGTGATTACCTCTGACACCGAAGAACTGGTTCTTTCCGTGCGGGATGGGGAAGAAAGCCTGTTAAAGGGATTAACGGCTTCCGATGACAAGGACGGAGATCTGACTTCGGAGATCCTGGTGGGAGAGAAGTCCAATTTCAAAGAGGAAAAAGGTGTGACCGAGGTTACCTATCTGGTATTTGATCAGGCAAACAATGTCGGAGAATACACAAGAAAAGTCCGTTATCAGGATTATCAGTCTCCCTCCTTTACTTTAAGTTCTCCTCTCATCTTTGAGAGAAACAGCAAGGTTACGGTGCTGGATCGTCTGGGAGCGACGGACTGCCTGGAAGGCGATATCAGCAGCCGCATCCGGATCCTTTCCGGAGATATCGATAATACCGCCAACGGAGATTATACCATCGGCGTGGAGATCACCAATCGGTTCGGGGATTCCGTATCAGCGGATCTGCCGGTACATGTGGTGGATTCCACAAAAAATCTGCCGGTGATTACTTTGACTCATTATCTGGTCTGCATGCAGGCGGGCACAGAGTTTTACCCGGAGCAGTATCTGGCCTCGGTAAAGGACAGTGCGGGAAATGAAGCAGGACTGGAGTACGTACAGATCAGCAGCGGCGTAAATGGTGCGGTGCCCGGTGTGTACGAAGTACTTTATTCCATGACAGACGGTGCAGGCAAAACGGGTGAAACCTGCCTGACGGTTCTGGTGAGAGAGTAGAAGGAGGATCCGATGGAAGAAAATACAAACCTTTACGGGGACGAGATTAATCTTGGACTGATTTTCCGGGATCTGGTGCGCAATCTGCCGCTTTTTGTGCTGGCAGCCCTGACCGTACTCTTTGGCGTGCAGGCTTACAAAAACCTTGGCTATCATCCGGAATACACCTCTACCGCCACCATGGCAGTCTCTGCCCGGGGAACCACTGATACCAGTGCGTACAATTCTCTGAAGACCTCCAATTCCATGGCGGAGGTTTACTCCGAGGTCTTCGGCAGCGATGTGATGGAAGAAAAAATCGCGGAAGAGATGGGAGAACTGCCGGAGCATACGGCAATCACCTCCGAACTGATTTCGGAGACCAACATGATTCTGGTACATGTGACCGCCCAGGATCCGAAAACCGCTTACCAGGTAATGAACAGCATTATGGATAACTATACCAGCGTATCCGATTACCTGTTCGGCAATGCGGTTCTGGAACTGGTGGATGAGCCAAAAGTTCCGGTGGAACCCTCCAACGAAGTCAATCTGATGAAGCTGCGCGTTCTTGGAATTGCGGCCATCGTATGCTTGCTTGCGGCAGCAATCATCCTCTGCAACATTCTGCGCAGCACAGTAAAAACCACTGCCTGCGCGAAACGCCGTCTGGAAGGACAGTGTCTGGGAAGCATTCCCCATGAGGAGAAAAACCGTACTCTGCAGGCAAAGCTTCATAAGATAAACAAAGCAGTCCTGATCAGCAATCCCACCATCGGATTCCGGTTTGAGGAGAGCTATCATCAGCTGGCTTCCCGCCTGGATTACCATATGAAGAAAAAGAACCAGAAGGTGCTGATGGTAACCAGTGTTGCGGAGAATGAAGGAAAGTCCACCGTGGCGGCGAACATTGCCATCGCCATGGCACAGCGAAACAAAAAAGTTCTGATGATCGATATGGACCTGGAAAAACCGGCTCTGTACAAGATCTTTGATAACCGCGCCACTTACGAGAACAGCCTGCTGGCCTATCTGGACGGTCAGGCCCTCCTGACGGATGTCCTGCAGAAAATCCCGAAAACCGGCGTCTATACCGTACTGAACCGGAAAGCAATCAACGATCCGTTAAAATATCTGAACTCCGAATCCCTGCAGAAACTGATCCGCGCCTGCCGCAAGGTATTCGACGTGATCATCCTGGACACGGCACCGTTTGTGGCGGGCAGTGATACCCAGGCGCTGATGGAATATGCCGACGCCTCCCTGCTGGTTGTGCGTCAGGACGTGGTGCGCATCTCTGATCTGAATGATGCCTCCGAGACCCTCCAGGAAAGCGATGCGGAATACATCGGCTATGTGCTGAACGATTTCGAGAGTGCAAATGAGAACAGCTCCGGATATGGTTACGGCTACGGTTACGACAGAAGAGAATCTTCCGGGAAAAATGAGAAGGCATCCCAGCAGAGACGCTAAAGGGATCCGCTGAAATTTCGATGACAATGACAGGAAGCTTAGAGGTGAACGAATGAATACATATGAAATGCAATATCAGGATGACGATGAAGACGTGATCGACCTTGGGATCCTGCTGTGTGATGTCTGGAAAGGCCTGCGCAAATTCTGGTGGATGCTGCTGATTGTCTGTGTGGTATTAACCGGAGCCGGATTTCTCTTTGGAAACTTCCTGGTGAAACCGGAATACGAGGCGAAGACCTCCTTTACCGTGAGCACCCAGACCAGCTACAGCGATGTGAATGCATCCTACAATTTCTACTACAATGTGTCCACAGCGGAGCAGCTGTCCAATCTGCTGCCGAACCTGCTGAAAACGGATGTGCTGAACAACATGATCCTGGAAGCGGTGGGAAAAGAGGAGATCGAGACCACGCTGTCCATCGAGTCTGTGGAAGACTCCAACCTGTTCAAATTAATCGCCACAGGTCCGGATCCCAAAGAGGCCAAAGCAGTACTGGATGCAGCCGTCGAGTGCATTCCGGAGGTCTCCCGCTATGCCATCGGTGAGACAAAGCTGACGATTTTGCAGCCCTCGGTACTGCCGGAAGAGCCCATCAATGGGAACAGCGGAATCAAGTATGCCCTTTACGGACTGCTGGCTGGCATCGCCATTGGCTGTCTGGTCCTTTTGATCTACGCGCTGACCAGAAAGACCATCCGCACAGAGGAAGACTTAAAAGAAGTACTGAACCTGAAATGCGCCGGTGTGATCCCGCAGATTAAGTTCAAAGCCCATAAGAAAAAAGGAAACCAAAGCGTTTCCATCCGCAACCCGAGAGCCGGAAAAGCATTGCGGGAGCCCATCCGCAGTATGACCCTGAAGCTGGACCGCCGGATGAAAGAAGAAGAGAAAAAGGCAGTGCTTGTGACCAGCACCCTGCCGGGAGAGGGAAAATCCACCATTTCCCTGAATCTGGCTCTGGCCCTTGCAGAGCGGGGAAACAAAGTCCTGCTGATCGACGGCGACCTGCGTCGATCCACGTTGAGAGAACGTCTTGACATGCCAAAGACGGTAAAAGGCCTTTCTCACGTCCTTCGCGGGGAAGTCCCAGCAGAGGAAGCAGTACGCTATCTGGAACGGGAAAATCTGTGGTTCCTTAGCGGCGGCGCCGAGAGCCGGAAAGTATCCGCCCTTCTTACCAGAGATGCGATGAAAAACCTGATGGCGAAATATCGGGAAGAGATGGACTATATCGTCGTGGATGCACCGCCCTGCGGAGGCATCTCCGATGCAGCAACGCTGTCGGAGTACTGTGACGGCATCCTTTTCGTCATGAGACAGGATATGGCAAAACAGAGCCAGATCTTGAATGCAATCCAGAATGTAACCAGCCATGGAAAGAAAATCATTGGCGGCGTGTTAAACGGTGTGGAGGAAAGCGTCTCCGGATACGGATATTACGGTTATGGAAAGTATGGATACGGTTATGGGTATGGATATGGTTACGGACAGGCGAAGAAGAGCGGGAGAAGTGAAGAAAAGAAGCAGGAAGTAAAGCGATAGGTAAAAGCCATGGCCCGGCATAAGAGCAGTTCCTTTGGGAAAAGGACCGGGCCGTGGAGAAACAGGAAGTAAAGAATGGTTCGTTCTCAACATTGATGAAATAACGGGGATTGTTTTATGAATGGTGAGAATGAAGGCGGGGTGGAGTTTTCGGACGATATGAAAAACCGCGTAATATCAAAGTTTTTGAAGATTTCATCAGCAGATGAACGGGTCTACCCAATACTTTTAGTGAGGGATAGATGCGAGTGTAAATGTACAAACGGGTTTTTGATGTTAAGTGAATGTCTACCCTAAATTTTCAGTCGCTTAATCGTGGCAGAAAAAGACCTGAAAAACTCACGAAAACTAGGCGAAAAATGAAGTTTAGGGTACATAGGTGTTTGATGTGATAAGAACATTTTCAAATGAAATAGAGGATGATTTTATCAGCAGATGAACGGGTCTATCCAATACTTTTAGTGAGGGATAGATGCGAGTGTGAATGTACAAACGGGGTTTTTTACTGTTAAGTGAGCCTGTACCAGAACTGAATGATTGTTTTTTCGGAAAGTCAATAAATCAGCTCTGTAAGTAGGGATGTACCCGAAGGAAAAAGTTGGTGTTAGAGGGAGGTTTTGTTGGGGTATGGGGCATGAGGCGGCTGAATTATTGAGTATGGCAGCCATGTGATTATCACTAAAAGTTTTGGATAAACACGGGTTCGATGGAGCTTTGGATGATGGACACATTTCGTGTGATGAAAACATTCAGGGTGATAACTACATTCCGAATGATAATGTCATCTCGAATGATAGCTACACATCCATGAACACTAGATTTTGATGATACCGCGCTGTGAGAGTCAAGAGATGATAACCACAGCGATTTATATAAACAATAATCCGGTTCAACCGGACAAATCAGAGGAGAAAATATGATGAAGAATTACACGATTGTAGTTGCCGGAACTGGGGCTAGAGATATAATAGGGTCAACCAAGAAAAACTACGATAACTAAAGGGTTTTGACAGCTTGAGTTGTCCTTCAAAAGTTTATTTGTTGAAAAGACTGCAAGAAGCGGGAAATCCT
>JAQYOA010000141.1 GCA_028727605.1 Lachnospiraceae bacterium
TAGAAGAAGGAGACCTGATCGAAATTGACGTTATGGCTCGAAAGCTGAATATCATCGGTGTTGCAGGCGAGCGCAAAACACCGGAAGAAATTGACGCTATTCTCCGGGAACGCCGCGCCAACTGGAAACCACGAAAGAAGAGATATGCAAATGGCGTGCTCCGCCTCTTCAGCGAGCATGCTGCGAGCCCGATGAAAGGCGCTTATCTGGAATTCAACGACTGATCCGCCGTTTCTGCGAACGCAGTGTGAGATCTGACACCGGATAAACTCCTTCACAGCAGGTTTAAGAAAAAATAAGCCTTGCCTCTGACAACCGTTTTTTTAACCGGCTGCCAAAGACAAGGCTTTTCTTTTTGTTTTATCGTTCTTTTTTAATAGGTGAGACCGAAACCGGACCGATAATAATTGCCGTCTTCGTCACAGTATGCGTAACTGCCGCCTTTGACTTTTGCAAGAATTTCCGGATCAATGTACTGATCTTTATCATATCCCGGAACATCATTGGGTGAAGCACATACCTCGCGCATGACACCATCGATCTCTTTCTCCGTAATTCGAATTACTTCCGGTGAGGAAACCATAGTCAAACTCATCTTTCCGGTCGGATGGTAATCACCGGAAAGTACATCCACCTGCGCACCAAGGGCATTATCCAATGCCACCTTACTCACTGTATACTGGAACGTCAGTCCATCACAGTATGGCTCAAGCTTATCCAGAATCCAGGGATTGTTTACCACACACGTAGCAATCACTTTTCCGCCGTGAGAATGCACAATCTCTGCAATCTCCCTGATTTTATCCACATCTTTCAGCGTAGTGACAGGAACCTGCTTTCCTGTCTTCTTCTGACTCTTGTTTACTTCCCTCTCGTCCACCATCAGCTGATCTGCCATCTCAATCACCGGCATTGCAAACTGATAGAATACCATGCCATTGCTGATCGGCCATACATGCAGATAAGCATAGTCCGCCTCTTCCGGCGTCTCAACGATCGTATAACCTTTCTTTTCCAAAAGCTCTGCCAGTGTCCGCTTTAATGCAGCGTTCTCATCCGGCGGTGCAGAACCGGCTCCCATAGCCTGTGCCATAATCGCAACACCGGTATCTACGCCCTTGAATGCAGCGATATAAACCTTCTTCCCTTTTTCCATCGGCAGCACACCGCCATGATTTTTGGCAAGCACCACGGCTTTCTGATTCGCAATATAAGCCTGCTGTTTCGCACCTTCAAAGTTCTCTGCTCTCACCTGATCGGCACGATCCGGATCCAGATACGGATTATCCACACGATTTGTGAGGAACAGACTCAGGAGACGGTTATAATTTGCCCGGTCAAGCGCTTCTTTCGGCAGATAACCTTCCTCAACAGCCTTTACAATATTTTCTGAATCCGAATTTCCTCCGATAACGTCCGTACCGGCTAAAATCGCTTTTGCATAACGCTCAGGAACCGACAGGTGCTCTACTCCGTAAATCTGAACCGAGGTAATACCGGAATCGGAATTTACATAACCGGAAAATCCCATTTCCTCACGGGCCAGCGTCGTAATCAGTCCCTTGCTGTAGGTAGAGGGAACTTCTTCGCTGGAAGTTACTTTTCCACGATACGATTGCGGAACACTGCGGCCGTCCTTTGCAACCCGGGAATAATCCGGCATAATCGCAGATGCTTTTTTGTCAAATGCAGCCTGGAACGGCGGAAGATGATATTTTTCCATGGACCCTTCCGTCGGATACAGTCTCCACTGGCCAATCGGCATGTGCGGTTCAAAGCCGTTTTCCGAAGGTCCGTCTCCCGGGAAATGTTTTACGGTAAGTACCACGGAGCCTTCATTGAGTCCATCATCCCCGTTCTGATAACCACGCACCAGTTCGGAAATAATGCCGCTGGTAATCTCCGGTCGCTCTCCATAGGTACCGCTGATCCTCGGCCAGCGGGGATCTGTCGCAATATCCACCTGAGGGCCATACATAATATCCAGTCCTGCAGCCTTCATCATTTTTCTGTCGGTATCCGCCATATTGTAGATCAGGTCAAAATTGCCGTCTCCCATCACAGCCGCACCGATTCCCAGAGAATCCGGATAGCCGATATTGATCGGATTGGTATGAAGAGAATACGGAATGGCAACCAATGTCAATAAGTTAAGGACATTGCAAGAGGCTCTTGTATGAAATTTCAAATGGCTGAGAGCTAGAATTTCTGCTTTCAGCCATTTTTTTGCACAGCAAATAAAGCAGTCCTACTTAACTGCATGATTCTATATTTTTTT
>JAQYOA010000142.1 GCA_028727605.1 Lachnospiraceae bacterium
CTGATCAAAGCTCCTTACGGCGGCTGCTACGATGTAAACTCCGGATTTGGACAGATGCACAGCTATACGGT
This sequence comes from Lachnospiraceae bacterium, assembly GCA_028727605.1. GTDB lineage: Bacteria > Bacillota > Clostridia > Lachnospirales > Lachnospiraceae > Fusicatenibacter. Next base: position 72 of record JAQYOA010000142.1, read on the forward strand.
TCATGAGCCGGTAGGCGTTTGTGCAGAGATCACACCCTGGAACTATCCGTTTTTGATGGGCGCATGGAAGATGGCTCCGTCGCTGGCTGTAGGAAATAGTGTAGTGTTCAAACCGGCTACGGTATGCGTGCTTTCCAGCATCAAGATGTTTGAGATCTTCGAGGAGTGTGGTCTGCCGAAGGGCGTGGTAAACCTTGTGATGGGCCCCGGCGGAACCATCGGCGACGAGCTGGCAGGAAACAAGGACGTGGATATGGTGACCTTTACCGGCAGTACCGAGGTGGGACAGTCCATCATGCGTCAGGCGGCCAACAATGTGAAAAAAGTTGGTCTGGAGCTGGGCGGAAAGTCTCCCAACGTCATCTTCGCAGATGCGGATCTGGATGGTGCTGTGGAATGGGCAATGGTCGGCATTTTCTTCAATCAGGGTGAAGTCTGCTCCGCAGGAAGCCGGATCATTGTGGAGGAGAGCATCCATGATGAGTTTGTAAAACGTCTGGCGAAGAAGGCAAATGCGATGACGATCGGAAATCCTCTGGACAATCCAGATATGGGTGCTATGGTATCCGAGAGCCATATGAATAAGGTGCTGGCATATATCGAGAAAGGAAAGGAAGAGGGCGCAACCCTGGTATGCGGCGGCGAGCGCTATACGGAAGGCGAATGTGCGAAGGGATTCTTTATCCGTCCGACAATCTTTGATCATTGTACGCCGGATATGACCATCGTGAAGGAAGAGATCTTCGGACCGGTTGTGACGGTACAGACCTTCAAGACCGAGGAAGAAGCCATTGCGATTGCAAATGATACGCCGTATGGACTGGCAGGTGCGGTATTTACTGCAGACGGAACGAGAGCACTGCGTGTCATCAAGGAGATCCGCGCAGGTATTACATGGATCAACTGCTACAACCCGACCTTCAACGAGGCACCCTGGGGCGGTTACAAGATGAGTGGAATCGGAAGAGAGCTGGGCGTGCATGGTCTGGAGGAATATCAGGAGGTCAAACAGATTAACATCAATCTGACACCCGGTGTGCTTGGATGGTATGAACATTAAATAGTAGATGTTTTGCAATATAGATAAAGGTGTTCTGCTTTTGGCAGAGCGCCTTTTTTCTTCGGAAGTGATAGATTTCGGCCAATCTGTATTTATATTACAGATTAGCCGAAAAAGACTGGATTTTTTGCGGTGTTTGCGACTATTATAGGATAAGAATCTATCTTCCGGTTACAGTGCAATGGAGAAATGAAACCAGAGAAGGAGGAAAAATATCCATACAAACATTGATACTTTTGTTGACTATCATTCCAACAGAAAATGCTTTAAAAAAGAAATTTGATCAATAAGTGCGCCGGAAATAGTAAAGTAAAAGGCTTTAAGAATGAAAAAATCGAAAATAAAGGAGAGACAATAAGATGAATAATCAAGTAACATTTCGAAACGCAGAACGTAAGGATACCGCATTGATTCTTCAGTTTATAAGGGAACTTGCTGATTACGAAAAAATGCTGGATGAAGTGGTTGCTGATGAAGCTACACTGGAAAACTGGATTTTTGACAAACAAAAAGCGGAAGTCCTCTTTGCGATCGTAGATGGAAAAGAAATAGGCTTTGCATTATTCTTCCATAATTTCTCTACGTTTCTTGGACGGGCCGGTATTTATCTGGAAGATTTGTATGTCAGACCGGAATATCGGGGAAAGGGATATGGAAAAACGATTTTGAAGAAACTTGCTGCGATTGCAGTAGAGCGTGGCTGCGGAAGACTGGAGTGGTGGTGTCTTGACTGGAATAAGTCAAGTATTGATTTTTATTTGTCCTTAGGTGCTGAGCAAATGTCCGATTGGACGGTTTATCGCATTGCAGGAGATACTCTTACAAAGCTTGCAGAAGAAGAAAAATAATACCTTTGGAAATTGTGCAAATCATGGCGGAACTTTGAATGTTTTACACTCCGATTCCCGGAGAGAAAGATAAAGGAAAAGAGGAAACTATGCGGATATGCAGACTGGACGGACAAAAAATGCGAAGAAAGTCTTTACTGACATTCGCAAGGATTATGGTTTATGATATATGAAGTAGAAGTATCCAATCAGGCTGACAGTGATTTAAGAGGAATTTTTGAATATATTGCTTTTGAATTACAATCGCCGGAAAACGCAAGCGGACAGATTGATCGTCCGGAAGAATAAATGTTAAGTATGGATACTATGCCGGACGGGACATAGACAATCAGTTAAATCTCCACACAAAGTAATAAAATACATTCGCAAAAAGGTTCATAAAAATTCTACCGCACACAAACAAGTCACAAAAAAAGGGAAACACATAGAGCTGCACAAAAAATCTAAAAAATTAGCACTCACCTCTTGACAGTGCTAATAATAGGTGTTATATTACACATAGAACAAAAGAGAAGAGATAATAAATGAGATCTTCAAATGTTCTGTAAAACGACACCTCGGATTTCTCCGACAGTGCCAAAAATATTCTTTATCATGAAGGGAGATATGACTTATGATGATGCCTAGTATTTTTGGAGAAAGCTTATTTGATGAATTTATGAACGATTTTTCATTTCCGAACGTTGGAAAAGTATTGTATGGAAAACAGGAACCTGCAATTATGAAAACCGATATTAAAGAAAAGGACAATATCTATGAAATAGATGTTGACTTACCGGGATTCAAAAAAGATGAGATTCAGATGGAACTGGAAAATGGATACCTGACGATCCGGGCAGCGAAAAATCTGGATAAGGATACCAAAGACAAAGACGGAAAGTACATCCGGCGGGAGCGTTATTCCGGAAATGTAAGCAGAAGCTTTTATGTAGGAGATAGAGTTCAGAAAGAAGATATCCATCCGAAATTTGAAAATGGTATTCTTTCCTTTGCGATACCGAAAGAGAAGAAGTATGTGGAAGAAAAACCCAATTGCATCACCATTGAAGGATAAGGTGGTTTCAGGCAGGACGTACCCATCCTGCCTGATTTAAGTAAGAAAATGAACGGGAAGCATTGCTGCTTTGACATGGGTAATAGGCCAATGAGGAATGTAAGGCACCTCTTTACATAGACTGGACTGCATATGTAATGTATGCAGTCTTTTTGATTGCGTGAACGTCTTTTTCCAGGAATGAGGCAGTAAGAAGCAGAAGATATGCTTACTGCCTTAAGAGGAAAGTATTTATTGTGGAAAAAAGATGAAAAAGAGAGTATTTTATATTATTATAAAGAATATGATTTGCTGTTCTTGGGGCGATGATCGCAGTGCTGTTCTTTTGCAGCGCCCGCAAGAAGCAGGATCAGGATTTAACGCGATAAGGAGTAATGGTCAATGAATCTATGTATTAGAAAAGCAAAACCTTCTGACCTTGATCAAATAGAAAAACTGTATGCTGATCTATGTGATTATCTGTCAGAAGGTGTGAATTATCCCGGTTGGAAAAAGGACATCTATCCTACCGCGGTTGATGCCTTGAAGGGAATTGAAGAACAAACTTTATATGTTGCTGCGGATGGAGACGTCATTGTTGGTTCGGTTATCCTTCGTCATTGGCCGGAAAAAAACTACGAACAGGCTCAATGGATAACAGCTAACGATTATTCAAAGATCTATGTTATTTATACTTTGGCTGTTCATCCGAAGTATCTTCGTATGGGAGTAGCCGAGAACTTGCTTGCTTTTTCGGAAGAAAAAGCGAAAGAGGAAGAATGTATCAGCATTCGTCTTGATGTGGTGAAGGGAAATATTCCTGCAGAAAACCTGTATAAAAAAAGCGGTTTTCGCTATGTAGATACGATAAGTCTTGGGTATGAGGAATTTGGTCTTCCCTGGTTTTGTCTGTATGAAAAACCGTTACATCCGGAATGATCGAAGATGCAGTTAAACGAAAGGGTGCATAATTTTATGAAGAAGTGGAAAACATGCTTCGATTTGGAACCGAATGTGGAAAATATCAGGAATTTATCCGGGATGTTGACTCATTCTTTCCTCAGCAGTTTTTTGTAGGACAAATCAATTGCAAACGCACCCAGAGGAGCGGTAAGAACGATCGCCAGTACAGCTATGGTGAGAACTACATCGCCGCAGGCAAAACCGAGAGAAAGCGGAATTCCTCCAATGGCAGCCTGAACGGTTGCCTTTGGTGTATATGCCATCATAGCAAATAAGCGTTCCTTTCTGTTCAGGCTTGTGCCAAGCAGGCATAGAAATACACCGAGCATTCGAAATACCAGTGCACCTATAATCACGAAAATAGCTTTTATTCCGACGTTTCCAAGATATTCAATATTAACAGCAGCACCAACTAACACAAATAAAAACACTTCTGCTGCAATCCAAAGTTTTCCGTATTTTGCCGAAAGTCTTTTTGCAACGGTTTCTCTTTTTCTCTGCAAACCGATTCCAATGAACATAATTGCGATCAGCGCGGAGAAGGTAATTGCGGTTGTCAATTGATCTTCGATTACGACAAGCAGAAAGGAAATACTTAAAAGGATCAGTACTTTTGAAGTATCCCGGATATGAACCTTCTTGAAGAAAAAAGCCAATAGAAATCCGAGCGACAGTCCGATCGCAATTCCCAGGAAGATGGAAACAGGAATATTTACAAAACGAATCATGGATGCTCCTTCTCCCTGCATCATTCCAACAAAAGTAGAAAACAACACGATCACATAAACATCATCTACGGAAGCACCTGCAAGAATCAGCTGCGGAATCCCTTCCTTTACTCCGTATCCCTCGTCCATTAATTTAACCATTCTTGGGACTACAACTGCCGGAGAAACGGCGGCAAGAACCGCTCCCATAACAGCAGCTTCCAATACAGTTAAGCCCATAAGCTTTGGTGCAAATAAAATCATTCCAAGCAGTTCAAAAGACGCAGGAACAAAACACATTAGAACAGCAGGTCTTCCAAGCTTTTTAAGTCCGGATAAGTCCAATCCAAGTCCGGCTCTTGTAAGGATAATGATGAGTGCTATTTTACGAAGTTCTGCTGATATTCCAAGAATGCTGTCATCCAATAGATTAAGCACATATGGACCAAGAACAACACCGGTCATTAACATTCCAAGCAAAGCAGGCAGCTTCAATTTCCGGCATACCCATCCCATAGACATCCCAATAATCAGAATCAATGAGATACTTAATAACATAAACAATTCTCCTTTAGATACAGAAAAAAGCTGATACGATCTGCGTAAATTTAAAACGCAGAAGTCATCAGCTTTCATAAGCGGTTTAAGTATTACTACTTGGGGAGAACCTCATTCCCGTTTTGATTCTAACATATCCTATCTGCTTTTACAAGGAAAAAAGAAGTTTTGTTTTCGGCTCGATTTTGGCTTTTTGAGATATGTTGACATCCCATATTGACAAACTCTTGCAGCATGATTATTCTGTCAGTATGTGTACTGATTATTTTAATGGCAGTTCAGAGACGCAGATTAAGTAGATTGAAAAGCCAAAGGAAAAAAACATGAACGATCAATGGATAGACTTTGCAATCCGTATTCAGAGTATTGCACAGGCGGGACTCCAATACGGAAAAGATAAAATGGAAATGATATGAAAGAAACATACAAGCTTACATCAGAATATCCGGCAATCTCCGGAATTATTGCAAACATCAGTAAAGGCAGAAGATGGGATGACGAAACACATTTGCCGGGAATACATGTGGCATATTCCTATTGTGTTGGGGGATATGGAGTAACCGGTGTATTGGACAATTATTCAGACGAAGAAATAAGACGCTTTTTTGACACATTGTTTCATGAGATAACAGCAGAGAGTGAAAAGGTCTTTGAGTTTTCTGCTGAGAGTGAAGAAATGCGTCAAAGGCTTCTGTACATATTTGCTGATAAGCAGATATTTTCTGAGACAGAATATTCCCTTAGAGCCGTAAATCGATACGAAAAATTAACCGATTTGCCTGATGGAGTAAGTGTTCATCCGGTGGATCAAAACATGATTACACTTTTTGAAAGTGGGACGATAAAAAACGCAGAACTGTTTTTGGAAAGATTTTACCATTCCTGGAGAGATCGTCGTTCGTTTTTGGACAACAGCGGCGCTTTTGCTGCAATTCAAAATAATACAGTGATTGGCATTGTATTTGGTTCGTCATCTTATGAAAAAATCGTTTCGATTGATATAGAAGTATCAGAGGAATATCGGAAAAAGAAAATAGCAAGACGGCTAACAGAAGAAACGGTCAATTCTTTTCTGGATAGGGGACTGGTATTGCAGTGGGACTGCACGGAAAGCAATGTGATTTCTTATAAAATGGCAAAGTCCATGGGATTTGAACAGATTCGGGAAAGACGGTATGACTGGTTTGAAATTTGAAATGAGAGAAACGCAATAGAATTCGCAGATAGAGAGAAGTTCATAAAACAGGTATCCCTCCGTATGTACTGAGACCATACGGAGGTTTTTTATAAAGCGGTTAACAGACACAGAACGATATTATGTTATACAAATTATTTGAAACGCATTTCCGTTTACTGCGTCTTATGTATGAGGAGGTGGTAAAGTGGCGGATTTTGAGGAACTATACAAAAAATACTATCCGATAGTCTTTAGATTCACTCTGTCGTTTTGCCGTGATCCTGTATTGGCTGAAGAGATCACTCAGGAAACCTTTGTAAAAGCGTTGGAGCATCTGGAGCGATTTGATGGAAGGTGTCAGCTCTATGTGTGGCTCTGCCAAATAGCCAAAAATACATATTATTCCCATCTGCGAAAACAGCGGAGGCTTGTGTCTGAGGATGCGGAACACTTTGAGCTGACCTGTGATCCGGAAGAAAAGGCTCTGGATAAGGATATGGCGCACAGAATATATGCTTTGTTGGATTCCTTACCGGAGCCATATCAGGAAGTATTTTCTCTGCGGGTATTCGGGGAACTGCCATTTTCTCAGATAGGAGCAATTTATGGAAAAACCGACAGCTGGGCCAGGCTCATCTATTATCGGGCCAAGAAACAGATAAAGGAGGATTTGGATGAATAATGTATCATGTGAAGTAATACAAGATTTACTTCCTCTGTACTGTGACGGTGTTTGCAGTGAGGAAAGCAGAAAGATCATCCTTGCCCATGTGCAAACATGCGAAAAGTGCAAAGAAGAACTTCGGGTGTTGAACCTTTCCGTCGATATTCCGGAGGAAACAACGGAAGTTGAAGCGGCTGCGGCGGCATCCAAAGCGTGGAAGAAGAATAAGAGCAAAGCTTTTCACAAGGGGCTGATACTGGCAGTTCTGTTTGTAGTGATTGCGATGGCGGTGCTGCTGGGTTCACACTATATGCAAACATGTTCTGCAGATGATATGGTTGCATTGGAATACCAATTGGAAGAGTATTCCGAGATAGAAAATATTGAGATACAAAATATTGCTCAGAAAGGTGATTATTTGGCAGCTTCAGGCTGTGATGACAGCGGGTTGTGGCATTTGGGAATTTATACCCGGGATGATATTTTTTCAGACAGATGGAGATTTTGCGGAAGCCTGAATAAAGTGAAGGCGGGAAAACTGGCCAACTGGAATTACAAAACGGATACGGGAGATACGATCCTTGTCTGTTTCGGTGCGGAGCTTTCTGACAGTATCGAAGGTTACACTTTTACCAATAGTGGTGTTACCTATATCTGTCCGGTAGAAGAAAACGCTGTTTTGGATTTCTTCTTTATTCCGGATGCGTATGACAGCCGCACACATCTGGAACCGATCAATCGGCCGTAGGAGATAATGGATTCCCTATTCTGATTAAATTCCATAACGTTTGGCAGCCATAATAATCTTCCGCCTTAGAAATTGATTCTTTTTGTGCGGCAGCATCTGCTGCCGCTCTTTCTTTGCTGTATCGGTTAATCAAGATGGAAGATCGGATACAGATCAACGGATACAGGACTGTTGTCCGGATTGGTTTCCATAATATCCGCCATAAAATCCCACCATTTGCGGTTGATCGGAGTATCCGCAGATGCTGCCCAGCGTTCCTCGCTTTCGACCTCAATATATCCATATAAAACATTGGTTTCTTTGTCAAGATAGATGGAATAATTGTGTCCGCCGTATTCGTGGATCATGTCCTTCATCTCATCCCACAGCTGATTATGCCGTTTTTCGTATTCATCAGCCATTCCGGGATATAATTTCATTTTGAAGCTTTTTCGAATCATAGTTCCTCCTTATACTGCACCGCGTGCACTCTTACTGTAAAATTTTCCATAGGTAGTTTTGCCTGCATTGCTTCTTCATCAACGATTTTTGTCAGTTCTTCCTGTGTACGATTATAATCTTTTTCCTGTTCTGTATAATTATCTCTCGCATCTGTGCGTAAAGCAAGAACAAAATAGACTACAATTGCCAGATAATAGGTTTGCACGCTGTTTTTCTCCTTTCCTGCGTTTTTTCCAATCTTTTTGATAATTTTACCAAGGCGTAATTTTGATTGCGATGTCGGCATTTGAAAAATACAGTGTCTTTATTTGCAGCACATAGCTCTGACGGCTATGAAAATTTCGATAGTTCATTAAATTATTGACATATGCCCGAAACATGGCTATAATGTGAAGAGTACAAAGTACGAAAAAAGCAGCATCAGGATCCTTTTGCAGGCAGCCGATGCCCAGAAAGGCTTTCCGGGAGGAGTATTATGTCAAGACCGACAAAATGCAGAAAAGTCTGCCATTTTCCACAGATATTGGAATTTTCTCCTGTTGATGTGAAAACAGAAGGAGAACCGATTATTTTAGCGGTGGATGAATACGAAGCAATCCGTCTGATCGATAAGGAGGGTCTCAGCCAGGAGCAATGTGCTGCATTTATGCAGATTGCCAGAACAACGGTGCAGAGAATTTATGAGAGCGCGAGAAAAAAACTGGCAGATGCCATTGTGGATGGCTGTCCGCTTCGAATTGAAGGCGGAGATTTCTGGCTTTGCAATGGACAGAGTGTGAATTGCGGTCGGGACAAGTGCTTCAAACAGACCTATTATCAGAAATACAAAGCAGAAAAAGGAGATCAGATTATGAGAATAGCAGTTACTTACGAAAACGGAGAAATTTTTCAACATTTTGGTCACACAGAACAGTTTAAAGTTTATGATGTGCAGGACGGAAAAATCATCGGCTCACAGATTGTTGATACCAATGGAAGCGGACATGGTGCATTGGCCGGAGTGCTCACGGCACTGAATGCAGATGTTTTAATCTGCGGCGGTATCGGCGGCGGTGCAAAGGCAGCTTTGGCGGCAGCCAACATTAAACTTTATGGCGGCGTTTCCGGAAATGCAGATGATGCAGTGGCTGCATTCCTTGCAGAGGAACTTGCCTATGATCCGGATGTGAAATGCAGCCATCATGATCATAATCATGGGGAAGGACATACCTGCGGAGATCATGGATGCGGAGAAAATCACTGCGGCGGACACCACTGAGTGATTCCAGGATGAAGTGATGTATTATAAAGAACTTTGCAGACGAGAAGGAGTCAAAGGGCTGACCGAGAGCTTTTGAGATGATAATGGGAGAAGTGAAATATGGAAAGAAAAGCATTCTCCTTGTAAATCAATTATATTTTACTCATATCCTGCATGATGGGGATGTTGATTTAACGAATGAAAATTCGTGAAGCAACATCCTCGTTTTTATTTAAAAGTTGTACTTCAAATATAAATTTGTTATTATTTGATAAGGGAGACTTTTCAGGCTGTTTACGGGTATCTTCGAACTGGGCTTGGTATTGTGCCTTTATCATGTGACTTGAATTTATGGAGGATGTCTATGTCTATTGAATATAAAAATACAAAAGATTTTACTGCCGCGGAATTGCAGCGGTTGTTTTTATCCGTTAACTGGGAATCCGGAAATTATCCGGAAAAGCTTGTCCGTGCAATGAAAAATTCTACACACGTGATTTCTGCCTGGGATGGAGATCGATTGGTAGGACTTGTCCGTGCGCTGGATGATGGTGAGACGGTGGCGCTCCTGCATTATCTTTTGGTGGATCCGGAATATCAGGGCAAACACATTGGAGACGGGCTGATGAAACGAATCATGAGTTGTTTTGACGATCTTCTGTATGTAAAAGTGATGCCGTCGGATCCGAAGACGATTGCATTTTATGAAAAATATGGTTTTCAGCAATACAGCAACTATTCCGCAATGGAACGGAAACAGTTTTCGTAATATAGAATATGGGGGTAAAAATTGATGGTGGCATTTATTCTATGGAGTCTGGCAGCTCTTTGTTTTCTGGTTATTGGCGTTAAGAGCAGAATTTCAGAGAAACCGGCCCGATTTTGGGCAAATATAAAAGAACCGGAAGTTGAAGATGTAAAAAAATATAATAGAGATGTTTCTGTGCTCTGGCTTGTATTTTCGATTCTGTTTGAAATGATCGGCATACCATTGTTATTTTGTGAGCAAAACAGCCCTTTGGTATTCGTTATTATATTGGGGGTGATTGCTCTGATTGTTGGTCTTATGATTGCATATATCCGGATTGAAGAGAAGCACAAAAAGGTGAAAAAATAAAAAATGGGTTTTGAAACTGGAAAACGGCAAAGGAAGTGTTCGATATGCTGCGTGTTGTGGAAGCGAAAAAAGAAGACAGAGATACAATGATGAATCTTCTTGAAAAATATCTTTACGAATTTTCTCAATGGGAAAAAACAGATGTTGACGAGAATGGTTTATATGGATACGAGTATCTGGACTGCTATTTTGAAGAGGAACATAGATATCCATATTTTATTATGGTTGACGGAAAACTGGCAGGCTTCGTACTTGTAAGTGATTATCCGGAGGTTCCGGAAGAAAACACGGATTTTTGTCTATCTGAATTTTTTATCATGAATAAGTATAGAAGAAAAGGATATGGACGGGAAGCGGTGTATCAGGTTTTGGACAGGCATCATGGAAAATGGCAGCTGAAAAGACATCCACATAACATTGGGTCAGTCTGTTTTTGGAATCATGTAATTTCAGAATATACGAAAGGCAATTATCGCTTAGTAGAGGGATATCCGAACGAAGAGGTAAATTATGAAGATGGAACACCAGCAGATGTGTTCTTCTTTGAGAACTAAATATCTGCAGGCTGTCTGATACAGGAAAGTAAGCTCTGGTGGAGACAGAACAACAGACGCATGCTTTTTCACTCTTGATTTTTTCTGTGTGATATTAGAAAATAATACCAGGATTTCGAGCGAAAAGTGCTCTGAGAAAGAACGTGAAAGAACAGGAGGAAAGCATTATGCTGCAGCAGGTGATGACAAATCCGGGAGAAATCATTTTCAGAGAGGTACCGGTTCCGGAAGTGAAAGACGATCAGGTACTGGTCAGGATTGTGAATATTGGAATTTGCGGTTCCGATATTCATGTGTACCACGGAAAACATCCATTTACAAAATACCCGGTGACGCAGGGCCATGAGGTATCCGGCGAGATTGCAGAACTTGGAAAAAATGTCACTGAATTTAAGGTGGGACAGAAGATTACGATTGAACCGCAGGTCTATTGCGGTCAGTGCTATCCCTGCCGTCACGGAAAGTATAATCTTTGTGAAGAATTGAAGGTTATGGGATTTCAGACAACCGGAACTGCATCCGAGTATTTTGCAGTAGATGCGTCTAAGGTAACACCGATTCCGGAGGAGATGTCTTTTGAGGAAGGCGCAATGATCGAGCCGTTAGCGGTCGCAGTGCACGGAGTAAAACAGATGGGTGATGTTGCCGGTATGAACATTGCGGTACTTGGCGCAGGACCAATCGGCAATCTTGTTGCGCAGACAGCGAAGGGGATGGGTGCAGCAAAGGTCATGATTACAGATATCAGCGACTTTCGCCTGGAAAAAGCAAAGGAATGCGGTATTGATGTATGTGTGAATACCAGGAACAGAGATTTCGGTGAGGCCATGCTGGATGCTTTTGGACCGGATAAGGCCGATGTAATCTACGACTGTGCCGGAAACAACACAACAATGGGACAGGCAATCAAATATGCGCGAAAAGGAAGTACAATCGTATTGGTAGCTGTTTTTGCGGGTATGGCAGAGATTGATCTGGCAGTGGCAAATGATCACGAATTGGATATCAAGAGTACAATGATGTATCGCCATGATGATTATGTGGATGCAATTCGCCTGGTAAATGAGGGAAAGGTTCATTTAAGACCGCTGATTTCCAAAACCTTTGCTTTCAAAGATTACATCAAGGCGTATCAGTACATTGATGAAAACCGGGAGACAACGATGAAAGTAATCATGAATGTGCAGGAATAAGGAGAAAAGGACAATCGAGCAAAGTGACTGACATAAGAAAGCGGGGAAAAAGAGGATGGAGAAATTGAAAAACGACACAGCATACTATCATCTCCCCGGATTGTTTGAGTTTTATGATCTGTACCGCGTGTTTCTTCCGATCTTTCGTGAGCACAGGGAATACTTTTATGACTGGTGTGAGATCGGCTCTGTCTATGGAGCTCCGGCTGATTGTATATGGGGCGGAGGCCGCGTTGGTACGGGAGATCAGGATCCGAGGGAGGTCCTGGCGCTGATGGAGGAATACGGGATTTCAGCCCGGCTGACTTTCAGCAATTCCCTGCTTAGGGAAGAGCACCTTTCGGATCGGAAATGCAACGCCCTCTGTACCTTATTCGGGAAAAACGGCACAATCAGAAACGGTGTCATTGTCCATTCGGATTTGCTGCTGGATTATTTGAAAATGCAGTATCCGGAATTGTATTTTGTTTCCTCGACGACCAAGGTACTGACGGATTTCCGGGAATTGTTAAGTGAAATAAAGAGAGAAGATTTCCGGTTTGTCGTGCCGGATTTTAGACTGAACAAGGCTTTTGATCAATGGAATACTCTTACGCAGCAGGAGAAAGAGAAGGTGGAGTTTCTGTGCAACGAATGCTGCTGGTTTGGATGTAAGGAAAGAAGAGCATGCTACGAAGCGGTCAGCCGCAAAAATCTGGGAGAAACCTTCCCGGATCACCGCTGTGCCGCCCCGGATGCAGAGGGCGGCTATCGTTTTTCAAAAGCGATGAAGAATCCGGGATTTATCGGCATTGAGGATATAAAAAATGTTTACCTGCCGATGGGCTTTTCTAATTTTAAAATCGAAGGCAGGGGACTTGGCAGTGCCCTGATTCTGGAATTTCTGCTCTATTATATGACCAGGCCGGAGTATCAGCTGCAGGTCAGAGAAGAAATCTATCTGGATACGATGCTGGACTTGTTTTAAACCGGTTTTTTTTGCGGGTACCCTTTATGGGTACCTTTCTTTAGCTGCGCTTTTTCTTTACAAAATAATTCAGGATTCCGCCTGCAACGATAATAACGGCTGCAATTACCAGGACTTTCTTTGCTGCCTCCTGGGGAATCAGACCCTTGTCCCCGATGGAATCCGAGTAAAAATTTAAGGTATATGCAATCTCCACGGGGTCGCCCATGGCGGTAGTGTCGGCTGTAATGGGCATAGCCTCATCCATTACAGTAATGGGGATCTCAAAAGTAGAATTGCCGCCGTCTGTGGTAAGGTTCCAGTAGGTCACCCCGTCCACGATCATATAGTCGTAGTAGGCGCTGCTCCACAGGAGCTTTGCATAGGCCTTTCCGTCCCTTACAATGAGGAGGGTGGGTGAACTGATGCTGGCTCTGCCGCTTCCTCCTGTCATATTTACTTCAATGGAATATTCGCCGTCGGGCTCTGCGACCGATACCGCTTCCGGCTGTTTTTGTTCCTCGGAAGCTTCAGTGTCTGCCGTTTGATCGTCTGTCGATTGATCGTCTGCAGGTTCTTTTGTTTCATAGGCCTTCAGGGCAGCTTCGATTGCCTCGTAATCAGGAAGTTCCACATTCAGGGCATCCTCCGGCAAAGAAGATGCGGAAAACAGAATCTTTCTGTCATACCAGCACTTCTTCTTTTTGCTGTAAGCCGCACAGTCGATCGCGCTGTCCAGGGAATCAATGGGAATCGTAAAATAGCTGCAGGAATCAATCTCCTCGCTTTTGATCCAGGCAGTTTCGTCTGCTTCCTGAGCTTCTTCTTTGGTGCCCAGGTAAACATAAGCATAACTGAGGCTTGGGATCCGGAGCTGAATCTCCATTTGTCCGTCCTCTACGGTCAGGACAGCTTTGTCAATTTTAAAAAATGTGGAATTGGATTCTCCCGTTACTTCATAAGTTCCGTCCTTGATATCTCTGCCGTAGACGGGAAGCATGCCGTACTTGCCGACTTCTGTATTTTTCAGGGCCTCTTTTGCTTCCTGAATCTGTTTTTCCAGACGGGTAGCAGATGAGGAATCCTTCCCTTTGAGCACAGTTGCCTTTACCGGCATACACAGACCTGCGCACAGAGAGAAGGAAAGGCAAACGCCATATATCATCTTTCCGATTCTGTTGTTTTTTCTCATAACTTTTCTGCCTGCTGTGCGTGTCTGACAAAGATTTCCCGAATCTGAGGATATTCCCCCAGACCCTTTAAGACGCAGACAGTCTGAAATCCTTTGCGTTCCAGCTGCGATTTCCAGGAATCTTCGTCTTCTCCTGCCATGTCATTTTGGGCATGATCTCCGGCCACAATCATCAGCGGCGCAAGAAAAATTTTCTGCGGCTTTTGTCTGGAGGCCCGTTCCAGTATTCCGTCGAATCCGGGCTCATGCTCCACCGTTCCGACACAGATATTGGGATATCCTTTTGCTCGGAACTGTTCGTCGAGACTTTCATAGATTCCCTCTGTGATATGAGGACTTCCATGTCCCATCAGCGCCAGCATATTCTGATCGTTCAGTTCCGGAAATATCTTTATTACGGCTTCTGTCAGAGCTTCCTTGTCGGTCTCATCTGACAGCATTGGTTTTCCGATCCGAATACATGTAAACTGATCCTGATATTTTTGGATTTCCTCGATCATCGTTCTGTTTTCCAGCCCATCTAACATATGGGTCGGCTGTACCAGCAGATCTGTCACATGATCGCGTTTCATTCGCTCCATCGCTTCCGGGATGGTGTCGTAGTGGATTCCCTTGGTTTCTTCCAGCTTTTTTAAAATCCGCCTGCTGGTCCAGGCACGATAAAGAACACGATCCGGAAATGCATCGGACAGAGCAGCTTCAATGGCATCAATCGTCCGTTTTCTGGTTTCCTCATAAGAGGTGCCAAAGCTGACTGCCAGGATCCCTTTTTTTCCCATTTCTGTTTCCATTTTTGTTTCTCCTTATTTCGTCACAGGTTTTTCTTTTTGTAAATAAACCATACGGATAATGCTGAAAAAATCATCAGATAGACAAGCAAAACCGCAAAACCAAATACTCCCGGCTGTTCTCCGTTGGAGATTGCCCGGATCATGCTGCTCGCCTGAGAAAGCGGCAGCAGGCCGATCACCTGACGAAATCCGGCAGGCATCTGATCCGTGGAAAAAAATGTATTGCACAAAAAAGACATGGGAGTAATGATATAAGAGGTAAACCTTGGCGCATCCGAATAACTTTTTGCCAGAAAAGACAGCACCAGGGCAATTGTGGCAAACACCATTCCGTTCAAAAACATGACCAATACCGACCAGCCGTTAAAGATCAGATCGGTGCGGACAGGCAATGTGAGCAGCAAAATGATGGCACCAGCGTACATTCCCCGAAGACTTCCTCCGATAATCTGGCCCAGAATAAACTGCCACAGAGGAGTGGGGGATACCATGACCTGATCCAGTGCCTTTTCATAAAGCCTTTGTACACTCATATTCTGAGCTGTCGCACCAAAGCTTCCCGTCATTGTTGCCATTGCGACAATACCGGGAATCAGGAAATGCAGATACGGTTCCCCGTGCGAGGTAGTCTGGATTCCCATTCCGAAAATGACCAGATACATCAACGGCGAAATCATGGCCGCCACGGTGATTTTATAGAAATCTCTCTTAAATTCAGTCCATTTCTCCCATAAAACTGTAATGATCCCCATGATAGACTCTCTTTCTTCTGATTTGCTTCTAAAGCCTGCGCCCTGCACATTCTACAAACACATCCTCTAAAGTCGTTGCACGAAGGGAAGCCTGGTTTCCGACAGAAGACAAGTAGGCAATTGCCTCATCCCGATTATGGAAATAGCGGGTAGAAAGATGATTCTCATCCATTTCGTCTACAGCAAAATTTCCCAGTTCCCCAATCAGATGATCGGGGGTATCCAGTTTTTGCAGCCGGCCCTGATTCACCAGCGCAATCCGGCCGCATAAAGCCTGTGCCTCTTCTATGTAGTGTGTTGTCAGTACAATCGTCATATTGCGTCCGTTCAGCTGGCGAAGCAGATTCCACATCTGTCTTCTGGAGATGGCATCCATGCCGGCTGTCGGTTCATCGAGAAGCAGGATTTCGGGTTCCACCAGCAGGGCCCGGCAGATCATGAGCTTACGCTTCATTCCCCCCGACAAATGACGAACGGTTCTTTTGCGATATTCTGTCAGACCGGCAAATTCAAACAGTGCATCTGTGCGCTCTTTTATGATCTTTTTTGGCAGGAAATAGAGCCGGCCCTGGTATTCCATCACTTCATCCATGATCATATCCTGCCGCATGGAATATTCCTGGGTGATGACGCAGAGTTTTCTCTTTTCGGCGGAAGCTTTCCGGTTCAGTTTCTTTCCGTCCAGCAAAATTTCCCCTTCGGAAGGAAGCAATACGGTGGAAAGCATACTGAGCGTTGTGGTTTTTCCGGTGCCGTTGGGACCTAGGAGCCCGAAAAACTCTCCCGTTTCAATAGTCAGATTTAAGTGATCCACTGCGGTGAAATCACCAAATTTTTTCGTCAGATCTCTGATCTCTATCATTCTGGTTTTAGGATTCCTTTGCAATAATTAAAGAAAAATAACCGGCATCATCCGGAATCTCTTCGGTACTCCGGTAAATTTTTTCGTTCTCCATACAGCAGTTTTCCACCATGGAGACATTTTTTCTGTGCTTTTGCAGCAGCTCTTTTACCTCTTTCATGTGGCTTGCCGATTTCATCAGCACATAGGTGCCGGATTCGTTAAGTTCGGTCTCTGTATCGTGAACTGCCGGAAGAACGTGAAGCTTTTCATCCCATTTCACCAGAGGCATGGACAGTCTGGCTGCGGATGCACAGAAAGAGGTAATTCCACTGACCAGCTCCACCTGATATCCGTCTTTTTCCATAATTTCCTGAAGATAAGAAAAAGTACAGTAAATCGTGGGATCTCCCAATGTGATATAGACTACATTTTTTCCCTGATCCAGATAAGATTCCAGAAGCCGTGCTCCTTTTTCATGCTCCAGGGCGATCAGTTCCCGGTCTTTGACCATCGGCATATAGACCGGAACCAGTTCCTTTTCTTCGATTTCGGGCACCATTGCGGCGGCAATCTGATATGCCACAGCTTTTTTGGGCTCTTTTCCCGCAACAGCAATGACGTCGTTTTCCTGAATCAGACGAATTGCCTTCACTGTCATGAGTTCCGGATCTCCCGGACCCACACCTACTCCATAAATGATTCCTCGTTTGCTCATAGTATCTCCTTTTCAATGCCTGTCTGATGTATGCGCTCCTGAAAACAGAAGTTTGAAACCCGGAAAATTTTATAAAGACATAAAATTACACCCGTACTCTCTCTACGGGTGCAAATTATTTCGCAAAATCATCTGCTTTCGATCTACCGTAAGAATCAAACTTTCTCTTCTGCAAGCAGTTCTCCCAACTTCCGTTCTCTGCTTCGCAGCGCCTTCCCGGTTTCTCTTTCAATCCTTGCGGAACTTGCAAAAGCTGGCAATAAACCAGGCAATTATATTTTTTTTCTTAATATACCGCGGCGCGATAGAAAAGTCCAGCAAAATCCATCATTTTACTCTGAAATAAAGAAGTGGGAGGACACTTGAGTCCGAAAAGAGAATGTGATATATCCCAACCGACAGGAGCGCTCAATAAGGCCTCTTCGGAAGAAATTATGGAAGAACCGGTGTCTTTCACCATTCCTCCAGCTTCTTTAGAAAGGAATGGGGCGTCATATGATATTTTTGTTTAAAAGCCCTGTGGAAATAAGATAAATTATGAAAACCAACGGACAGGGAAACCTCCAGAATGGAGGAATTTCCCTGTTCAAACTGTTCTGCGGCCTTTTCCAGACGCAGATTTTTGATGTACTCCATACAGGTCATGCTCATATGCTTTTTGAAAAAACGCATAAAATGGTAATCACTGAAATAACACAGCTTTGCCAGATCAGATACGGAAATCGGTTCGGCATAATGCAGTTCAATATAATCCAGAACACATTTTAACTTTTCGGAAGAAGTTTTTGAGTCGTCGGAAGTGTTTTTTTCGCTGTACTGAAGCAGCAGAAATATAATCTGCAGCAGCAAAGACTTCAGGGCAAGTTCATATCCGGGTATCTTTTCATCATACAAAGAATTCATCTGGCGAAAACATTTATACAGAGAAGTATAAGCGGGATGCTCCGGGGTAATCAGACAGGGCATGGAGAACTCATGATTTTTGATTGGTGTCAGATAGCGGGTCGAACAGACATCCGTAGCATTTCCACCAAGAAAATTCATATGAAATACATAGGTCTCAGAACAGAATTCATCATCCGGGTTTTTCAGTGCAATCGAATGCAGAAGAAGCGGGGAAATAAACAAAAGATCCCCTTCTTTCACCTCGTATGCCACCAGGTCCACCTGATATAAGCAGGACCCTTTTGTGATCAGTGTAAACTCTGCCTCCTCATGCCAGTGGGTGGTGATAACGGAATAATTTTTCGTCAGCTTTGTTCTATATTTTTGAATCGGAAAGAATGCCTCTCCGTGTTTTACATTTTCCTTTTGTTCCAGAGCAAGTGAATGAAACTTCTTCATGTCAGGTTCCTTCCTTTGCAGAATAGCAGTATTGTGTTATAACTTGAAAAAATATTGCAAGATTATGGGAAAAAATGATTTTATAATAGCAGTATAATACATGTAAGTGGATATCACAACGGAAAACAAAAAACAGATGGGAGAACAGTTATGAATAATATTGAAAGAAGAGATGCCGGACTGGTTTATTTTTCAGACAATGATGTGTTCGAAGAGCAGAAAAGAGCAAGAGTACTTACACAGAAGCTGAACACCGTGGACAGATCCGATTTTGACGCAATCGGAAAAATCGTAAACGAGCTGCTGGGAAAATCAGATGGAGCGTTTATCAATCCTCCGTTTTATTGCGATTACGGTTCACACATTGAAGTTGGAAAGAATTTTTTTGCAAATTACAATTGCACGATTCTGGATGTCGCAAAGGTTAAAATTGGTGACAATTGTCAGATGGCACCGAATGTTGCAATTTATACTGCAGGACATCCGGTTCACCCGGATACAAGAAACTCTGGCTATGAGTACGGAATCGAAGTCACCATCGGAGATAATGTCTGGATTGGAGGAAATACGGTTATTTGTCCGGGAGTACATATCGGAAATAATGTAGTCATCGGTGCAGGTTCCGTAGTGACCAAAGATATTCCGGATATGGTGATCGCAGCAGGAAATCCGTGCAGGGTTATAAGAGAGATAACAGAAGAGGACAGAAGACATTACTATAAAAATGAAATGATTGATGACGAAGCATGGAACATCATTACAAACCGATAAATCGGAAAGTACTTAAGGGTCGTTGCACGGAAGATTAGAATTCCAGGGCAACGACCTACTTATTTTTTCAAAGCCCTCTTTGTTTCCTTTTGATGAAACCATCGAGTATCCAATAATATGATGGATCCAACTCTCACTTTACCGTTCGAATTAATAGGACTCCAATATTGTTTATTAATGTAAGATTAAGGAATAATATCATCATACTGCTGCTGAAAAAACTCTCTGTCTATTACATAGCGAATCTGAAGTTATTGTGTCGTAGCTTTAACATTTCCGCTTTTCCATCAGGAGATCGTCTATCTAGGTACACTTCACATGTTTTTGTGCGAACCATATTTTGTAAATACGAAAAAAAGTGTAAAATATTACGTATTTTAAATAAAAAAATTTGAAATCTCTTTTATGAACAATAAATAGAGAGAAAATTAGTGATATATATATATATTGATGATAAGGAAAGAAAGTATTATATTCATATCAGATAGTAAATTTACTAACAGCAATACAAAAAACAATATTATCAATAAAAGGATTTGCGGAGCAGGATTAAATAGTTTTAAACTGAAGATATCAACTTTTGAAGATGACTCATTTTGGAGCGTGTCAAAATGAGTAACAACTTCAACTATTGCTCATGAGATGGGACATGCTCTTGGATTAAGCCATAGAATTAGTGATCAATCATGTATTATGCAAATCTTTGCAGATAGAAGAACTGTTACTACACCACAGACGACAGATTTCGAACATGCAGTGCATGTGAATTGATGAGGAGGGATATCAATATGAAAAAGATCATTTGTTCAATCTTATGTATTGCGCTTTTATGCGGATGTGAAAGCGAACAGACAGGTTCTGCAGTGAAAGAGGATTCTCATGAACTTGCGTTTACGGTGGGGGGTACATCCGAATACGTTCATGGCTATGATACAATGAAAGAAATGGCTCGTGACAGTAAGTTTGTCATCTATGGTGAAGTTCTTGATTCTTTCTGTCAGGCGGAAGAATATTTTATTTTTACGTATGATCAGGTTCGGGTAAATCAGGTTTTATACGGAGATTGTGAAGTTGGTGATACCATTTATGTCCGAAAAACGATGGGAGAAGTTACCTTAGCCGAATATATTGAAGGGTTAAAAATGATTTCCCCGAATTCGGCCGAAGAATATGAAGAAAAATACAGTACAGAAGAGCAGGAAACACTGTATGTTCAGTGGGAAAATCCGGACGAGATCGAATCAGAGGTCGGTCAGAAATCAATTTATTTTCTTGATGAATTGGGTATTCCGGAAGAATGTAACGAGTATCATGCGTATGGCAGGATCAATGATGCGCAAGGGCAATACATAGAATTCACAAAAGAAAATTTTCAAAATGTCAGAGATTATGCACATGAAAAGGCAGATACAAATACCGTGAGAACTGGATCGACAGAGCCGCTGGAACAAGCTACGGTTTACACATACGAGGAGATAAGAGACGAAATTATCCAGTAAACATCCAGTTCACCCGAATACAAGAAATTCCAGCTATGAGTACGATACGAACAGCGAATTGTACTTATAAGGGCAGGACACAGCCCACCATCAGATCGGTGGGCTGTTTTGTGAAAATTCATGAATTATATATTGATGATAAGGAAAGAAAGTATTATATTCATATCAGATAGTAAATTTACTAACAGCAATACAAACAATAGAAGTAACCGGTGAAATCAAGGGTTCTTGTGATTAGATGAAAGGGTCGTTGCCTGAGAAATCGGGCAGCGACCCTTTCAAAAAGGAGGAGACAGAATGGGAAAGAAGAAAAAACGAAAAAGAATACTTATCGGAGCAGTTGCTATTGGAATCATTCTGGCAATTGTGGTGATGTACATTTGTACTCAGGCAAACAAAAAGAAGGAACTGCCGGAATTTTCTCCCCTGGAACTGGGCGAAAGCTATATACCGAATGTAAATGATATTGTATATGAAAATGAATATCATTCTTCTGGTTATGTGAATAACATTGTGCTCGTTATTGCGAGACATTCTATGAGCCAGGAAAAACTCCAAACTTTATGCCAGAATATTGGTGGTACTGTTGTCGGCAGAATTCCGGAAATTAATCAGTTTCAAATTCAAGTGGATGCAAGGGACAGATCTCAGCTGGAAGATCTCTGTGCTGTGCTGCAGGATGATGATGATGTATTGTGTGCTATGGTAGATTCTGTTTTTTCGATTGCCGCAGAAGATTTATCGATTCCCAATGATCCCTGGCGGGATACTTTTCAAGGGATTACCGGCGTGGATTGGAATGAAGAAAAACCCGGTGGGCAGAATTGGTTTCTGGAAGCCACTCATGTGGCGTCTGCATGGGACTATGATGATGCATTTTCTACTATCCGGGTAGGTGTTGTAGATTCCGGATTTGATACAGAACATGAAGACCTGAAAATTCAGGTATTGAACACAGAGCAGAATTCTCCTGCCGACCATGGTACGCATGTAGCCGGTACGATTGGTGCCACAGCGAACAACGGAATCGGTGTTACCGGAATTGTCCAGAATATCGAATTATTTGGTGTAGATATTCATCCAAGCAAGGAGCAGAAAAAAGCAAATATAGATATGATCAGCTGGGCGCAGGCAATGGTCGACTGTGTAGAGCAGGGATGCAAAGTTATTAATTTTTCTCAGGGAACAGAGTACACAGATGAAGAAACAACAAAACAGGATGCGGTTACTTCTGCCCGGGATTTTGCACGTATTATTTGCGCAATTATTTCAAATTGGCAGGACGGAACTTATTCTGATTTTATTATTGTAGAAAGCGCCGGCAATGGGGATGATAAGAATAATGGTCTGGATGCAGAAACATACGGTGGATTTCTGACATCCATGAATGATGACGTGATTTCTTCTGTTATCAAAGAATTTGAGTCAGAAGATTCCCTTACGAAAGGGCAGATTACGGTAGAAGATGTACATAACCACTATATGATTGTGGGCGCTGTTGACAAAAAGCAAAAAAACGGGCAATATCACCTTGCTTCTTTTTCGAATTATGGTGATGCGGTTACGATTTGTGCTCCCGGAGTTAAAGTTTTCAGCACCAGTGTCACTGGGGGATTCAACGGAAATTATCGGTATAATACCGGAACATCTATGGCAGCTCCGATTGTATCCGGCATTGTTGCTATGACCTGGTCGGTTGATCCAACGATGTCCGCAGCGAAAGT
The DNA here is from genome assembly GCA_028727605.1 of Lachnospiraceae bacterium. Taxonomy (GTDB): domain Bacteria; phylum Bacillota; class Clostridia; order Lachnospirales; family Lachnospiraceae; genus Fusicatenibacter. The sequence goes on from JAQYOA010000142.1 coordinate 22,953, forward strand.
GCAGGAGATTATCCGCAGCACAGCCACTAGTGTCCAACCGGGACGAAAAGAGGATACCCGAAATAATTATTTCATGATTGATGCCAAGGCGGCAGTGGAAGCGGCTATAGAATATCGGGATCAGGCAGTTGAGGATTTATCGGAAGCAGAAGAAGATTCGCCGGAAGCAGAAGAGAATTCACCGGAATCGGAGGAGCATTCTTACAGGATTTTCTATGACACTCTGACATGGCAGGAGGCGAAGGCGGCCTGTGAAGCCATGGGCGGACATCTCGTTACGATCACTTCAGAGGAAGAGCAGAAACGGATCGAAGATTTGAACACTCAAAATGACAAACTTTGGATTGGTGCAAGTCGGGATCAGGATGGCAACTGGATCTGGGTGACTGGGGAGCCCTGGTCTTACACCAATTGGGGAGAGGGAGAGCCCAACAACTCATCCAATGTAGTTGCTAATGAGAATTGTGTTGCTGTCTGGCCTCAAAGCTGGAATGATTTGGCGAATGATAATCTCTATGAACAGAAGGGATATATCTGTGAATGGGATAGAACAGAAGAAGTTGATACCGTAGGAGAGAACCCGTATTCTGAGATTTTGGATATGTTTTATAACAGCATTGCCTGCCACTGGACCAACTGTGATGATCAGGGCTTTGGAGAGGTGAATGATCCGGATGATGCATGTTATATGTTCTACCTTTATTTGAAGGATGCATCTCTGTCAGAGATTGGATATTCTTTGATTGATTTGGATCAAAACGGTCAACCGGAATTGATCGTTTCCCCGTTCTATGTAGCTGAATCCGGAAGTATCTATGATCTTTATACGATTGTTGATGGACAAATTCTTCATATTGGTACTTCAGGGGAGAGATTTCTGTATAGCATGGCGGTTGATCATACCATCAATTTTCAAGGCTCCGGCAGCTGGCAAAATACAGAATTTGTAAACTATTATCTTGATAGTACGGATGGAGTACTGCGAGTCAATCAAGCTGTAATTTACGATGGAGATATCGACAGCAATAATCCTTGGTTCTATGCGACTACAGAATACTTTGACAATGAAAAATATGACTATATTTCAGACGCATTGAAACCCGTTTCTGAGGAAGAGGCAAGAGAATTACAGGAAACATTTCCCGAAAATGCCGCGTTGTCTTTGACACCGTTTGACCAATATGTGCCCTCTTCCGAGGAAGGATTAACTGTGAGTGAGACGAAGGAAGACTCCAATGATTTTCTGACTGCCGAACAGTTGGAAAAGCTGCGAAAGGATTTGGGTGTTCCGGAGGATCTGAATGTCCGGTATCAGGTAAGTCCTTTGACCTATTGGGATGCAGCAGAATGCTGGGAAGTGTATGTTGAGATCATAGAAGAGGACGAGGTCATTGCATCGGTGGAGGTTGATCCAAGTACCGGTGAAGGAACCAGAAGTTTTCTCACCTACAGTGGAACCGCTTACTATCCATCCAGTGATTTTTTATTACAAACAGCATCTGATTTGATTGGCCGTTGGGAGTTGGATGAAAATGAATCCTCCGGTGTAAAATACATTGATTTCAAGAACGATGGAGAGGTGGAAGTTTTCTATCGTTCCGGAGAAAGTGAAACCGGGTTATATTATGTGGAAGGAAATGGAACTGTTACTATAGGAAATGACGAAATAAAATATTGTTACCGGACAGGAGATGATCTGTATATCGGTGAATATCTGGATGAACCAGCATTGCTTTATCATCTGCAGTAGATATATGAAATTCTGGGGTTGAACAGTATCTTAAAACTGTGTACAAAATACGAAAAAGGGGTTGCGGTATGAAAAATATTCGGTAAAATGAAAGTATCGCTGTAGGCGCAGGAGGCACATCGTATGTTACAGATTAATGAGCTTACCATCATGCACAGAAAAGATCTTCGCGTAATTCTGGAAGATTTTCATCTGGTATTAAATGACGGGGATAAGGCGGTAATCATAGGAGAAGAGGGCAATGGAAAGTCCACGCTGATGAAGTGGATTTTTGACCCGGAGCTTGTGGAACCTTATGCAGAGGTAAAAGGAGAGAGGGTTCTGGGAAAAGAAAGGTTAGGTTATCTTCCGCAGGAATTGCCGGAATCGGATCGGGAAAAAACATTATATGAATTCTTTTCGGAGGAAGAATGTTTTTGGAATCAGACACCGAAAGATCTGGCTGCTTTTTCCAGGGATTTTGGCGTGGAAATGGAATTTTTCTACGGAGAACAAAAGCTTTCCAGTCTTTCAGGCGGGGAAAAGGTAAAGGCGCAGCTCATGAGGATTCTGATGCAGGAACCTACGGTTCTTCTTTTGGATGAACCTTCCAATGACATTGACCTGGCGACGCTGGAACTCCTTGAGAGGCTGATCAACGGCTGGAAGAAAATCGTATTGTATATCTCTCATGATGAAACACTGATTGAAAATACAGCAAATCTGATCGTCCATATCGAACAGATTCGAAGGAAAACAAAGAGCAGGTATTCTGTCGTGAAAATGTCCTATGCGGAATATGTCAGTGAGAGACAGCATAATTTTGAACGGCAGGAACAGCAGGCGATGAGTGATCGCAGGGAAAAGAAACTGCGGGACGAAAAATACAGGAGAATTGCTCAGAGCGTTGAGCATGCTCAGGCGGTAATCAGCCGTCAGGATCCGGCGACGGCGAAAAATCTGAAGGATAAAATGCACACGGTCAAGTCTATGAAAAAACGCTTTGACCGGGAAGATGAGAATATGGAAGAAATGCCGGAACAGGAAGAAGCGATTTATTTCCGGCTTGGCGGCAAAGAATCAAAGATTCCAGCCGGAAAGACAGTGATAGAATATCAGCTGGAGGAACTTAAGATCCCGGATAATCAGGCGGATCAGAAAGTTCTGGCAAAGAATCTTTTCCTTCGGGTCAGAGGAGCAGAGAAAATCTGCATTGTAGGAGCAAACGGAGCCGGAAAAACAACACTGCTCAGGAAGATTGCGGAAGAACTTCAAAGGAGAACGGATATCCATGCGGAGTATATGCCGCAAAATTATGAGGAAATGCTGAATCTGGAGCTGACACCGGTGGAATATCTGGACCGGTCCGGCGACAAAGAGGAAAGGACAAGGATCAGAACTTATCTTGGCTCGCTTAAGTATACTCCGGAGGAAATGGAGCATCCGATCAGGGAACTGTCCGGAGGACAGAAAGCAAAAGTGTTGCTTTTAAAACTCAGTTTGTCGGATGCAAATGTCCTGATTTTAGATGAGCCGACCCGAAATTTTTCACCGCTCTCCGGACCGGTCATAAGGAAAATGATCAGAGAATTCCCGGGGGCAGTGATCAGTATCTCACACGACAGAAAATATATAGAAGAGGTCTGTGATAAGATCTATCAGCTGACGCCGGAGGGACTTGTTGAGAAGAGAATATGAGATTGTCTACAGAGATTTATTTCCGGGAAATGATCCCCGGGAAAAAATTATGATTTTTGAGTTGAGTTAGGGAGGGAAAGATGAAATATCAATTTTGGGGATGGGAGCAGGCGGATGCGTCTGCAATAACAGACAAATATCCGGGGATTATGACGCCGACGGATTTATATGATGCGCTGTCCGAAATCTGGTGTGCAAAGACCTGTGCACCGAGGCTGAGACAGAACTGGACACCGGAGAACAAAACGCTTGGACAGTGTTCGATTACTGCTTTTCTGGCTCAGGATATTTTCGGCGGAAAGGTATATGGCATTTTGCGTCCCGGCGGAAATTATCATTGCTATAATGTGATCGGTCAATGCAGGTTTGATCTGACCAGCGAACAGTTCGGGGATGAGGTTTTAGATTATGAGGGAAATCCGGAACAGTTTCGGGAAGTTCATTTTGCGAAAGAAGAGAAACGAGTGAGATATGAATATCTGAAAAATGAACTGGAGAAGTATTGTGCCAAAAAGTAGAAAACGATAGCTAAAATTTATATAAGAAAGCGGATTTTGGTGTTTGCCGAAATCCGTTTTTTCATTATAGTAGAGCTTAAGAAAACAGAATCGTGGAGGGATTTTGCGATGGAAAAATATTTGGATCAGTCATTGACGGCGAAAGAACGCGCAATGGATTTGTTATCCCGTATGAGTCCGGAAGAAAAAATGGCCCAGGTGGGCTGTGTATTGATTCCGGCGGGAAGAGAAAAAGAGGCCATGGCGTATTGTAAATATGGAATCGGAGAGGTTTCCACACTGGAAGTCCGGATGATGGAAGAGACGAAGGATGCGCTGGAATTTCAGAAAAAGATGCAGAAGGCGATCATGGAGAACAGTCCTCATCATATTCCTGCTATTTTCCATATGGAAGGACTGTGCGGGGGATTTATTCAGGGAAACACAAGTTTTCCCTCCGGAATCGGAAGGGCATCTTCCTGGGATCCCGGGCTTGAGCAGCAGGTGGGAGGAATTGTCGCACGGCAGGAAAACGCGGTGGGATTTACCCATACCCTGGCTCCGGTTCTGGATATATCAAGGGATGCCAGAATGGGACGTCAGGGAGAAACCTACGGGGAGGATCCAACCCTGGCAGCTGCTCTTGGAACTGCATTTACAAAGGGAATCCAGGAAGAAGCGGTGACCTGTCCGGTATATGAGAATGGAAAGAAGACAGATAAAACAGGTGTGCGTCACAGTGAGGCCGTAGCCAAACACTTCATGGGCTTCCACAATTCGGAAGGAGGCATCCACGGAGCAGACAGTCATACGCCGCCAAGGCTGATGCGGGAAGTCTACGGAAAACCGTTTCAGGCTGCCATCAGTGAGGCACAGCTTCGCGGAGTCATGCCCTGCTACTGTACCTTTGACGGAGAACCGGCGTCTGCATCCAAGACACTTCTGACCGATATTCTGCGGGAAGAGATGGGCTTTGACGGTCTGGCTGTGTCAGATTACAGCGGAGTGGAAAATATTCACAACGTTCAGAAGATGTATGAGAGTGTGACGGAAGCCGGACTGCACGCCATGGAGGCGGGAATGGATGTGGAAATGCCCATGCGTTCTGCCTTTAATGACGAACTGACGGAGTGGTTCAAAAGCGAAAAGGCGGATCCGAAAATTCTGGACCGGGCAGTTCTCCGTGTGCTGGAAGCAAAATTCCGCATGGGATTGTTTGAGCATCCGTTTGCACTGGAGGGGGATGAATTTGAAAACGTCTTTTACAGAGAGTCAGATGAAGAAGTGACCCTGCAGTCGGCAAGGGAATCTATGATTCTTCTGAAAAACGATGGTGTCCTTCCTCTGAAAAAGGGAGTGAAAAAGATTGCACTGGTGGGATGCCACGGAGCAAATGCCAGAAGCTTTTTCGGCGGATATACGCACATCAGCATGGTGGAAGCAACTCATGCAGTGGAAAACTCCATCGCAGGAATCGGGGAGAGTGCCGCCTCGGGAGATAAAAAGACGGTTCCGATTATTCCGGGAACTCAGATTCAGTCGGATGAGACAGAAGAGTTCGATGCGATTTTACGACGGATCAAACCGGACTGCCCGAATCTGCAGGAGCAGCTGAAAAAAATGCTTCCGGACACGGAAATTATCTATGCTTACGGATATCCGATTGCGGGAAATGATATGAGCGGCCATGAGGAGGCATTAAAGGCCATTGCCGATGCGGATCTTTGCATTATGACTCTGGGAGGAAAACACGGTTCCTGTTCTGTGGCTTCCATGGGAGAAGGAGTGGACAGTACAGATATCAATCTGCCTCTGTGTCAGGAAAGCTTTATCCGAAAAGCGGCAGAGCTTGGTAAACCGCTGATCGGTGTTCATTTCAACGGCCGGGCAATCTCAAGCAATGCGGCGGATGAATGCCTGAATGCGATTGTGGAAGCCTGGAATCCATCGGAAAAGGGTGCGGAGGCAATCGTGGAGGTTCTCACGGGAGCATACAATCCTTCCGGGAAACTTCCGGTATCTGTTGCCTATACGGCAGGGCAGCTGCCGCTCTATTACAATCACATGAATGGATCGGCATGGCATCAGGGAGCGAGTATTGGATTCGCCAATTATGTGGATATGCCTCATACACCGCGGTACTGCTTTGGCCATGGCTTATCTTATACCACCTTTGCATACGGAGAACTTACCGTTGACCGGGAGAGCGTAAGACCGGATGAGTGTGTGAAAGCTTCGGTAAAAGTGAAGAACACGGGAACTGCTGCCGGAACGGAAGTGGTACAGCTGTATCTGAAAGATGTGTATGCAAGTATGACAAGGCCGGTGATGGAACTGGGTGGATTTGCAAGAGTAGAGTTAAATCCGGGAGAAGAAAAGACGGTTACCTTCGAAATCAGTCCGGAACAGACGGCCTTTCTGGATACAGAGATGAGATGGAAAACAGAAGCGGGAGAGGTGCAGATTCTGATCGGTTCCTCCTCCGAAGACATCCGTTCGACGGGAAAATTCGTTATCACAGAGGATCAATACATTCAGGGAAAAGAGCGCAGATTTTATGCCCGGGTTACGGAAACAATCTGAGAAAAGAATGCAAGATTCCCGGATATGGAAGAAATAATGGAAAAACGGCAAAAATAAGTGTAAAGTAATGGTAACGATGCAGGTCAGGACCAAGCCTGGGAATAGTTTGGGGGGAACAGATGGACAAAATATCGTTGGATGAATTTCCGGTACAGACCAGAAGCCGTTTTCTGGCTGCAAATTTGTTTGCCGGTGCAGATCTTGGAATGTGGAGCTTCGGACGGGATCGGGAGCTGTATTATTCCACGTGTTCAAACGTAAAAGAATTCAGCGCCTTTCTCGAATTAAGTGGCTGTATGGAATTTTTATATCAGAATCTGGAAGCATGGAAGAAGCCGGTGATACTGAGCGACCAGCTGGGGTTGATCTGGATTGCCGAAGACATGTATTCCGAGGGAGAACTGCAGTGCCTGCTTTTGATCGGGCCGATGTTTTTGAGTAAGGTATCGGTAAAATCGATTGAGGATTCCCTGCGGGAGAGAATTTCATCGATCTTTATGCAGAGGCAGATGATGCGGACGATCTCTGCTGTGCCGGTTATTACGCTTCCAATGATGTATCAGTATGCCAAAATGCTTCATTATTCAATGACCTCCGAACGTATATGGCCGGCAGATTTTATCTATCAGAGTGAAGAGACGAGACGGTATCTTCAGGGTGAGGATGAGGAAGCATCGGCCCTGATTCAGAGTGATCCGGAGCGTGTTATGACAGGAGAGCGTCTGATCCTTCAGGCAGTACGGGATGGAAATCTGAACTATAAAGAGCTGATAAAAGACAGGAAAGATTTCGAAAATGAGCTGATTTCCCGATCGGAGAATTTTCTGAGGGATGCGAAAAATACACTTTTGATCCTCAATGCGCTCTGCAGCCGTGCGGCGGTGCAGGGAGGTCTTTCTGCAAAGACGGCAAGAGAAGTGGAACTTCGGTATACCGCACAGATCGAGAAAGCAGATATTATCACAGAACTGCAAGCTGTCAGAGAACGTTTTCTGGAGGAATATATTCGGAAAGTTCGGGAGGGAAAGGCCAATCCGCTTATTTCCAAAAGTGTTCGGGAGTGCTGTGACTATATCCGCGCCAATGTGACAAAGGAACTGACCGTTCAGAGTATCGCATCCGAACTGGGATATGCACCTTACTATTTCTCGAAAAAATTTTACAGGGAGACGGGAGTAAAAATCTCGGACTACATAAAACAGGCACGGGTTGATTACGCCAGAATCGTCCTGCTTTCTTCCAAAAAGAGTATTCAGGAAATCAGTGACTTGCTGCATTTTGGGACGAGAAATTATTTCTGCAAGGTATTTCATGATCTTGTGGGGATGACGCCTGCTGCATACAGGGAAAAGGTGGAAAGGGAACAGGAATGAAACTGAAAAAGAAGATTGATCTGGTAAGCTTCATCAAAAAGGTGAAAGAGTGCGAATCAGAGGTCTGCCTGGTGACAGAAGAAGGCGATCGGCTGGATCTGAAATCCGCTCTGGCGCAATATGTGCTGGTGACACTTTCAAAACAGGAGACGCTTCTTGAAAACAGCGAAATCATCTGCTCATTGGAAGATGAAAAACAGCTGGCAGATTTTCTGGAACGCAGATAAAAACAGTGGCAGAACCGCAGGTATGGCATACGGTTTTGCCACTGTTTTTTTAATGGATGCGCCCTTCCACAGCGCATGAATGTTTATTACAGATTTACGAGAAAAGATTGACAAGGAAAATCGCGGCGCCCAGGATCGTAAGTACAATACCGGTGGCACGGTTCAGTGTAACAGCACTTGCCTTATTTGCAAATTTTGCAGCGATCCGTGCCCACAAAAGGGTAAACACAACACAGAGAATAAGGGGAAGAAGTTCCGGTACTCCGCCGATCAGAAAATGGCTTGCAGCGCCGGTCAGAGCTGTAAATGCCATGATAAAAACGCTGGTTCCGACAGCTGTTTTTAATTCATAACCTAAAATGCTTGTCAGGAGAAGCAGCATCATCATTCCGCCGCCGGCTCCGATGAAACCGCAGATAAAACCGACCATGATTCCGCAGAGAACAGACTGGATCAGTCGTTTTCCCGGGTTTACGGAAGTCATGTTTTCTTTTGTTGTCATAACCGGGCGGACGATAAATTTGATTCCCAAAAGGAGTGTCATCACAGTGGAAAAATTCCCCATAGTCGAGTTCGGTACTTTGCTTGCTGCAAAACTGCCTACAAAAGTAAAGATAAGAACAGTCACCATCATGACAAAGCCGTTTTTGATGTCCAGATTTTTATTTTTTCCGTAGGTATAAGCGCTGACGGCACTGGCGAGGACATCGCTGGCAAGTGCAATGCCGACTGCCTCATAGGCCGGCATTCCAAGGAAGGTAATCAGCATGGGGCTGATCACGGCAGCGGCACTCATCCCGGCAAAGCCGGTACCAAGACCGGCGCCCATACCGGCAACAAAACAGACAAGAAGTTCTATCAAAAGTTTCATTTCGTTTCCTCCATTTCTTTGCGTGCATTTTGACATGTTCTCTGAAAAAGTCCGGAATAGATCTCCATTTCTTCTTTTGAGAATCCTTGAAATAATTTTTGCCCGAATTTTATCTGAGCAGTTTTCCCTGCCTCTATGATCGGTTCTGCTTCTTCCTGAATGGAGATATGAATCGTCTTTCGGTTATTGTTCTGAAAAGCTGTCCGTATCAAACCGCGCCGTTCCAGTTCTTTGAGAGCAGAGGATACATGAGATTTGGTGAGCATTCGGATTTTTACAATATCGGACGCAGTGTCATATTGTGGATTATTGGTGAGAAACATCAGGATATCGTATTCCATCTGTGTCAGCTGATAGGTTTCACATACCGGTTTGACACATTGGGAATAAAAAGAGGTAAGTATTTTCTGAGCTTCCCAGAAATGCATAATCAAATCCTCCTGCATAATAGTTCTAATTAGAACTATTATAATGCACAAAAACAAAATGTCAAGGAAAATGTCGGGAAACGGTTGGGAATGGTTGGAAAACAGCAGGGAATGATTTAAGGCTTCAGCTTGTCCTTATCGATTTTGCCGGAAGCGATGGTCTGGTTGATCCAGAGATTTAAAGAGTCGATGGCAAGAGCCATTTTTTCCAGCTCTTCTTTGATCTTTAAAAAGTCGGGAAGCTCATCCTCGGACAATTCGCCGTCGACTGTGATTTCAATGAGCCGTTCTTTTTCGCGTGTCAGTTTATTGAGCGTCGAAAGCATTTCCAGCGTGATCTGGGAGAGCTCTTTGGTTTTGATTTCGGGTACGTATTCGATTCCGATGGGGCACTGGTGCGAACAGAAATAGTTGCAGAGAGCAGGATTTCGGTAACAGTCCGACATGGCGAGTACCTCTTCCGGGTGCGGCAGAGTCTTTTCACTTTCTATTTTTTCAATACGGTCAGAAGAAATAAATTCGAGTTTGCATGCAGCCGTTTCGCGGGTGTACTCCATCTTTTCACGGCTTATCTGATAGATGTTTTTATTCTCTTTGGTTGATTTTCTTCCCATAAATTTTATCCTTTTTTCAATCATTGTCACAGGAGCTTTGGTATTCTTCTATCATACCGCGATCTGTGCAGAAAGTACAGCGAAATAGAGGGTTCTATTTCGCGAAATTAAGGCTTTATTTCAAAGGAGTATCTGGTTATAATAAGAGCCATAACAGTTTACGTTAGCTTGATGAGGAGGAAAAAAACAATGTTAGCTGCAATTTTTACAATTTTAATGTTTCTGATCTTTGGCAAACTGATCTGGTTTGCAGTGAAAGCTGCCTGGGGGATTTCAAAAGTGATCTGTACCATCGTACTGCTTCCTCTGGCGCTGATCGCGCTGGTTCTGGTTGGCCTTGTGAAAATAGCTCTTCCGGTGCTGTTGATTGTAGGAATCATTTCTCTGTTTGCATCGAAGACGCGAAGATAAAACAGGAAAAACGAAATAGAGACAAAGAAAAACAAAGAAAAGAGCGGCAGCCGTTTCGCCTGGAAATACAGGAACGGTCGCCGTTCTTTCTTTTGCGTCCTGCCGGACAGACGATTGATTTTATCCCGCTTTGCGGGTAGAATAAGCGTAGGAGGGTAAAAGAAGTGAAAAAGATGATCCAAAAATTCCGTCCTTTTCAGAACGCGAAAATCAGACAGCAGATCCTTGGAATTTATTTTATTGTGACATTTCTTCCGATTGTCCTGATCGGGGGATTTCTTCTGATCAATACCGGGAAGCTTCTGAACAATTACTATACGGACTTACTGGAGGCGGATAACCAGCGCGTGAAAACAACGCTGTTTGAAATTACCACGCAGGTGTATAACATTTCCGAGGACCTTGCGCTGAACCAGAATATCCGTCAGGCTGTTATGCAGGATTATAATGCGGGAGGAGAGATGCCGGAGACGGGGATGATCGGAAATTATATCTCTTCCTATGCGGAGATTGATTCCATTGAAATCTATACCGATAATCCCGGCTGTGAAGGCATCGGACAGTTTGCGGTTGTGGATGAAGAGGCAAACTCCGTTGCCTGGTATCAGGAGGCGCTGACGCAAAATGCGGCATTCTGGATTCCCCTTGACAAAACAGATGAATACGGAAATGTTTACTGGCATCTGTGTCTGGTCAGGCGAATACCCACGGCAGAGTCGGGATACCATGGAGTGCTGATGATTTGTCTCAGTGACAATTATCTTCGCACAAGAATCGAGAGCCGGGAGTATAAGATTCTGATTTCGGCAAATGATGAGTCGGTCTTTTACAGTTCGGACAGAACCGGGTACGGGCAGGCACTGCCGGTCACAGTTACAGGAGATCCGGCGTATTTCAGCTACAGCGGAGAACTGCAGGAGGGAAAATCAAAAAGCCTTGTTTCTGTATCCACACTGGCGTTGTATCAGTCGGATTCCAGACTTCATATCTGTGTAATTAACAGTGAGGCGTTTCATCATACAGTGAGATTTCTTCTTATTTGTATCGGAATCATTTTGATTGCGGCAGTGGTGCCGGGGATTATGATTTACTGGTTTACCGGTTATTTTACAGGCCGGATCCTCACTTTGCGTCATGCCATGCATCAGGCCAGCAGCGAAGATTATGAAATTACATCGTTTGTTCAGGGAAAGGATGAGATCTCGGAAGCTTTTGTGGATCTTCAGATCATGATTCAGAACATTAAGCAGAAAGACGCCAGGATGTATGAAGCCCGTCTGAAAGAGCAGAGGCTGATCAATGAGCAGCAGAAAATGGAGTTCAAGATGCTGTTTGCGCAGATCAACCCGCATTTTCTGTTCAATACACTGGAGACGATTCGAATGAAGGCGATCAAAGCAGGTGACAGAGAGGCGGCATCCGCAATCAAGCTGCTGGGCAAGTCCATGCGCTATGTGCTGGAAACGGTGGGAACAGCCGATGTGGCAATGGAAAGAGAACTGGAGCATGTGGAAAATTATCTGGCGATTCAGAAATTGAGATTCGGAGAAAAGTTCGACAGCGAAATCGTGATTGATCCGGACCTGGAAATAGAAAAGGTATCGATTCTTCCGCTGCTGCTTCAGCCGATTGTGGAAAATGCGATTGTGCACGGACTGGAGGAAAAGGAGAGCGGAGGAAAGATCCGGATTACGATTGAGCGGAAAATGGAAGAAGAAGAACTGCTGCTTCTTACGGTAAGTGATAACGGCTGCGGAATGGGAGAGGAGGAACTGACACAACTTCGGGAAAAGATTCTGAAAAATCAGATCGGGCAGAGCAAGAGTATCGGTCTTACCAATGTGAATCAGCGGATTCGCCTGTGCTACGGCACCCAGTATGGACTTGAGATCAATTCCGTTCCGGGAGAGGGGACCAGAGTATGTGTAAAATTGCCATATGAAAAAGCGGTTGAGTGTGAAAAATGACCGTATTTTTGGGCAGGTATTGATGGTATTCTTCCACTTTGGTGATAAAGTATAATAAATGCATCGTGAGCGAGGCACTCATGGTGCATTTTTTATTACATTAATCTTGGAAGGGGAGGAATTATTGGTATGGCTAAAACCAAAAGAGAATTGATCTCTGATAAGATTTACTACGTTATCAGGATCGGAATTTTATTGTCAGTCGTCTTTCTGTTCATTCCTGGGGTAAACCCGGCAAGAGTCTGCGGTTTGGTGAATAAAAATATATCGCTGTTTACTGCCGGCATATCGTACAGTACCCTGACATCGGAATTCGGACGTGCACTCAGAAAAGGATGGGTCGATGTGGCATCGACTTATCTGCTGTATGGATCTTCACTTGCCGTATGTATCGGAATTGCAGCAAACGCAGCTTGCGGCTGTATGTCCCTTGGCAATGTGAAGCTGAAAAAACTCGGCAACCTCATCGGTGTGATCGGAAGCATTGCCGGACTTGGCGGTATGGTCGGAATCTATCTGGCTTACGGACAGATTGCACAGACTGTAAAGCCGAACAAAGTAGAGCCGATGTTTCCGTCCAGTTTCTGGCTGATCGTTGTCCTGTTTGCTGTGATCCTGGCGGTGACAATCGCACAGTGCGTAATGCTCCATCCGGTGGAAAGCGAGAAGAAATTCGGAATGGAGACAAAGTACCGTCTGTTTCTGATGCTTCTGCCGTTCCTGGCACTGGTAGCTGTATTTTCTTATCTGCCGCTGTGGGGCTGGCGCTATGCATTCTTTGATTATAAGGTTGGCGATACCTTATCCATGGACAACTTTGTCGGGCTGAAATGGTTCAAGGAGCTGATCAAAAACCCGGCAACCGTGCGGGATATCGTAAACGTGCTGAAAAATACACTGGGCATGAGCGGAATCGGTATTGCAACAAGCTGGCTGCCCATGGTATTTGCAATCTTCCTCTGTGAAATGAAAAACTCCAAGTTCCGTCGTTTTGTACAGACCTTTACCACCGTACCGAACTTCATTAGCTGGGTTCTGGTGTATGCAATTGCGACCTGTATCTTTTCTACAGACGGATTCCTGAGCAGCCTTCTGGTCAATTTGGGAATCTGGAGTGAGGGACAGAACATGCTGATGAGCGGTTCTCATACATGGCTGAAGATGTGGCTGTGGGGAACCTGGAAAGGAATCGGCTGGAGCGCCATCATTTACATAGCAGCAATTTCCGGTATTGATCAGCAGCTCTATGAAGCGGCAACCATGGACGGTGCAGGCAGATTTCAGAAAATGTGGCACATCACCGTGCCGAGCCTGATTCCCACCTTCTTTGTATTGCTTCTGATGTCAATCGGTAACATCCTGAGCAATGGTATGGATCAGTATCTGGTATTTAAGAATTCCACCAATGCCTCCTCCATTATGGTACTTGACCTGTATGTGTATGAACTCGGTATTGGAAAGGGTATTATTCCTCTGACCACAGTTGTGAGTATGCTCAAATCCATCGTAAGTGTTGTTCTGTTGTTTGCTGCGAACGGTATTTCCAAAGTACTTCGCGGTGAGAGTATTATTTAAGGAGGTGGAAGATATGGCAAAAACGGAACAGGAAAAAAGAGACCTGAAAGCAGAAAAAGAATATAACAAAAAACACCGCAGCCAGTATGTATCCAAACCTTCGGATATTGTGTTTAGTGTCCTGAACTACCTGGTCTTTGGTGTGTTTACATTAGCGTGTATCTTTCCTTTTTACTATTTGTTTATCAACACCATCAGTGACAATAACCTGGTGCTTCGAGGACAGATCAATTTCTTTCCCAAAGGGTTGCATCTCGGAAACTATCTTGCATTGTTAAATGTAAACGATCTGTCCTCTGCATTTATAGTATCTGTATCCAGAACCCTGATCGGCACAGCGCTGATGGTTGGGGCATCTGCATTGGTTGCATATCTTGTGACGAAGCAGGAAATGTGGGGAAGAAAATTCTGGTATCGTTTTCTGATCATCACCATGTATTTCAATGCCGGTATTATCCCGATCTTTTTGAACATGCAGATGCTGGGTCTGACAAACAGCTTCTGGGTTTACATTATCCCGGGCATTGTGGCACCGTATAACATCATTCTGGTAAAGACCTACATTGAGTCAATTCCGGCTGAGCTGGAAGAGAGTGCAGCTATGGACGGTGCAAGCCACATGACGATTTTTGTGAAAATCATCTGGCCTTTGAGCAAACCGATCCTTGCTACCATCGCAATCTTCGGAGCGGTAGGACACTGGAACTCCTTTACGGATTCTCTGATTTACATGACATCAAAACCGGAGCTGTATACCCTGCAGCACAGATTGTACATCTACCTGAATCAGGCATCAAACTTAAAGTCTCTGATGCAGTCCGGCGGTTCCGTCAGCGAGGCAGCGGTACAGTCTGCCATGAGCGGAAAGATTATCAAATACACCATTTCCATGGTAACCGTTATCCCGATCCTTCTGGTATATCCTTTCATGCAGAAGTACTTTGAGAAAGGTATTATGCTGGGAGCAGTAAAGGGCTGACAAAAACAGGAGTGTTATCCGCCTGTTTTGGGCGGTTTTGATTAACACAAAGAAAGAAAACTGGAGGAAAGAATATGAAGGCAAGAAAAGTA
This sequence comes from Lachnospiraceae bacterium, assembly GCA_028727605.1. Lineage (GTDB taxonomy): Bacteria > Bacillota > Clostridia > Lachnospirales > Lachnospiraceae > Fusicatenibacter. The sequence goes on from JAQYOA010000142.1 coordinate 37,997, forward strand.
ATGGCGCTGATTCTGGCATCCGTTATGAGTCTGTCTCTTGTGGCGTGCGGCGGCAGTGGTACCACAGCACAGTCTGCAGGAACGGACAGCAGCGATTCAGATGCAGAATCTTCTGTGTCCGGGGAATCCATGACAGAAGATGAATATGATGAACTTCTGGCAGATATTATCCCGGAAGAGACTGTGACACTGAATGTATTTGATCAGCTGGCAAACTATTCCGGTGAGCAGATCGGATGGTTCGGTCAGGTCATGCTGGAGAAATTCAATGTAAAACTGAACATCATCCCCAACTCTGACGGTGTTTACCAGACTCGTATGGAGTCCGGAGATCTGGGAGATCTGGTTATCTGGGGAAATGACGGAAGCGAATATCTGCAGGCTGTGGAAAAAGGCATGCTGTATGACTGGAATGAGGATGACCTTCTGGATGAATATGGTCCTTACATCAAAGAGAATATGGAGTATGCACTTGAGAAGAACCAGGAGCTTTCCGGAGGAACACTTTACGGATTCGGCCATGACGTGGCAGTGGATCCGGAGGCGGTTCAGTCTCCTACATACTGCTGGGATCTCCGCTGGGATCTGTACAAGGAACTGGGTTATCCGAAAATCAACAATCTGGATGACATGGTAGATGTACTGGAGCAGATGAAAGCGATCTGTCCGGAGGACGACAACGGAAAGACAACCTACGGCGTTTCCCTTTTCAATGACTGGGACGGCGATATGGTGATGTTTGTAAAAGCTCTGGTATCCGCATATTACGGATATGATGAGTTTGGCTTTGGTTTCTATGATCCCGAGGAGCAGGTATATCACGACTGTCTGGAAGAAGACGGACCGTATTTTGAAGCACTGAAATTCTACAATACCCTGTACCGCAAAGGACTTCTGGATCCGGATTCCCAGACTCAGAAATACGAAGGTATGTGTGAAGACTATCAGAACGGTACCGCATTTATGAACATTTTCGGTTTCCTTGGTTCTTCCATGTACAATTCCACCACACATGCCAATGAAGGAAAGGCAATGTATTCCTGCCCGCCGACTGAGGCACGCCCGCTTCTGTACGGACAGAATATCTACGGCGGAAACCGTATCTGGTCCATCGGAGCAAAGACCGAGTATCCGGAACTTTGTATGGCAATCCTGAACTGGCTGTCCACACCGGAAGGACGTATGACTTCTGAGTATGGTCCGGAGGATGTATGCTGGTACTACGATGAAAACGGAAAGACCTGCTTTACAGATCTGGGACGTGAAGTAAAACTGGATCCGAAGGCAGAGATGAGCGATGGATATTCCGGAACCTTCGAAGACGGAAACTTCAAGATGAACAATACAACCTGGGTACTTTCTGCAGAGAATCCGGATTCCAACGGTGAAACCTACAATTACCAGCTGTGGGAGAGCTTTACTTCCGAGGCCGGTTCAGAAATTGAAGCTGACTGGAGAGAAGTAACCGGATGCAGTACGGTTTCCGAGAGAATTGAGAAAACCAACTACCTGTTGATCCCGGGTACTACCTATTCCGGCGGTGTAAAATCGGATGAACTTCAGGTTATCTGGAATCAGGTGGCAACCTGCATCAAAGATAATTCCTGGAGAGCAATCTTTGCAAAATCAGAGGAAGAATTCGATCAGATTGTTTCCGAGATGATTTCTCAGGCAAATGAGTACGGATACGATCAGTGTGTTGAATTCCAGCAGAATGAAGCTACGCTGAGAGCTCAGGCAGAGGACGAGCTGAAAGCAGCTGTAGGGGAATAATCATAATTGGTTTGAAGTGAGACAGTAAACGATAAGAGGCGGTTCAATTTGAACCGCCTCTTACTATTTGGATTCTTCTTTTGTTATAGAGTATTTTTCAAGAGTTTCCTGCTTTTTCTGCTCTCTGGCTTTTGCGTTTTTCAGATCAAGGGCCAGAAGTTTTTCATATCCCAGGCTGTTCAGCTCTTCCTGTAACTCCGACAGGAGAGTTGAAAAAGCGGTTTCATCGGATGCAAAAACCATATTCCAGGAGTAGGATTGGATCGCATTCTGACATTGGGTTCGAATGGTGGTTTCCTCTGTGGTTTCCTCCTCGGCGGTATAACCGCAGCCGGGGGATACCAGCAGCTTATCATTTTCGATCAGGTATTCCATAGAGGTGTCAGCGTTCATAACGCGGCGCCAGTCTTCCTCAAGAGGAGAGGAATCCGATTCGATGAGGGAATCCCACAGCTGGTACTGATACGGATATCCGTTGTTATCGGGATCGCTTTTGCAGACCGGTGTGTAATTCAGTCTGCAGATGCCGTCGGACCAGAGACAGCCGCCATAGGATTCGGGCATTTCCGTGGGAATTCCGGAGAGTGCCTGTTCTCCGAATTCGGTCAGGTAAGGACCGTTTTCCCCGTATTCCCAGCATAAGCCTTCCGGCCCTGCCGTTCCGTACAGGGAATCGGCACCGCTCAGCTGAATGCCCTCAGGGGAATAGAGCCAGTCGATAAAATCCGCCATTCGCTCCGGGTCTTTTGCCTTGGAACCGACTGCAATCACGGTATTGTAATTGCCCTCGGGACTGCAGCCGTAGGAATAGATTTCCATATCTGCGATATCGATCATCATATATCCCTTGCCCTCTGATTTTCGCTCATCCGTGTTGTATTGGATTTTTGACAGCCATGGCCAGGGAGAGAAGAGAATCTGCCCTGCCTCATACTTTTCATAAAGGGATCCATAGCTTTGGGTGCCGGATTCGGGATCAACAAGGCCCATCTGATTTGCCTCAAAAAGAAGATGCAGACTTCTGACATACAGAGAATCCGGATCGACAATATTCTGGAAATCGCTGCTGTCTCCCTTTGCCAGAACAAAACCGCATTCTTCGTATCCGTAAAGGGAACAGAACTGTTTGGCGGCAGCCATCATGTTTTTGTCCCAGTCGCGGAAGAAAGAGAATCCGTAAGTTTTTTCTCCGTTTTCTGCGATTGGTTCCAGTTCCTGCATTTCCAGCAGCAAGGGAAGCAGATCTTCCAGAGTCTCCACCTGCGGATAACCGAGAGCCTGATACAGATCCCAGCGGATACAGGGACTGTAGGTGGATTCCACCGTTTCCTTTGGGGTGGAAGGATCATTCATGGACAGCTCGGAGGGAATCGCATAGATACTTCCCTCTTCTACCGGGTCGTTCATCAGACGGATGGCAGTCTCAAAACGCATAATCTGTTTGTCTTCCAGATAAGAATTCAGATCTGCAAGGAGACCTCTCGAGACCAGTTCCTGCAGCCGTCCGTTTTCGCCGCTGCAGATAATCAGATCTCCCAGATTTCCTGCCGCGGAGCCTACTTCAAACAGAGTATCACCGCCTCCGGATACATTGGGAGCAATGATATTGAGCTCCATATTAAATTTGTCTTTTACGATTTTTGCAAACCAGCCGGATTGTATGCCCTGATAGTTGGAGAGACTGTCGAAGACATCTACAACAAGAAACTCTTCGTAGGGACAGGTGTCAGTTTCCTTTCCCGGCAGAGAGCACCCGCTCATCATCAGTACAGATGCCATAAGGCATGCTGCTATTTTTTGTGTTCGGTGTTTCATAGTAATGTACCTCATTGCCAGTGGTATTTGTGTTACTTTACCATATTTTTCGAAAAATTGAAAACCGTCAAAATCCGTTATGATTCGCATACAGATTTTGCTATCAAGCAAAAAACGCGTGGAAAAGGGAGGATAAAATAGTATATAATGGGAACAGGGTCAAAAAGGCATGTATTTTTTTGTGACCGCGAAATATGAGCAAGCAGCCATTTTTGGAAGAAAAATGAGCGGATACAGGTAAGAGGTAGAGCTATGGAAACAGTACTGATTGCGGATGATGAACATGAGATTCGGGATGGACTGAAGCTGTTGATTGACTGGGAGGAGCTGGGGTTTGAGATTTGCGCCGAAGCTTCCAATGGGGAAGAAGCGCTGCAGAAAATGCTGACGCTCGAGCCAAGTCTGACACTCCTTGATATTAAACTGCCCAAAATGTACGGAACGGAGATTATTCGTATTGCCCGGGAAAAGGGGTATAAGGGAAAAGTTCTGATTTTAAGCGGTTATGCGGAATTTTCCTATGCTCAGATTGCCATGCGCTACGGTGCGGAGAGTTATCTGACCAAACCGATCGATGAAGATGAACTGACAGAGGCGGTTCGCAGAATCAAGTCCGAACTGGAACAGGAACATACCAGTTCCAAACAGATTCGGAGCCTGAAACACAAAGCGAAAGATGTGATTCTCCATGAAATTATTACCGGAAGTGCTGCCGATGCTTCCGCCTTAAGCCGTCAGGAGCTTCGCGATATGAATCTGGATGCGGATATTTACCAGGTGGTCATTTATGAAAAGTTCGGGATGGAACCGCAGGATGTCGGATATAGCTTCGCGGATCTGCTGAAGATTACGAACAAGGGAAATCATACCTTTGAATATTTGAAGGAAGATCAGAATGAGGTGATTCTGTTAAAAGGCAGATATGCCCTGTCCCGTTTTGAGGATTTTCTGAAACACTATGAGCAGAATCCGCCTCAGCCGGGAAGTCCGATGCACTCTCTGTTTCTGGCCTACGGGCATCCGGTGGAGAGCCTGTCAGAAATCAGTCTGTCCTATGAGGAAGCGGCAGCGCTTTGCAGGAGAAGATTCTTCTGCGTACAGGATCAGCATACCCTGGGATACAAAGAACTCCCGGATCTGGAAAAGCGAAATCTGGATATCAGCACGGAAAGCCTGAATGAGTACAGCTCCAAACTGACCGGTTATCTCCTGTCGTTTAACCGTAATAAGATAGCAGAGACGCTTTATGATCTGGAAGACTATCTGTATCACGTCAGAAATGATATCAAAACAGTGAAGCTGTTTCTGACCGATTTGTATTTTCAGATCAAGGAGTCGGCGAACCGGATCTACAATTCCGGAACGATCCCCTTTCCCACCAACACACAGGCGATGAATTACATAGAGAACTGTCATTATCTATATGAGATCATCCGGTTTTTGTCGGAACAGCTGGAGCAGATTATTCAGGCGACCGGAAATCCCAACCGGGATACAATTCTGGATGATGTGCTGTACTATATTGATCATAATTATCAGAAAAATCTGAAGCTGGAAACAATAGCACCGCTGTTTGGCTACAGCAGCGGTTATCTGGGGAAAATTTTCAGCAAGACGGTGGGAGAAAATTTTGTCTCTTACCTTGACCGGAAGAGAATTGAACATGCGAAAATCCTGCTGGAGCAAAACAACCTGAAGGTCTATGAAATCGCGGAGCAGGTAGGTTATTGCAACGTGGATTATTTCCATAAAAAATTCAAGAAATTCGAAAAAATCAGTCCGGCGGAGTATCGGAAACAATTTTTTGAAAAATAAAAAACGGAGACTGTTTTGTGAACAGTCTCTGTTTTTTTGGAAAAATGGAGATTTATTGTTAGAATCAGCCCATGACTGCTTCTACCTGATATTGTGTGACACCCTCCTGCGGTTTCAGGCAAGTGCCGGTTACCGGGGTTCCGTTAACCGTGATGGAGGAGATACCCTTCTCCACGCCGTTTGGATTTGTCACATGGATGTGATAAACGGCACCGCGGAAGATTCGGGTTATGGAAAATTCCTTCAGATCGGAAGGAATACACGGATCAACATTCAGGCCGTCGAAATCCGGCTGAATACCCAGGATGTATTGAGAAACATTGACAAAAGTCCAGGCAGCTGTTCCGGTCAGCCAGCTGTTCTTGGCTTCTCCGTGTTTCGGTGCATCTTTTCCGGCAATCATCTGAGAATATACATAAGGCTCTGTGCGGTGAATTTCACTGATGTCTTCAATGTAAGCAGGGGAGGTTCTGCGGTAAATTTCAAATGCGCGGTTTCCTCTGCCGATTCTTGTCTCCGCGATGGAAACCCAGGGATTGTTATGGCAGAAAATACCTGCATTTTCCTTGTATCCCGGCGGATAGGAGGTAATTTCTCCGAGATTTACATAATATCTGGAATAAGC
>JAQYOA010000143.1 GCA_028727605.1 Lachnospiraceae bacterium
AAGGGAAATGCGCTGGTAAAGGAAACTTATCCGCTTCTGAAAGCCAACCCACTGATTAACTTTATCGGAAGTATTGAAGCCAGAGAAATTCCGCAGGGTGCAGCAGATGTAATTGTCTGCGAAGCATTTGTCGGAAATGTAATCCTGAAGCTGTATGAGGGTGTGGGTGCGACTTTGATTTCAAAAGTGAAGGCGGGAATGATGACATCACTTAGAAGCAAGATCGGAGCACTTTTGGTAAAACCTGCCCTGAAAGAAACGTTAAAATCCTTTGATGCCAGCCAGTATGGCGGAGCACCGCTTCTCGGACTCAAAGGACTTGTTGTGAAAACACATGGTAATTCCAAGGCAAATGAGTTTAAAAATTCGATCCTGCAGTGCATCACATTTACGGAACAGCAGATTAATCAGAAAGTGCAGGAACACCTCCAGGAGTATGAAGCAAGGGAGGGTGCAAAGGATGGAATTTGAAAAATTGACTGAGATTATTGCAGATGTACTGAATGTGGACAAGGATGAAATTACCCCGGAAACTACATTTGTGGATGATCTTGGAGCGGATTCTCTGGATGTCTTTCAGATTATCATGGGAATAGAGGAAGTTTTCGATATTAACATCGGGACAGAGGAAGCACAGGGATTGATTTCCGTCGGAGATGCAGTAGAAGAGATCAAGAAAGCAATTGGATAATTAAGAAGGGCTGTTTCCAAAGAATACGCAGTTGGCAAATGAGGGAGCAGTCCTTTTCTTTTGAAACAGAGACTAAAAGGAAGGACAGGGAATTGAAAAGAAAATGAATAACATTGACAAATTGAAGGAGTTGGAAAGTAAAATTCAATACAGCTTTCATGATTTCGGACTTCTGGAGATGGCGATGCGCCATTCTTCCTATGCGAATGAGCATCATATGGAGCGTCTGGCGTGTAATGAACGTCTGGAATTTCTTGGAGATGCAGTGTTGGAAGTAGTATCCAGTGAGTTTCTGTATAATACGTATCCCCGTCTTCCGGAAGGGGAAATGACAAAAAAAAGAGCAAGTCTGGTATGCGAACCGGCATTGGCATTTTGTGCCAGAGAGATTAATCTGGGTTCCTATCTGCTGTTGGGAAAAGGCGAAGAAGCAACAGGAGGAAGATATCGGGATTCCATTGTATCAGATGCGATGGAGGCAACGATCGGAGCTATTTTTCTGGATGGAGGATTTGACGAGGCGAAGCAGTTTGTTTTGCGTTTTGTGCTTAATGACGCAGAACATAAACAGCTGTTTCACGACAGTAAAACAATTCTCCAGGAAATGATTCAAAGTGAAACGGATCAGGAGATTCTGTATCAGATTGTAAAAGAAGAGGGACCTGATCATGACAAGAATTTTAGTGCGCAGGTTAGCGTAGGAAGTTATAAACTGGGAACCGGAAGCGGCAGAACAAAAAAAGCAGCAGAACAACAGGCGGCTTATAATGCAATTTTGAATTGTAAAAATATGAGCAGGTGATCTATGTATTTAAAATCCATTGAAATGCAGGGATTTAAATCCTTTGCAAACAAAATGACACTTCAGTTTCATGACGGCATTACAGCGATTGTAGGACCAAATGGCAGCGGAAAAAGCAATGTCGGCGATGCAGTTCGCTGGGTTCTCGGAGAGCAGAGCGCAAAGCAGCTGCGCGGCGGTAATATGCAGGATGTCATTTTTTCGGGGACAGAGACAAGAAAACCGCTGGGATTTGCATCTGTGGCGATTACGCTTGACAATTCGGATCACAAACTGAATGTGGACTTTGAGGAAGTAACGGTAACCAGACGTCTGTATCGCTCCGGTGAGAGTGAATATTTGATGAATGGGTCAGCCTGCCGTCTGAAAGACATCAATGAACTGTTTTACGATACCGGAATCGGTAAAGAAGGGTATTCCATCATCGGACAGGGACAGATCGATAAAATCTTAAGCGGAAAGCCGGAAGAACGGAGAGAGCTTTTTGATGAAGCTGCCGGTATTGTGAAATTCAAAAGAAGAAAAGCAGTTACAGAGAAGAAGCTTGCAGAAGAACAGCAGAATCTGGTTCGTGTCAATGATATTTTACAGGAACTGACAAGACAGCTTGGACCGTTGGAAAAGCAGTCAGAAACGGCCAGAATTTATCTGAAGAAAAAAGAAGAATTGAAAAATCTGGATGTAAACATGTTTCTTTTGGAAATGGAACGTGTCCGGCTGGAAATGGCAAAAGTTGAGGAACGTTTTTCTGCGGCAAACGAGGAGCTTCTTGAGACAAAAGCTGCATTTGAGCGGACAAAACAGGAATATGAGCGTCTGGAGAGGGAACAGGAAAGTCTGGATCAGACAATTCTTGCAGCGCGTGATCAGGCAGGTGAAAATGCACTGAAACGTCAGCAGCTGGAGAATCAGATTGAAGTGTTAAAAGAACAGATTCATACTTCCAGGATGAATGATGAGCATTTCAGAAATCGTATGGAGGTGATCCGTCAGGAACTGGAAGAAAAGACCTCTTCCTGCGAAAAGTATAAAAAAGAGCAGGACGAACTCAGTGAAAGATTGAAAACTGTTTCCAGAGAGCAGGAAATCAAGGAAGAGCTTCTGAAGCGTCAGCAGGACGAACTCCAGGAACTTATGACATTGGAGGATGAAAGCAAAAGCGAAATCATCGGACTTTTGAATCGCAGGGCATCGACAAAAGGAAAGGTTCAGCGATATGATGCGATGCTTGAGCAGATTGGAATCCGAAAGTCGGAATTGAGTCAAAAGCTTTTGCATTTAAAAACCAGTGAAGTGGAACAGTCCGGCGTGATGGAGAATTTGCAGGACGAATTTGAACAGACTGCAGCAAAAGTTAATGAACTGAAAACGGCTTATGAAAAAACGGATCAGGAGATCGGACAGATTTCCGGGATCCTCTCCGGACAGATGCGGGAGATGGAAGCCGGACAGAGTGCCTATCATAGGGAAGCTTCCCGCTTGGAATCACTGAAGAATATTACAGAACGATATGATGGTTACGGGAATAGTATTCGTAAGGTAATGGAGCAAAAAAATCAGAATCATGGAATCCATGGTGTGGTGGCTGATCTGATTCAGGCAGAAAAGCAGTATGAGACAGCCATTGAGACGGCCCTCGGGGGAAGTATACAAAATATTGTTACCGACAACGAAGCTACTGCGAAATATTTGATTGAGTATTTAAAAAAAGGCCGTTATGGACGTGCAACCTTCCTTCCGCTGACAAGCATGCGAGGGAAGAAAACGATGGTCAATGAGGAGGCTCAAAGAGAACAGGGAGTCCTCGGTATCGCTTCTTCTTTGGTATCCTATGAACCGCTCTACGAAGGACTTGTAAATCATTTGCTGGGAAAGACACTTGTTGTAGATACGATTGATCACGCCATTGTGATTCAGAGAAAATACCGTCAGTCCCTTCGAATGGTAACACTTGAAGGAGAGTTATTAAGTCCCGGCGGATCTATGACAGGTGGTTCTTTCCGGAACAACAGTAATCTTCTGGGAAGAAGAAGAGAAATAGAAGAACTTGAAAGCAGTGTCCGGAATCTGAAAAAGGAAATGGATCAGATGCAGATCCGGATGGATGAAAACAGAAATAAGCGGAATGAATTGCGCGACCTGAGAACGGAACTGAACGAAAAACTTCAGAAAGAGTATCTTGCTCAGAATACAACCAGACTGAATTTGGAAAAAGTAAGAGAAAAAGCACTGGAAATCCGGAGCGATTATGCCGCCATGCAGAAAGAAGGCATGGAAATAGAGCACCAGATTACAGAAATCAAGCAGAACCGGAAGACAATCGAACTGGAAGTTCATGAATCTCAGGAGCGGGAAGAGCAACTGCAGAAACTGATTGAAAAGACAGAAGAAAAAATTGAAGAATACAGGCATTTGGAAACGGATACTCAGAAAACAGTAGAGGAAATTCGTCTGAATTTTGCCGGTTTGTCTCAGAAAAACGGATTTTTGAAAGAAAACCGGAAGCGATTATCGGAAGAAATCGAAAAACTGTCTTCGGAGCAGGCAGAGCTTGTGGAGAAGGCAAATGCAGAGAGTCTGGAGGTTAAGGGGAGAGAAGACCAGATTCGGGAATTAGAAAAAGAAATTGAGGCAGCGGAAGCGGCGAGAGAAGAAGAAAATCAACGAATTGAAGAATACACGAAACAAAAAGAAGTATTGAGTTCCAGTCACAAGACGTTTTTTGAGAAAAGAGATGAACTTTCGGAACATATCAGCCTGATGGACAAGGAGTGTTTTCGTCTGAATTCCCAAAGAGAGAAACTGGAAGAGACAAGAGAGAGTCAGACTTCCTATCTTTGGGAGGAATATGAAATTACCCCGGGTCATGCGGAAGAATTCCGGATGGAGGAAATTCCGGAGAGAAACGTGATTCGCCGACAGATTGCGGAAGTAAAGGAAGCAATACGGAAATTGGGTTCTGTAAATGTGAATGCGATCGAAGAATATAAAGAAGTATCGGAGCGTCATGCCTTTTTGGATGCACAGCATTCGGATCTGATCAAAGCAGCAGAAACACTGCAGGGAATTATTGACGAGCTGGACGATGGAATGCGCAGACAGTTTACGGAAAAGTTTTCCGAGATCCGCACAGAGTTTGACCGTGTCTTTCGTCAGCTTTTCGGAGGCGGCAAGGGCACACTGGAACTCGAGGAAGATGTGGATGTTCTGGAAGCAGGAATCCGTATAATTTCTCAGCCTCCGGGAAAAAAGCTTCAGAATATGATGCAGCTTTCGGGAGGTGAGAAGGCACTGACAGCCATTGCGCTGCTTTTTGCTATTCAGAATCTCAAGCCCTCTCCGTTCTGCCTTCTGGATGAGATTGAAGCTGCCCTGGATGATTCAAATGTCACTCGCTTTGCTCAATATCTGCATAAGTTAACAAAAAATACACAGTTTATTGTAATTACCCATCGGCGCGGAACAATGACGGCAGCTGATCGTCTGTATGGTATCACCATGCAGGAAAAAGGTATTTCGACACTCGTTTCCGTAGATCTGATTGAAGGAGAACTGGACAAATAGAACTGAATGAGATAAAATGAGAATGATTATCTTGCATTACGTATTAAAGGAGGCGAAAATACATGGCGGAGGAGAAAGTGGGATTTTTTAAGCGGCTTGTCAAAGGACTTGCAAAGACACGAGACAGTATTGTATCGGGAATTGATTCCATTTTCAGCGGATATTCCAGTATTGATGATGATTTTTATGAGGAGATTGAAGAGATTCTCGTTATGGGGGATATCGGGATCAACACAACTACCAAAATCATCAGCCATTTAAAAGAGCGTGTAGAAGAAGAACATATTAAAGATCCTGCAGAATGCAAACAGCTGCTGATTGAAAGTATCAAGAAACAGATGGATGTGGGAGACACGGCTTATGAATTTGAAAAACGAAAATCCGTGATTCTGGTAATCGGAGTTAACGGTGTGGGAAAAACCACATCTGTGGGCAAACTGGCAGGCCTTCTGAAAGATCAGGGAAAGAAAGTTGTCCTTGCAGCGGCGGATACATTTCGTGCGGCAGCAGGTGAACAGCTTACGGAATGGGCACACAGGGCCGGAGTGGATATCATTGGCGGACAGAACGGAGCAGATCCTGCTTCTGTAGTCTATGATGCAGTAGCAGCCGCGAAAGCGAGAAATGCAGATGTATTGATCTGTGATACGGCAGGCCGACTGCACAACAAGAAGAATCTGATGGATGAGCTTCACAAGATTTATCGGATTCTGGAAAAAGAATATCCTGAGGCATATCTTGAGACACTGGTAGTTCTGGATGGAACAACAGGTCAGAATGCATTACAGCAGGCACGTCAGTTTTCTGAAGTGGCCAATGTAACCGGTATTATTCTTACGAAGCTTGATGGCACAGCCAAGGGAGGAATTGCCGTGGCAATTCAGTCTGAGCTTGAAATTCCGGTGAAATATATCGGTGTCGGTGAGAGTATCAACGATCTGCAGAAATTTAACTCAGAGCAGTTTGTAAATGCTCTGTTTAATATTCCGGAGAAGAATTAAATTGGAAAGAAAACAAAAAACGGTGAGCTTAAGAAAATAAGACACCGTCTGAGAAAAGAGACGAGGAGAACTATTATGGAAGAAGAGATGCTGACACTTCCGAAATTTGAGGAAGCATCTGAAATTGTAAAAAGAGTGACACAGGAAACAAAACTGGTTTACAGTGCTCATTTTAGTGAGCAGACCGGAAACAAGATATATCTGAAACCGGAAAACATGCAGTTTACCGGAGCGTATAAACTGCGTGGTGCTTACTATAAGATCAGTACATTGAGTGACGAGGAACGTGCAAAGGGTTTGATTACTGCATCAGCGGGGAACCATGCACAGGGCGTTGCCTATGCAGCAAAATGTTTTGGCTCCAAGGCAGTCATTGTTATGCCGACAACAACACCTTTGATTAAGGTTGAGAGAACACAGAGTTATGGGGCTGAGGTGGTTTTATACGGAAATGTTTATGATGAAGCATGCGCTAAGGCATATGAATTGGCGGAAGAACATGGATATACCTTTATTCATCCGTTTGATGATCTGACCGTTGCCACAGGACAAGGTACGATCGCAATGGAGATTATTCAGGAACTGCCGCTGGTAGACTATATCCTTGTTCCTATTGGCGGAGGCGGTCTGGCAACCGGTGTTTCCACGCTGGCAAAACTTTTGAAACCGACGATCAAAGTAATCGGTGTTGAGCCTGCCGGTGCTGCCTGTATGAAAGCTTCTATTGCAAATGGAAAGGTAACGACTGTGTCTCCGGTCAGCACAATTGCAGACGGAACCGCAGTTCAGACACCCGGTTCGAAAATTTTCCCGTATGTTCAGAAAAATCTGGATGAGATTATCACCGTAGAAGATGATGAATTGATTGTTGCATTTTTGGATATGGTGGAAAATCATAAAATGATCGTAGAGAATTCCGGTCTGTTAACGGTCGCTGCGCTGAAACATCTCGATGTCAAAGGAAAGAAAATTGTTTCTATCTTAAGCGGTGGAAATATGGATGTGATTACCATGTCCAGTGTTGTACAAAACGGTCTGATTCAGAGAGATCGTATTTTCACGGTATCTGTTTTGCTTCCGGATAAACCGGGTGAACTGGTACACGTTTCTCAGGTAATAGCCGCTGAGAATGGTAATGTAATTAAGCTGGATCACAATCAGTTCTTCTCTACGAATCGTAATGCAGCAGTGGAATTGAAGATTACCATGGAAGCTTTCGGCACAGACCATAAAAACAGAATTGTGAAAGCATTGAAAGATGCCGGTTTTGCTCCGAAAATTGTAAGACCAAATTTATAAATTTGAGATTATTTTGAATAAATACGGTATTTCAAAAGACCTCAGAAAAACTTCCGCAATGTCAAGAAAAAATACTTGACACCGCGGAAGTTTTCGTGTATGATAACCAAGGTGATCGCGATGGAAAAAATATTAGAACAGACGCTGCTTTATGATTTCTATGGTGAACTGCTGACAGAACATCAGCGCCAGATTTATGAAGATGTGGTGCTCAATGATTTTTCTCTGAGCGAGGTTGCAGCCAACCGGGGGATATCCCGTCAGGGAGTGCATGATCTTGTAAAGCGCTGCAACAAAACACTGGAAGAGTATGAGGAAAAATTGCATCTGGTAGCACGATTTGTGCAGATCAGGGAAAATGTCAATGAAATCTGCAAATTGACTTCGGATTCCGGTGACGAGCCCGTCGAGGATGTGATGAAACGAATCGCAGCGATCTCGTCGGATATATTAAAGGAGCTTTGAATATGGCATTTGAAAGTTTAACTGAGAAACTCCAGAATGTATTCAAAAATCTGAGAAGCAAAGGTCGGCTGACAGAAGCCGATGTGAAAACAGCTCTGAAGGAAGTCAAGATGGCACTTCTCGAGGCAGATGTAAGCTTCAAAGTAGTTAAACAGTTCATTAAATCCGTTCAGGAACAGGCAATTGGCCAGGATGTAATGAATGGATTGAATCCCGGTCAGATGGTAATCAAGATTGTAAATGATGAACTGGTGAAACTGATGGGTTCCGAGACAACGGAGATTGCTCTTCGTCCGGCCAATGAGGTAACTGTTATTATGATGGCAGGTCTTCAGGGCGCCGGTAAAACCACGACCACAGCGAAAATTGCAGGAAAACTGAAAGCAAAGGGAAGAAAGCCGCTGCTTGCAGCCTGCGATGTATACCGTCCCGCAGCAATTATACAGCTGCAGCAAAATGGTGAAAAGCAGGGAGTGGATGTATTTGCAATGGGAGATAAGAACCGTCCGGTGGATATTGCGAAGGCGGCATATGCCCATGCAAAGAATCATGGCTATAATGTGTTGATTATCGACACAGCAGGCCGTCTGCACATTGATGAACAGATGATGCAGGAGTTACAGGACATTAAGGAAGCTGTTTCGGTTGATCAGACTCTTCTGGTAGTAGATGCGATGACCGGTCAGGATGCGGTTAATGTATCTGAGACATTTAGCAGCAAGGTCGGAATCGACGGCGTCGTGCTTACAAAGTTGGACGGCGATACCAGAGGCGGTGCGGCTCTTTCCATTCGTGCTGTTTCAGGAAAACCGATTTTGTATGTGGGTATGGGAGAGAAGCTTTCGGATCTGGAGCAGTTCTATCCCGATCGTATGGCATCAAGAATCCTCGGCATGGGAGATGTGATGAGTCTCATTGAGAAGGCACAGGCTAACATCGATGAGGAAAAAGCAAAAGCTATGGAACAGAAAATGAAGAAGGCACAGTTTGACTTCAATGATTATCTGGATTCCATGGAGCAGATGCGGAATATGGGCGGCATCTCCAGTGTGCTCAATATGCTTCCCGGACTTGGAGGAAAGGTAAAAGGGCAGGATCTGGAAAGCATGGTGGATGAGAAAGACATGGCCAGAAAAGAAGCGATTGTTCTTTCCATGACGCCAAAAGAACGGGAAAATCCGGATTTGATCAATTTGTCCAGAAAGCAGCGAATTGCGAAAGGGGCCGGTGTTGATCTTTCAGAGGTGAACCGGTTTATCAAGCAGTTTGAGCAGTCAAGAAAAATGATGAAACAGATGGCCGGAATGACCGGCAAAGGCAGAGGTGGTAAAAGAGGAGGTTTCCGACTTCCCTTTTAACATAGATTAATGAATGAAAAATTTATGGAGGTGAATGAAAATGGCAGTAAAAATGAGATTAAGAAGAATGGGACAGAAGAAGGCTCCTTTCTATAGAATCGTTGTTGCAGATTCCAGATCCCCGAGAGACGGACGTTTCATCGAGGAGATCGGTACTTATGATCCGAACCTGGAGCCGAGCGCAATCCATTTCAATGAAGAGGCAGCTAAAAAGTGGCTGGCAAACGGAGCTCAGCCGACAGAGATCGTTGCAAAACTGTTAAAACAGGCTGGTATCGAGAAATAAGTCATAAGGAGGTATCTTGTGATGAAAGAACTTGTCGAAGTAATTGCAAAATCTCTGGTTGATTATCCTGACGAGGTTGTTGTAACTGAGACAGTCAGTGGAGATGATCTGCTGCTGGAACTCAAAGTAGCGCCGGCTGACATGGGTAAGGTGATTGGCCGTCAGGGACGGATTGCGAAAGCGATTCGCACTGTTGTTAAGGCAGCATCCTCAAAAAGCGACAGGAAAGTAGTAGTGGAAATCTTACAGTAATCTTTGTCTAAAGAAGAGCATTGTAACTTGTAAGGCAGCAAAAGACCGTTTTCTGAAAAGAAAATGGTCTTTTTTTTCTTGGTGTTTTCTGGTAAGCTGGAAATGAGAGATATGACGTAATTCAAATTCCTTACGACAAAGGTTAACGTCGGAACAGATTTACAAAGAAAAGGATGAAGGCTATGAAAAATTATTCGGAAGATGCTTCTTTGCAGTATCATATTCAGGTTGGTAAAGGTGAAGTTGGACGCTATGTGATTATGCCGGGTGATCCGAAGCGCTGTGCGAAAATTGCACAGTATTTGGAAAATCCGACGCTGATTGCCGATAATCGGGAATTTGTAACATATACCGGTAGTCTTGACGGAGTAAAGGTTAGTGTTACCTCTACAGGAATCGGAGGTCCTTCTGCTGCGATAGCCATGGAAGAATTATATCGCTGTGGGGCAGATACTTTTCTGCGAATCGGTACGTGCGGTGGTATGCAGCCGGAAGTAAAAAGTGGCGATGTGGTAATTGCGACCGGTGCGGTTCGTATGGAAGGCACAAGCAAAGAATATGCGCCGATTGAATATCCGGCCGTACCGGATCTTTTAGTCACTAATGCGCTTGTTCGTTCTGCCAAACAAAAGGGATGCCTGTTTCATACCGGAGTGGTACAGTGCAAAGATTCCTTTTACGGTCAGCATGAACCGGAAATCAAACCGGTGAGCTATGAACTGCAGAATAAATGGGAAGCATGGAAACGTATGGGATGTCTCGCTTCGGAGATGGAATCAGCCGCTCTGTTTATTGTGGCAGGATATCTGCGTGCGAGAGCAGGCTCCTGTTTCCTTGTAGTTGCCAATCAGGAAAGAGAAAAACTGGGATTATATAATCCGGTGGTTCATGATACGGATCTGGCAATCCAGGTTGCTGTTGGCGCAATTCGAGAGTTAATACAGGAAGATCAAAGACAAAAAGGGTGAGGAAAAGATTCATGGATGTAAACGAAATTTTAAGGCATGTGGATCATACATTGCTGCTTCCGGATGCCACATGGGAAGAAATAAAACAAATTTGTGATGACGGTATCCGCTATCAGACAGCATCGGTGTGTATTCCGCCGGGATATGTAAAACAGGCAAGTGAATATGTCAAAGGGAAAATAACGATCTGCACCGTGATTGGCTTTCCCAACGGATATGTGACTACAAAGACGAAAGAATTTGAGACGAAGGATGCATTGGCAAACGGAGCATCTGAAATCGATATGGTCATTTCTATTGGATGGCTAAAAGATCGGAAATATGAGCAGATTGAAGACGAGATCCGTACGCTAAAGCTGGCCTGCGGTGACAACATCCTGAAAGTGATTGTTGAAACCTGTCTCCTCACAGAAGAAGAAAAAATAAAAATGTGTGAAATTGTTACAAATGCAGGTGCTGACTATATCAAAACTTCAACCGGTTTTTCAAAGGCGGGAGCGACGTTTGAT
>JAQYOA010000144.1 GCA_028727605.1 Lachnospiraceae bacterium
TTGCCGCATGCCAGTCCGGAAATGGTCTGGTTTACCACTGCCTGAAAAATAGAAGCAGACAGGTCTTCTTTGGTGGCGCCCTCATTGATCAGTGGCTGGATGTCTGTTTTTGCAAAAACTCCGCAGCGTGCTGCAATTGGATAAAGGGCTTTGTAATCTTTTGCATATTCATTCAGGCCGGAAGCATCTGTCTGAAGCAGGGATGCCATCTGGTCAATAAAAGAACCGGTACCGCCGGCGCAGATGCCGTTCATTCGCTGCTCGATATTGCCGCCCTCAAAGTAAATGATCTTTGCATCTTCTCCGCCAAGCTCAATGGCTACATCTGTCTGTGGAGCCATTTTCTGGAGAGAAGTGGAAACAGCGATCACTTCCTGTACAAAAGGTACTTCCAGATGCGTTGCAAGAGTCAGTCCGCCGGAACCGGTGATCACCGGGCTTAAAGAAAGTTCGCCAAGTTCGGCGTAAGCCTTCTCCAGCAGATCTGCAAGGGTCTCCTGAATATTGGCAAAGTGTCGTTCGTAATCCGCAAACAGCAGATGCTCCTGTTCATCCAGAATCGCGATCTTGACGGTTGTGGATCCGATATCAATTCCCAATGTAAATGTACTCATATAAATCAGTATTGCCTCCTCATCTAATTACACGTCACATATATACAAAAATTTCTTATTATAATGCAGTTTTAAAAATATTCCGTAACATTATACGACAAAGTTTTCAAAATGACAATGTTAAAGTTCCACAAGGATTCTTCTCACTGACGGTTGAAATTTAGGATAAATCAAGATATACTGATACATGATCAAATAAAAAGAAGAGGAGCAGAAATGGCAGAATATAAACTGATAAAAACAGAAGGCAGGGCGAAACGTGCAGAATTCCATACCGTACACGGAACAATACAGACCCCTGTTTTTATGAATGTTGGAACGATTGCAGCGATCAAAGGCGCGGTTTCCACTACAGACCTTCAGGAAATCGGCACACAGGTGGAGCTTTCCAATACGTATCACCTTCATGTGCGCCCAGGAGATCAGGTTGTCAAGCAGCTTGGCGGACTTCATAAATTTATGGTGTGGGACAAACCGATCCTGACGGATTCCGGCGGATTCCAGGTATTTTCCCTTTCCGGTCTGCGCAAGATTAAAGAAGAAGGTGTTTATTTCCGTTCTCATATTGACGGACATAAGATTTTTATGGGACCGGAGGAAAGCATGCAGATTCAGTCCAATCTTGCGTCTACCATTGCCATGGCTTTTGACGAGTGCCCCAGCAGTGTGGCAGACCGGGATTATGTACAGAAGTCTGTTGAGCGGACCACCAGATGGCTGGCCCGTTGTAAGGAAGAGATGGCAAGGCTGAACAGTCTTCCGGATACGATCAACAAAGAACAGCTTCTTTTTGGTATCAACCAGGGAGGTGTTTATGAAGATATCCGTATTGCGCATGCACAGCAGATTGCGGAAATGAATCTGGACGGTTATGCCGTCGGAGGACTTGCTGTTGGCGAGACGCATGAAGAAATGTACCGTATACTGGATGAAGTGGTGCCATATCTTCCGCAGGATAAGCCGACATATCTCATGGGAGTGGGAACACCGGCCAATATTCTGGAAGGAGTGGAGCGCGGTGTGGATTTCTTTGACTGTGTATATCCCAGCAGAAACGGACGCCACGGGCATGTGTACACCAACCAGGGGAAACTGAATCTGTTTAATGCCCGGTATGAGCTGGATTCCCGGCCGATTGAGGAGGGATGTCAGTGTCCGGCATGCCGTCACTACAGCAGAGCCTATATCCGTCACCTTCTGAAAGCGAAGGAGATGCTGGGCATGCGTCTCTGCGTGCTTCATAATCTGTATTTTTATAATCATATGATGGAAGAAATCAGAGATGCACTGGATGCCGGTAATTTTGCAGAATATAAAAAAATGCGCCTGGAAGGTTTTGAGCAGGGAAATATTCCTGAAAAAATGTGAAAACTACTTGAAGTATCAAACTTTTTTGTGTATGATATCCTATAGTGTTCCTGAAATTCGGAACAAGAATGACTGAAACAGGAGGAAATAACATGGACGCACAGAGCGGAGCAAGTCTGGGAATGATGATTATCTGGATGGTTTTGATTTTTGGTATGATGTACTTTTTGACGATCCGTCCTCAGAAGAAAGAACAGAAGAGACTTCAGGCAATGCTGAACAGCATGGAAGTAGGCGACAGCATTATGACCACCGGTGGTTTCTATGGTGTGGTAATCGACATGACAGAGGAAGATGTCATTGTTGAATTCGGCAATAATAAGAACTGCCGTATCCCAATGAGAAAACAGGCTATCGCAGAAGTAGAGAAATCTGAGCAGGCATCTGCATGATTTTCTGCCCGAAGTGATGGAGAAAGAAGTAAGTACTGCTGACGTGGTACTTACTTTTTTATATGTAAAATTCCTGTACAGACCAGAGAATTGTGGAGATTTTGCAGAGTTTTGGTCATGATTTGTTCCAATCTGGATATTTTTTCACTTTAATAGGTTGAAATCATGGAAAAAGTGCGTTATTATAATAACAATACTCTGGCGGAACGGTTACAGGCGGTATGTAAGCAGAAGGTCTGACACGTGAAACGCCATAGAAGGAGAGGAAATTGTTATGGAATGTAAGATTGCATTGATTCCCGGTGATGGAATCGGACCGGAAATTGTAAGAGAAGCTAAAAAAGTTCTGGATCAGGTTTGCGAAAAATATCACCATACATTTACATATTCAGAAGTTCTTCTGGGAGGCGCCTCCATTGACGTACATGGTGTTCCGCTGACAGAAGAAGCGATTGCACAGGCGAAGGCATCTGATGCAGTTCTGATGGGCTCCATCGGCGGAGATGCGAAGACATCCCCGTGGTATCAGCTAGAACCGTCTAAGAGACCGGAAGCAGGTCTTCTGGCTATCCGTAAAGCCCTGAATCTTTTTGCGAATCTCCGTCCCGCATATTTATATAATGAATTAAAAGCAGCCTGCCCGCTGCGCGAGGATATTATCGGCGATGGATTTGACATGATCATTGTCCGTGAGCTTACCGGCGGTCTTTATTTCGGAGAGCGCAGAACCGTAGAAGAGAACGGGGTAAAAAAAGCCATTGATACCCTTTCTTATAATGAAAATGAAATCCGGCGTATTGCAGTCAAAGCTTTTGAGATCGCTATGAAGCGTTCAAAAAAAGTGACCAGTGTTGACAAAGCCAATGTTCTGGATTCTTCCCGTCTCTGGAGAAAAGTAGTAGAGGAAGTTGCGGCAGATTATCCGGAAGTGACTCTGGAGCATATGCTGGTGGATAACTGCGCAATGCAGCTTGTCCGTGATCCGAAACAGTTTGATGTCATTCTGACAGAGAATATGTTTGGTGATATTCTTTCTGATGAGGCAAGCATGGTAACCGGTTCCATCGGAATGCTTTCCTCCGCAAGTCTTAATGAGACGAAATTCGGTCTTTATGAGCCGAGCCACGGTTCTGCACCGGATATTGCAGGACAGAACAAGGCAAACCCGATCGCAACCATCCTTTCCGCAGCCATGATGCTCCGTTATTCTCTGGATCTTGATGCGGAAGCCGATGCAGTGGAAGCTGCTGTTCAGAAAGTTCTGACAGACGGATATCGTACCGGTGACATTATGTCAGAAGGCTGTACTCTCGTGGGAACAAAAGAAATGGGCGATCTAATCGCAGCAGCAATCTGATCTTTCGTTTTATGGTATTTTGAGAAAATATCTGCAGATGCAGACAGCATAATTATAAAAGGAGTGGAAATATGAGAAGTGATGCAGTAAAAAAAGGCTCACAGCAGGCACCGCACAGGTCCCTGTTTAATGCTCTTGGAATGACAAAAGAAGAAATGGAACGTCCTCTGGTAGGTATTGTAAGTTCTTACAATGAGATCGTACCGGGACACATGAACCTTGATAAAATCGTAAATGCAGTAAAACAGGGTGTTGCCATGGCAGGTGGAACCCCTGTTGTCTTCCCGGCAATTGCTGTCTGCGACGGTATTGCCATGGGACATATCGGTATGAAATATTCTCTGGTAACCCGTGATCTGATCGCAGATTCCACAGAGTCTATGGCTCTTGCACATCAGTTTGATGCACTGGTTATGGTGCCGAACTGTGACAAGAATGTTCCGGGACTTCTGATGGCTGCAGCCAGAATTAACGTACCTACCGTATTTGTCAGTGGCGGCCCGATGATGGCCGGACACATTGACGGTCACAAGACAAGTCTTTCCAGTATGTTTGAGGCAGTCGGCGCTTATGCGGCGGGAACTATTGATGAAGAGAAGCTGACCGAATGGGAAAACAAAACCTGTCCTACCTGCGGCTCCTGTTCCGGTATGTATACCGCGAACAGCATGAACTGTCTGACCGAGGTACTTGGTATGGGACTTCAGGGCAACGGTACGATTCCGGCTGTTTATTCCGAGCGTCTCCGTCTGGCAAAGAGAGCCGGCATGAAAGTAATGGAACTGCTGGAGAAGAACATTCGTCCCAGCGATATCATGACAAAAGAGGCGTTTTTAAATGCACTTACTGTAGATATGGCACTTGGCTGCTCTACCAACAGTATGCTTCATTTGCCTGCAATTGCCCATGAAGCAGGCGTGGAACTGAATCCGGAGATGGCCAATGCGATCAGTGAGAAGACCCCGAACCTTTGTCATCTGGCACCGGCAGGCCATACCTATATTGAAGAGCTCAATGAGGCCGGCGGTGTGTACGCTGTCATGAATGAGCTGAATAAGCTGGGACTTCTTCATACCGAATGTATGACTGCAACAGGAAAGACGGTGGGAGAGAACATCGCCGGATGCGTCAATAAGAATCCGGAAGTCATCCGTCCGGTTGAGAATCCGTACAGCAAGACTGGCGGTATTGCCGTTCTGAAAGGAAATCTGGCACCGGATACCGCAGTGGTAAAACGTTCTGCAGTAGTTCCGGAGATGCTGGTACACGAAGGTCCTGCAAGAGTGTTCGATTGTGAGGAGGATGCCATCGAGGCAATCCGCGGCGGAAAGATTGTAGCAGGTGATGTGGTTGTCATCCGCTATGAGGGACCAAAAGGCGGCCCGGGTATGAGAGAAATGCTGAATCCGACTTCTGCCATTGCCGGTATGGGACTTGGTTCTTCGGTTGCACTGATTACAGACGGACGTTTCTCAGGTGCATCCAGAGGTGCATCCATCGGTCATGTATGCCCGGAGGCAGCAGAGGGAGGTCCGATTGCACTTGTGGAAGAAGGCGATCTGATCCGCATCAATATTCCGGAGCATAAGCTGGAACTGGCAGTATCCGAGGAAGAGCTGGCACGCCGCAAAGAATTGTGGCAGCCAAAAGAGCCGAAGGTAACAACCGGCTACCTGGCAAGATACGCAAAGATGGTCTCCAGTGCAAGCAAGGGAGCGATCCTGGAGTTCTAAAAAATAGAGACAGCCGTCCGGCAGCAGAAGAGAAAATTCTCTGTCGGAGGGCTGATTTGTACTATACATAAAAGCAGGAGGAAGATTGGAATGGAATTAACAGGATCACAGATCGTCATCGAATGCCTGAAAGAACAGGGCGTGGACACTGTATTTGGCTATCCGGGAGGAACGATCCTGAATATTTACGATGAATTATACCGTCATCCGGAGATTCATCATATACTGACATCTCATGAGCAGGGAGCTGCACATGCAGCGGACGGATATGCGAGAGCAACCGGAAAGGTGGGAGTCTGCATGGCAACCAGCGGCCCCGGCGCGACAAATCTGGTAACCGGTATTGCAACGGCTTACATGGATTCTTCTCCGATGGTAGCGATCACCTGCAACGTGGGGAAACCGCTGCTTGGAAAAGACAGCTTTCAGGAGATTGACATCGCAGGCGTAGCGATGCCCATCACAAAATACAGTGTCATTGTCAAGGATATTTCCATGCTTGCGGTTACGCTTCGAAGAGCATTTGAGATTGCCAAAAGCGGCCGTCCCGGACCTGTCCTTGTGGATATTACCAAGGATGTAACCGCAGCGAAATACGAGTATGAGCCGGTTGTTCCACGGGAAATTCTGCCGGTGACGGAAACTATATCGGAAGAAGCCATTGATGAAGTGGTAAAAATGATCAAGGCATCCAAAAAGCCTTATATCTTTGTGGGCGGCGGATCGATTCTCTCCGGTGCGTCAGAGGAAGTGAGGGAATTTGCTCACAAGATTCAGTCTCCGGTCTGTGACAGCCTTATGGGAAAAGGCGCATTTCCGGGAGATGATGAATTGTATACCGGAATGCTCGGTATGCACGGAACCAAGACTTCCAATTACGGGGTGACTAAATGTGATCTTCTTGTTGTACTGGGCGCGCGTTTCTCGGATCGTGTCACAGGCAATGCGTCAAAGTTTGCTTACAATGCAAAGATTGTACAGATCGATGTGGATGCAGCCGAGATTAATAAAAATGTGATCGTGGATTCCTCTATCATCGGAGATGTGAAAGAAGTATTGAAGAAGCTGAACGAAAAGCTTTCTCCCATGGAGCATAACGAATGGCTTTCCGAGATTTCCAGCATGAAAGAGCGTTTCCCGTTAAAGCATGAGGACGGACTGACAGGACCTTACGTTATGGAGGAAATTTATCGTGCCACAAACGGAGAGGCAGTCATCACAACCGATGTGGGACAGCATCAGATGTGGGCGGCACAGTATTACCGCTATACCGAACCTCGTACCTTTATCAGCTCCGGCGGTCTTGGAACAATGGGCTTCGGACTCGGAGCTGCCATGGGAGCAAAAATGGGACGTCCGGACAAGGTTGTCATCAACATCGCCGGGGACGGCTGTTTCCGCATGAATATGAACGAGCTGGCGACACTTTCCCGTTATAACATTCCGGTGATTGAGGTTGTGATTAACAATCACGTGCTTGGTATGGTTCGTCAGTGGCAGACACTTTTCTACGGCAAACGCTATTCCAACACGGTGCTGAACGACAAGGCAGACTATGTGAAAGTGGCGGAAGCACTTGGAGTGAAAGGCATCCGTGTGACGAAAAAAGAAGAAATGGGCCCTGCAATCGAGGAAGCAATCAATACCGGTGGACCGGTACTGATCGACTGTCAGATTGACTGCGATGATAAGGTATTCCCGATGGTTCCGGCCGGTGCACCGATTGAAGATGCTTTCGATGCGGAAGATTTGGCGAAAAAGCAGGGATAAAGGATTGACAAATTATTGTCAGAGGGGTATTATGAATTCATTATGGTAAAGCATCATAGTGAGATCTTTGGAAACTCCGGCATAGGATCGAAGATTTCAAAGTAGAATGTAAGTGACAATCCTGTAACGGTTTCGGAAACAAGAAGCCGTTACAACGTTTTGATACAGGATCGTTGCCGAAATAAGAGAGATCCAGGAGGATGAGAAAATGAGCAGAGTTTACAATTTTTCCGCAGGACCGGCTGTTCTGCCGGAAGAGGTTTTAAGAGAAGCACAGGAAGAGATGATGGATTATCGCGGATGCGGAATGTCTGTTATGGAGATGAGTCACCGGTCCAAAATGTTCCAGAACATCATTGACGAAGCGGAGGCAGATATCCGTGAGCTGATGGGAATTCCTTCCAACTATAAAGTACTGTTTCTGCAGGGCGGCGCATCTCTGCAGTTTGCCATGATTCCCATGAATCTGATGAAGAATCGGGTAGCTGACTATATCGTGACCGGACAGTGGGCAAAAAAAGCATACCAGGAAGCACAGAAATATGGAAAGGCAAACAAGATTGCCTCATCCGAGGATAAAACCTTCTCCTATATTCCGGATTGCTCAGACCTTCCAATCAGCCCGGATGCAGATTACGTTTATATCTGTGAAAACAATACCATTTACGGAACAAAATACAAACAGCTTCCGAATACCAAAGGAAAACTGCTGGTAGCAGACGTATCTTCCTGCTTTTTGTCAGAACCGGTGGATGTGACGAAATACGGTATCATTTATGGCGGCGTACAGAAGAATATCGGACCTGCCGGTATGGTGATTTCCATTGTACGTGATGATCTGATCACCGATGACGTTCTTGAGGGAACTCCTACGATGATGAAATTCAAGACACATGCGGATGCAGGTTCTATGTATAACACACCAAACTGCTACTGCATCTACATGTGCGGCAAGGTCTTCAAATGGCTGAAGAAGATGGGCGGCCTTGAAGTGATGAAACAGAGAAATGAGGAGAAAGCAAAGATTCTCTATGATTTCCTGGATGAGAGTAAACTGTTCCACGGAACCGTAGTACCGGAAGATCGTTCTCCTATGAATGTTCCGTTTGTCACAGGAAATGCCGAACTGGATGCAAAATTTGTGAAAGAGTCCAAAGAAGCAGGATTTGAAAACCTCAAGGGACACCGCACTGTGGGCGGTATGCGTGCAAGTATCTACAACGCGATGCCAAAAGAAGGTGTGGAGGCTCTGGTAGCATTCATGAAGAAGTTTGAGGAGGAGAATCTGTAATGTTTAAATATAACTGCTTAAATCCGATTGCAGGCGTAGGTCTTGCAAATTTTGATGATCAGTATGAGAAAACAGAAAATATTGACGACGCGGATGTGGTCCTGGTGAGAAGTGCCGCAATGCATGGCATGGAGCTTCCGGAGAAGTTGCTTGCAGTGGCAAGAGCCGGTGCCGGTGTCAACAATATTCCGCTGGAACTCTGTGCTGAGCACGGTATTGTCGTATTCAATACACCGGGTGCAAATGCCAACGGTGTAAAAGAGCTGGTTCTGGCAGGCATGCTGCTTGCTTCCCGCGATGTAGTAGGCGGCATTGAGTGGGTGGAAAGTCAGAGCGACAATGCAGATATTTCCAAGCAGACAGAAAAACAGAAAAAGAAATTCGCCGGATGCGAGATCAGCGGGAAGAAACTGGGTATCATCGGTCTTGGAGCAATCGGACAGCTGGTTGCAAATGCAGCGATTCATCTCGGCATGCAGGTATACGGATATGATCCGTACATTTCTGTAGATGCAGCATGGAATCTTTCCAGATCGATCAAACACATTCAGGCCGTAGAAGATATTTACCGTGAGTGTGATTATATCACAATCCACGTTCCGCTTCTTGAGAGCACAAAGGGAATGATCGGCAAAGAGGCGATCGCCATGATGAAAGACGGTGTCGTACTGCTGAACTTTGCCCGTGACATTCTGGTGGATGAGGATGCACTGATTGATGCGTTAAAGGCAGGAAAGGTAAAGAAATACGTAACCGATTTCCCGAATCCGAAAGTAGCCGGTCAGGAAGGTACGATTGTGACACCGCATCTGGGAGCTTCCACGGAGGAGTCAGAGGATAACTGTGCGATCATGGCGGTGAAGGAGCTTCGCGATTTCGTTGAAAACGGAAACATCAAGAATTCCGTAAACTTCCCGAATTGCGATATGGGTATGTGCCAGGCAGAAGGCCGTGTTTCCATCTGCCACAGAAATATTCCGAACATGCTGAGCCAGTTTACAAAAGTAGTCGGTGATGCAGGCGTTAATATCAGTGATATGGTAAACAAAGGAAAAGAAAGCTATGCATATACCATGATGGATCTGGAGAGCCCGGCAACAGAGGATATGGTAAAGGCTCTGGAGGCTGTGGACGGTGTATTGAAAGTCCGTATCGTAAAATAAAAGCTGTGAAACAGAGAGATTCTGAAATAGAAAAAGCGTGAAACAAAAAACTTGCTGCAGGAAACGCAGCAAGTTTTTTGTTGCCCTTTTGCGGGATTTAGTTCAATTCAGCGTTTTCCCAGCTGATAAAAGGCTACGGCACTGGCGGCAGCCACATTCAGAGAATCGACGCCGTGAGCCATCGGAATCCGTACAGTGTAGTCACAGTTTGCGATGGTGTCGGCGGCAAGACCGTCGCCTTCCGATCCGAGAATCACGGCAAGTTTTTCGTGAGACAGAAGCTGCGGATCGTCGATGGAAAGGGAATCTTCCTTTAGTGCCATGGCAGCTGTGTGAAAGCCGAGACGTGAGAGGAGGGTCAGACCCCCATCCGGCCACTCCCCGGGTGTATTTCCGAGAAAGGTCCATGGAATCTGGAAGACGGTTCCCATGCTGACCCGGATCGAACGCCGGTACAGCGGATTGCTGCAGTCATAGGTTAACAGGACAGCATCCATAGAAAGCGCTGCTGCGGAGCGGAAAATGGCGCCCACATTGGTGGGATTCATGATATTTTCCAGAACCGCAATTCGTCTGGCACCGCGGCAGATTTCTTCCGGTGAGGGAAGAGGCCGCCGGCGCATGGCGCAGAGGACACCTCGCGTCAATGCAAAGCCGGTCAATTTGGTCAGCACATCAAAATCGGAAGTGTAGACCGGGATATCACCGCACCGGGCAATAATTTCACGTGCCTCTCCTTCGATATGCCTACGTTCCAGCAGCAGGGAAACGGGAGTATATCCGGCATCAAGCGCCCGTTCCACAACTTTGGGGCTTTCTGCGATAAACATGCCGTTTTCCGGATCCTGACGGTTCAGCAGCTGATTTTCGGTGAGACGGGCATAAACATCCAGCTCCGGAGCTTGAAAATCTGTGATTTCGATAATCCTTGGCATACGATGCACTCCCGTCAGATTCGTTTCCAGATGGCACCGCCGCGGACATCGGTCACTTCAACTCCCTGATTTTTCAGTTCTTCACGGATGCGGTCAGCTTCCGCGAAATTTTTCTCCTTCTTTGCCTTTGCACGGGCAAGCACCATGGCATCGATGGCGGGATCACCCTCTCCGGTAATGGTAAAGCCGTCGGAAGCTGAAGCAGCAGAAGCCTTTTTGTTCTCCTCCCGCTTTGCGGCAGCATGAGAGAGAAGGGAAAGTCCAAGCACCTTGTCAAAGTCATCCAGAAGTGCAAGCTTGGCGCCATCGGAAATTTTTGCTTTGAGTACATCGTAAAGGGTTGTAATCGCAAGAGAGGTATTCAGGTCATTGTCAAGAGAAGAGCGGAATTTCTCTTTGAGTCCCTTTACAATCTCCTCATCTGCCTGCTCCTCACCCGGATTCAAAGCGGCGATCCGTGCGATCAGTTTGTCGTAAGCGATTTTTGCGTTGTCCAGATTCTCCCAGGTGAATACCAGAGCCTTGCGGTAATGGGACTGCAGGCAGAAGAAACGGTAAACCAGAGGATCATATCCTTTTTCTTCCAGGAGTGACACGGTCAAAAATTCACCCTTGGATTTGGACATTTTTCCGTCAGAAGTATTCAGGTGGTGTACATGGAACCACTGCGGGCACCAGGCATGACCGAGATAGCTTTCGGACTGGGCAATCTCATTTGTGTGGTGAGGAAATGCATTGTCAATTCCGCCGCAGTGGAGATCCAGATATTCGCCGTTGTATTTCATGGAAATACCGGAGCATTCAATGTGCCATCCGGGATAGCCGACGCCCCAGGGAGAATCCCACTTCAGTGCCTGATTTTCAAATTTGGATTTGGTAAACCAGAGAACAAAGTCATTTTTATTGCGTTTGTTGGTATCTTCCTCGACGCCTTCCCGGACACCAACGGCCAGATCTTCCTCATCGTGATCGTTAAATACGTAGTAACGATCCAGTTTGCTGGTATCAAAATAAACATTTCCACCGGCAAAGTATGCGTATCCGGTATCTTCCAGCTTCTTTACAATGTTGATGTATTCATCAATGCATCCGGTGGCAGGCTGAACCACATCAGGACGTTTGATATTCAGCTTGCGGCAGTCCTCGAAAAATGCATCTGTATAGAACTGGGCAATTTCCATGACGGTTTTGTGTTCGCGCTTTGCGCCTTTTAACATTTTGTCCTCTCCGGTATCGGCATCGGAGCTTAAGTGTCCCACGTCGGTAATGTTCATGACGCGGTTTACATCATAGCCTTCGTAGCGGAAGGTTTTTTCCAGGACATCTTCCATAATATAAGAACGGAGATTTCCGATATGGGCGAAATGGTACACAGTAGGTCCGCAGGTGTACATTTCCACATGCCCGGGAGTATGGGTGGTAAACTCAGCTTTTTTGTGAGTTGCGGAATTATAGAGATACATAAACAACATCCTTTCTGTTTGAGGTATTAAAAAATGGAAATCAAGGCAGGAGTGAAAGAGAATGTAAAAAAGCCTCTTATATCCGTACAGATATAAGAGGCACAAAATGCGCGGTTCCACTCTCATGATTTTACTTATGCCGGCAATAGAAACCGGACAGCCCGATATCGGCGGCTTATGCCGGGGATCATTACATCCCGCGCTCCCGAATGCACTTCACAGTTTCTGCTGCAGACACGCTTCCAGCCTGTGACGTGTCCTCTCTGAACAACAGAGAAGTTCTGCTACTCTTTTCGTTCTATGCGCATAGGTCCGTTATTTAAAACAAGTCATACCGGATGACTTCTGTTTGTATCTTAGCAGGAAAAAGAAGGTGTGTCAAGTTCGGAGATTTCGAATTCTACAGGTAGGCAGAAGGAAAAAATGAGTGTATAATGGACATGATTTCAAAAGAAGAACGGGGGGTTGAAAAGAGATGAGTTATCAGGAGATCAATTCCAGGGTGATCGATTCCTGGTGCAGTGACGGCTGGGAATGGGGAAAACCGATCAGCCATGAGATATATCAAAAAGCACAGGAGGGAAGCTGGGGTGTCTATCTGACACCGACAAAAACAGTTCCAAAGGAATGGTTTGGTGATTTGAGAGGAAAAAAGGTGCTGGGGCTTGCCAGCGGAGGCGGTCAGCAGATTCCGGTGTTTACTGCACTGGGGGCTGTCTGTACGGTGCTGGACTATTCTGAGTGTCAGTGTGAGAGTGAGCGCCTTGTGGCGGAAAGAGAGGGCTACCAGGTAGAAATTATCCGGGGGGATATGACAAAACCGCTTCCGTTTGAGGAGGAAAGCTTTGACCTTATTTTTCATCCGGTTTCCAATTGCTATGTGGAAGAGGTAAAACCGATTTTCGCAGAGTGCTTTCGTATTTTAAAAAAGGGCGGAATTCTGCTCTGCGGGCTGGACAACGGAATCAATTATATTTTTGATGAGGAAACGGAATCCGTGGTTACGCATCATTTGCCCTATAATCCGCTTCGGGATCCCGAGCTCTATGAGGAATGTATGCAAAAAGATTATGGAATCCAGTTTTCCCATACATTCGAGGAGCAGGTGGGAGGCCAGCTGGAAGCAGGCTTTACCCTGACGCATCTCTACGAAGATACCAATGGAGAGGGAAATCTCCACGAGCACGGGATACCGACCTTTCTGGCAACCCGTGCAGTAAAGCCGGAAAAATGACGAAAGAAAAAGAGAGGAGAATCATTTTATGAATGAAGTGTTTTTGAATCAGCTGCTTAGCTGCATTTCCGTATCCGGATGTGAGGAAATGGTACAGCAGGCGGTGGAAGAGGAAATGAAAGAATACGCAGACGAGATCCGCTCCGATGAGATGGAAAATCGGATCTGTGTGCTTAATCCAAAGAGTCAGGAAAAAATTCTGCTGTGTGCTCATGCGGATGAAATCGGCCTTTTGATCACCAACGTAAAAGCAGACGGAACGCTGCAGTTTACATCCAGAGGCGGGATTGTTGTAGGCAGCTACCCGGGACAGCAGGTAAAGATCAAAACGGAAAAGGGCATTATCTACGGAGTGGTGGAAGCATACCGGAAAATCTATGAAAACAAGGAATTAAAGACAAAAGACCTGGTGATCGACATCGGAGCGAAAGACAAAGAGGATGCGCTTACTATGGTAAAGCCGGGGGATCCGGTGGTTCTGGATACACAGATCCGCAAAATGGCAAACGGTAAATTCACTGCCCGTGCGCTGGATGACCGAATCGGTGTCTTCATTATTATGGAAGCTTTAAAAAGAGCAAAGGAAAAAGGCTGCCGGGCGGGAGTTTACGCTGCTTCCACTGTTGCGGAAGAAACGCTCTCATCCGGTGCATACTGGGTGAGCTCAAGAGTCAAACCGACGCTTGCAGTTGTGGTAGATGTTACTTTTGCCACAGATTGCATGGGAGAAAATACTGCAGACACCGGTGAAGTTGTTCTTGGCGGAGGCCCGGTACTGTGCAACGCGCCCGGAATCCAGAAACTGCTGAACAAAAAGATGGAGCAGAGCGCTGCCAAAGCAGGTATCAAAGTGCAGATCGAAGCGGCGAGAGGAGAGACCTGGACAGACGGTGACCGGATTCATTTGTCAAACGATGGGGTACCGATTGTGCTGGTATCCATTCCGCTCCGTTATATGCACATGCCCTGTGAAGTGGCAGATGAAAAAGATGTGGAAGACTGCATTGAATTAATTGCACAGTTCCTTACAGACTATTGCTGATAAAGGAGTCATCCTTTTGTGCGGGGAGAAAGCCAATGAGTGTGAAAAAATGGAAAAAAAGAATCCGGTTGTTCAGCTGTCTTAAGAGAAACAGGAAGAAACTGAAAAATATTATTCATCTCCTTAGCGAAATAGCGGGAAAAAAACAGAAATGGAAAAAGAGAGTCAATAAAATCACAGGAAGAGGAAAACGGAGGTAGATAACCATGGTTCAGATACGTCCTTTTGCGGCATTGCGCCCGAAAAAAGGAAAGGCAGATAAAATAGCGGCTTTGCCTTACGATGTATACAGCAGAAAAGAAGCGGCAGAGAAAGTAAAGGGTGATGAGGATACGTTTCTTCGCATTGATCGTCCGGAGACTCAGTTTTCACCGGATACGGATATGTATGCACCTTTCGTTTATGAAAAAGCCGACGAACTGCTGAAAAAAATGGAAGAAGAGGGGGATCTGATCCAGGAGGCTTCTCCCTGCTATTATCTGTATGAACTGACTATGAACGGACGCAGCCAGACGGGGCTGGCGGCCTGCTATTCGGTGGAGGAATACCGCAGGGGAATCGTCAGAAAGCATGAGAATACCAGAAAAGAAAAAGAGCAGGATCGGATTTGTCACATTGATGCCTGCAGTGCCCAGACGGGACCGGTCTTTCTGACCTATCGGCCAGACAAAGAGATCAAACAGGTGATTGACAGAGAAAAAGAAAAAGAGCCGGTCTATGATTTTACTGCTGAGGATGGAGTGCGTCACCGCCTCTTTGTTATTTCCGATCCGGAGACGACGGAAAGGCTGACCGGACTGTTCGAGAAAGTGGAACGTCTTTACATAGCGGACGGACATCACAGAGCTGCTGCCGCGGCTGCGGTTTCCGATCTTCGCCGCCGCGCTCATCCGGAAAGTACCGGAGAAGAAGAATTTATGAGCGTTCTTTCCGTGATCTTTTCGGAAGATGAACTGAAGATTCTGCCTTATCATCGGGTTCTTAAGGATCTGGGAGGAAGAACGCCCGAACAGCTGCTGGAGGTTCTGACGGATGTCTTTACGATCGGGCAGGCACCGGTTTCTCCCTATGAGCCGACCAAAAAAGGAGAGATGGGGCTGTATCTTGACGGAACCTGGTATCGGCTGCAGGTAAAGCAGGAACACTGTTTGCAGGATCCGATCGGAAGTCTGGATGTGGCTTATTTGCAGAGAGAAGTCCTTGCACCTGTCTTTGGTATTGAGGATCCGAGAACAGACGGACGAATTGACTTTGTAGGGGGAATTCGCGGGCTAAAAGAACTGGAAAGAAGATGCAGCAGTGACTGTAAGGCGGCTTTCGCTATGTATCCTACCTCGATGGAGGAGCTGCTTGATGCAGCAGATGCAAACCTTCTGATGCCGCCAAAATCCACCTGGTTTGAGCCGAAGCTGCGAAGCGGCCTTTTGATTCACAAAATCTGAACGGATCTTCTTCCAGAAAGCGGCAATGCGAAACAAGTACAAAATCTATTGACAAATTGTAAAGGGTCTGTTTATAATAATTAAAGTTGTACGTGAGTGAAGAACAGTTGTATTGCGACGGGAGGTACAGAAGAATTTCGATTCTTGGTATCTCCTGATGTCTTATACAGCAAAATTTAATCGGGTAAAGTGACACAACGGTAATCTGATGGCTTTGTGATTTGATACAACGCTGCTGATGCAAAAGATGTTTTTGCTGTATAGAAGGAGGAAAAAGGGTACAGACTGTAGAAAGCTTAAGTATGACGCGATTCTTTAGAAAGGGAGGTAAAGAGAAGCTATGAAAAGAAAATTAGTGAGTTTACTGTTGGTTCTTACTGTCAGTGCAAGTATGGTAGCATGCGGAAGCTCTTCCACAGCTGATTCCAGCACGAGTAATTCCGGCAGCGAAACCAGCGCAAGCAGTGAGGATGCTTCTGATGCGAGCGCAGATGATGCAAGTGAGGCAGTTGATGAAGAGACAGAGACTGCAGGGGTGCCGGAGAATTACGATCAGACCTGTACCGAAATTTACGAGGAGGTTCTTGGTGAATTCTACGACACTTATATGGATGCAAAGGAGGTCGGCACCATTTCCGAGCGTTTTGCAAAAATGGCAATCGCAGAGGCAAAACTGATGGAGTCCGGCGTTTTGCTCCCAACTACCAGCCAGGGAGGCAGATATGCCCTGTCCAGAGTAGCACCGTACACCGTAGACTATGTGCTGTGGGGGGGCGATCAGGATAGATTTCATCAGGCACTCGTTACTACCGAGCTGATCAAAACAGCCGACAGAAATGAGATGAAGGAAAAATGGGGTGAGTTAAAAGGCACCGGAACCTACGAGGAATGGGCTAAAAATTATCTCACCGAAAAGGGATATACAATCAAAGATACTTATAACTACATCTATACTGCTGACCCTGTAGTCTGGGATGCACTTGCTACCTCCAGAGCAGTGGACGGAGAAGCACTTGTAAATACTTATGACGGACTGATGGAGTATGATGTGGAAGGCGTTCAGCAGCCGGCTCTGGCTGTAGCAGCACCGGAAGTATCTGAGGACGGTCTGACCTATACTTTCAAAATCCGTGAAGGTGTGGAATGGGTTGATTCGCAGGGAAGAAAGGTTGCAGACCTGGTTGCAGATGACTTTGTTGCAGGTATGCAGCATATGATGGATGCACAGGGCGGTCTGGAATACCTGGTTCAGGGTGTGATTAAGAATGCTTCCGAGTACATCGCAGGTGAAGTTACCGATTTCTCTGAAGTTGGTGTCAAAGCTCTGGATGATTATACACTGGAATACACACTGGAAGCTCCCTGCTCTTATTTCGAGACAATGCTGGGCTACAGCGTATTTGCTCCGATGAGCAGAGCTTACTATCAGTCTCAGGGCGGTAAGTTCGGAATTGAATACGATTCTTCTGCAGCTGATTATACTTACGGCAAGGATGCAAACTCCATTGCATACTGCGGTCCTTATGTAATCACCAATGCAACCGAGAAGAACACCATCGTATTCAAGGCAAACGAGTCTTACTGGAACAAGGACAATATCAATATCAAGACCTTAACCTGGCTGTACAACGACGGACAGGATGTAAGCAAATCTTACAATGATGTTGTTGCAGGAACCGTTGACGGTGCAAACCTTACTTCTGCAACGGTTGAAACCGCAAAGAAAGATGGTCTGTTTGACGAGTATTCTTACGTTACTTCCACAAACGCAACTTCTTTCATGAACTTCTATAACCTGAATAGAAACAGCTTTGCAAATGTGAACGACGGTACAACTGCTGCTTCCGCAAAATCAGAAGAGGATATTGCAAGAACCGCAGCTGCAATCATGAACGTTCATTTCAGAAGAGCACTTTCCTTTGCTACTGACAGAGCTTCCATGAATGCTCAGAAGGTAGGCGAGGAACTGAAGTATGCAGCTATGAGAAACTGCTATACTCCGGGTAACTTTGTTGAACTGGACGAGGATACCGTTGTTTCCATTAACGGAACCGACACAACCTTCCCGGCAGGAACCAGATACGGTGAAGTTATGCAGGCTCAGCTGGATGCTGACGGCGTAAAGATCACAGTATGGGATCCGGAAGCAGAAGAAGGCATTGGCTCCAGCGACGGATTTGACGGATGGTACAATGTGGACAATGCAGTGGAAGAGCTGAATCAGGCAATCGAAGAGCTTGCCGCAGAAGGAATTACCATTGACGAATCCAACCCGATCCAGATCGATTTCCCGTATCCGTCTGCAATTGAGCAGTATGCAAACTCCGCGAACGCTTATAAGCAGTCCGTAGAGAATGCACTGGGCGGAAAAATTGTGATCAACCTGATTGATACAACAGATGCTGACGGCTGGTATTATGCAGGCTACTATACCGATTACGGTTATG
Source organism: Lachnospiraceae bacterium (assembly GCA_028727605.1). Classification (GTDB taxonomy): domain Bacteria; phylum Bacillota; class Clostridia; order Lachnospirales; family Lachnospiraceae; genus Fusicatenibacter. The sequence goes on from JAQYOA010000144.1 coordinate 18,252, forward strand.
AAGCAAACTACGATACCTACGATGTTTCCGGATGGGGCCCGGACTACGGTGATCCTTCTACTTACCTGGATACCTTCCTTCCTGACTACGCCGGATACATGGTAAAATGTATTGGTCTCTATTAATTCCGGAAAACAAATAACAGGCAAATGATTCCGAGAGGGGAATGGAGTTGCTCCCATTCCCCTTTCAAATATAAGAGTGGACGAATATGACAAAATATCTAATTAAACGTTTGCTTCATGGCCTGGTTTCTGTTGTAATCGTCGTAGCATGCGTAATGGTTATGATCTATTCTCTGATGGACCGAAATCTGATTTTTGCGCAGGATTCCAACTACTCTCATCAGAGTAATAATCAGAAAAAAGCGTATATGTATGCAAAATGGGAGACATATGGGTATCTGGATTATGTGACCTATGCGGATTATCTGCTTTCTCTTACACAGAGCGGCGAAATTGATGAAGAAACCAGAACCAAAGCAGTAGGGTTCGGAAGAACGAAAGAAGATGATTCAGAGCTCGTATCTGAATATGTAAAGAAATTTACAGAGTATTACAAATCCAAAGGATATAAGATTGTACGTTTGGATGCTGTCATGATGGGAACGAAAAAGTATGCCAACGGCGGCCAGCAGCAGCTGTTTGCCTACAAAAATGTCTCATTGCTAAAACGTATGTGGAATTATTTTTCAAATATTATTACCATTGACAGTATCAACAGTGTGCCGGACATTGAGGGGGACAGAGGCCTTACGTTTACTCTGTATGATCCGGTTTACGGAGGAGATAAATTCTCTCCGGCGATTATCGGTAATGGTACACAGCACAAATATCTGCTGTATTTTGACAACAAATTCCCCTATCTGCATCAGAATATAATTTCAATTAATTTAGGTAAGTCTTATACCGTCAATGAAGGTATTGACGTGGCGATTACCATGAGCAGGGCACAGGGATCCTATGTAAAATCCATGATCACCTACCCCAGCGGACTGACGGAGATGAGTGCGGATGATCTGCACACGGCCACTTATATGGCAGGCTCTCTGGATACCAGTATGGTACATGCTGACCGTTTCGTCGATCACTACACAAATGTAGATACAGTAAAGAATGGAAAATCGAAAGTGGGATATTCCTTCACGATCGGTGTGATTGCTGTTATCCTCTCTTATTTGATCGGTGTGCCGCTTGGCATTCTGATGGCAAGAAAGAAGGATAAACTGATTGATCAGCTGGGAACCGTTTATATTGTATTTATTATCGCAGTACCTTCTCTGGCATACATCTTCCTGTTTAAGGCAATCGGAGGAAAACTGGGACTGCCCACGACCTTCGATATGGAGTCTACAAGCAAGCTGATGTATATCCTTCCGATCGTATCCCTGGCGCTGCCATCGATTGCAAATCTGATGAAATGGCTGCGTCGCTATATGATTGATCAGATGAATTCGGATTATGTAAAATTTGCAAGATCCGGCGGTCTGACCGAGGGCGAGATTTTTACGAAACACATTCTGAAAAATGCCGCAATCCCGATTGTACAGGGTATTCCGGCAAACGTTCTCTTTGCTCTTACAGGAGCAATTATTACAGAACGTGTTTACGTCGTTCCCGGTGCAGGTAACCTCCTGACAGAGGCAATCAACAAATACGATAATGGTGTTATCGTCGGCGTAACGCTGTTTTATGCGCTGCTGTCCGTCGTTTCCATTATTCTTGGTGATATCCTGATGTCAATGGTTGATCCGCGAATTTCATTCTCTACAAAGGACAGGTAAAGACTTATGAATTATGATTACGATAAATTCGGTTTGTCAGAGGATGAGCTGTTTTCCCAGATTGATCACAGCAGTCTGGAATCTGAAAAGATCACAGCGCCGCGCTATTCTTACTGGCATTCCGTGTTCCGGGTTTTCTTCAAAAAGAAAATCAATATTGTCATACTGTCGCTGCTCGGAGTGATTCTGGCATTTACCTATATTTATCCGATGTTTGTGGAGTATGACCGTTTCAGTAACCTTTTAAATGCTTCTGCAAAGCATCTGGGACCGCTTCAGGCAATGAAAACGATGGGCTATAATATCCATTGGATCCTCGGTGCAGGTGCTTCCGGACAGTCTACCTTTGATGCAATCTGGTTTGGTTCACGAATTTCCGTTTCTCTTGCTCTGATCTGTGCACTGATCAACCTGACAGTAGGTGTCATTGTAGGAGCAGTCTGGGGCTTTTCGAAAAAAGTGGACATCATCATGATGGAGGTCTACAACATTATCGGAAACGTTCCGTATATTTTGTTGATCTCTGTGCTGGTGCTGATTTTCTCCCCCAGCTTTACGACGATGGTATTTGCGCTGACGATCACCGGATGGCTTAGCATTGCATTCTTTATCAGAACGCAGGTTGTAATTATCCGTGACAGAGAGTATAATCTTGCGTCCAAGTGCCTTGGCACATCAATTTTCCGGATTGCAATGAAGAATATTCTGCCGTTTATGACGTCCGTCATTGTAACACTTGCAGCAACCGAAATTCCTTCCTATATTTCCTACGAAGTATTCCTTGCCTATATCGGTATGGGTCTTTCGGATATGTCTCTTGGCCGCTTGATTTATGAGGCAGAGAGTGCGATGATGACACCGGGCTGGGGATTTGAATTCTGGAGCCCTGTGGCGGTAGCTTCTATTATTACCGTCGTGCTGTATGTTGTCGGACAGAACCTCGGTGATGCATCTGATCCGAGAACACATATGTAAGAGGGAGCCACATGGAAGATAGAAAAGTTTTATTATCCGTTAAAGACTTACAGGTGAAATTCCGTGTCCGCGGCAGAATCCTGACAGCGATTCGCGGGGTTTCCCTTGATATCTACGAAGATGAGTCCATTGCGATTGTGGGTGAATCCGGTGCAGGTAAATCCGTATTTACCAAGGCTTTCGCCGGAATGCTGGATGCGAACGGTTTTATCGATCAGGGTGACATTATTTTTAATGATCCGGAACTGTCCGATACGGTTGTACCGTTAAATTCCACGGCGAAGAAGACGATTGATGCCACACTGCAGAAACTGAATGAGTATTCAAAGCTGGAAGCGGGCGCTTCTCTGTATCGTGAGATTCAATCTCTTGAAAAAGAGAAAGAGGAGAAGAGCACTTTAAGCGACGAAGAAAAAGAAAAATTTGACCATCAGATCAAAGAGCTGACAATCAAAAAGACAGAGCTCTATAATATGAAGCAGACGTATGATCCTTCCAAAGAAAAAGCGAAGATCAAGGAAGCTTCCGCAGAGATCAAAAAACTGGATGATGCGATCAAGGCAAAGCAGAAGGAAAAAGAGTTAAAGATTAAGAATCATCAAAAAACAGCTGCTTCCGACACCGCATATCATCACCAGTATAATGAAAAAATGAAAGCGCTCCGCGCAGATTACGAAAAGGCAGTTCAGAACGAAATCACTCCGGAGCAAATCAGCAGAAATGAGATTCTGGCAAAAGAGATTTATCTCTCCGTCGGACGGTATCATTTCCGCAAGAGAAACCGCATGGTGAAAAAACTCCTGGAGGCTTTCAAAAAGGCAATGCAGCTGGGTGTGGACATCACAGATGAGAGCCAGAGAAATGCGGTTTTTGACAATGTGACATTCCGTGTTCGCTATCTGGATGAGACCGCGGAACAGCTGCACGGCACCTGCATTATCAATCTTGCAAAGATTAAAGATGCAAATGACTGGGGAAAAATCCGAGGCAAAAAGATTGCTACGGTATTCCAGGATCCGATGACTTCCCTGAACCCGATTATTACAATCGGAAAACAGATTACTTCGATTATCATGAAGCACCAGCAGTGCTCTGAGGTTGAGGCGAGGGAGAAAGCACTGGAGCTTATGGAAAAGGTAGGAATCCCAAATGCGGAAGCACGTTTCGATGATTATCCGTTCCAGTACTCCGGCGGTATGAGACAGCGAATCGTTATCGCGATTGCACTGTCCTGTCAGCCGAAGATTCTGATCTGTGATGAGCCGACTACAGCACTGGATGTTACCATTCAGGCTCAGATTCTGAAACTGATCAAGGATCTGCAGAAAGAATTCCATTATACAATCGTCTTCATTACCCATGATCTGGGTGTGGTGGCGAATGTTGCAGACCGTGTGGCAGTACTGTACGCAGGTCAGGTGATCGAGCTGGCGACGGTAGAAGAACTCTTCTATGACCCGCGTCATCCGTATACCTGGGCACTGCTGTCTTCCCTGCCTCAGCTGGCTGAAAGAAACACAAAACTTTACTCGATTACCGGTACACCGCCGTCTCTGTACAATAAAATTGTCGGGGACTCCTTTGCTCCGAGAAATCCATACTGCCTGAAGATTGATACTCTGGCAGAGCCGCCGATGTTTAAGGTCAGCGATACTCATTATGCGAAGACCTGGCTGCTGGATCCCCATGCACCAAAGGTTGAAAAACCGGAAGCGATTCAAAACATTCACGAAAAACTGTTAAAAGCATACAATATATAGGAGATTTTGAAAGTGCCTGATAAAAATCAAGAGAAAAAGGCCCGTGTTTCACATTTTCCTGAACACGGCCCGATTGATGAAAATGGGAAAGAAATCTTGTTGTCGGTAAAAAACGTGGATATCACTTTCGGCAAAGGTGAGGATGCTGTAAGAGCAGTGAAAAATGCTTCCTTTGATATTTACAAAGGAGAAACATTCTCCCTGGTAGGTGAATCCGGATCCGGTAAGACAACAATAGGACGCGCGGTTATCCGCGTAAACCCCTGTGCCAAGGGCGAGATTCTTTACAAGGGTGTGAGAATATCCGGCAAGATTCCCCGTTCTCTGGACAGAGAAGTGATCCGTAATATCCAGATGGTATTCCAGGACCCGGCTGCATCTCTGAATGAGCGTGCAACGGTAGATTACATTGTATCTGAGGGTCTGTACAATTTCCATCTGTACGAAAACGAGGCAGATCGTGTCCGCAAGGTAGAAAATATGATCAATGAGGTTGGTCTTCTTCCGGAGCATCTGACACGTTATCCTCATGAATTTTCCGGCGGTCAGCGTCAGCGTATCGGTCTTGCCCGTGCGATGGTTATGGAGCCGGAACTGGTAGTGGCAGATGAACCGATTTCCGCGCTGGATGTTTCCATCCGTGCCCAGGTTCTGAACCTTCTGAAGAAGTTCCAGAAGGAAAAACAGGTAACGTATCTGTTCATTGCACACGATCTTTCTATTGTCCGGTTTATTTCAGACCGTATCGGTGTTATTTACAAAGGCACCATTGTCGAGGTGGCAGAGGCAGAAGAACTGTTCAACTATCCGCTGCATCCTTATACACATTCTCTGATTTCTGCGATTCCGATTCCGGATCCGCAGCTGGAGAAAAATAAAGTATTGTTTACCTACGATCCGTCAATGCATGATTATTCAGAGGACAAACCGGAATTTGTCTGCATCGGACATGATCACTGGGTATACGGCAATAAGAAGGAGATTGAGGAATACAAAGAACTCCGTGAAAAAGGAGAACCGCTTCAGCCGATCACCATCCGGGATCTCAACGTCCCGGAAGAAACGGTAGATCATGAGGTGCATTTCTCAAAGGCGGAAGACGAGTTCTTAAAAACACCGGTTCATGATACAGGAAGTATCTGGTATACGGTTGCATCCTTCTTACTTCCGATTCTTGGTATCATTGCTGCAATGATCTTTAAGAGCAAGAAGTATTATCACAATTACAAGTCATGTAAAAAAGGTGCAGTGCTCGGATTTATCACGCTGGGCGTTATCGTTGCAATCTTTGTAATCGCATTGATTTTAGTAGTCATCTAACAGGACAAAGCCAGGTGAAGCATAGAACCTGGCTTTGTTTTTCTTATTACAAGGAGACATTATGGGTAGAACAACAAGAAACAAGAAACAGTCCCAGCCAAGACCGGTTCAGAAAATCAGCTTAAGCGAGAAGAATTTTCACTGGAGGCTGGCGGCGATGATTCTGATGCTTGCCATTGGTCTGGCTGCTCTGATGTATGCGCTGATCTCTTATCTGTCTGTGGATCCCGGTTGGCGGGAAATTGAAGTATCGACCAATGAATTGAGCTGCGGAGAAGATTTCACTTTTCATTATCAGGTGGGGGCGAGCGGAATTTCGGCTTCTGCCGAGCAAAAGGCGATTATACGGGAATACTCGGATGCCGCAGTAAAAGCGTACCGCCTGTTTTCCGATGATCAGTCTTTTGAAGATGTGACCAACATCTATGAGATTAATCAGCATCCGAACGAAATCGTACAGGTGGATGAAGTTCTCTATCAGGCATTCGAACTTCTGCAGAATCAGAACAGAAGAGAACTGTATCTTGCTCCGGTCTATCTGAATTACGAGAATCTGTTTTACTGTCAGGATGATGTGGAAACTGTCAGCTTTGACCCTTATGAAAATCAGGAACTGGCCGATGAGTTTGCCAGGTTAACGGCATTTGCCCGTGATGCTTCCTCTGTGGATTTGGAACTGCTTGGGGACGGAAAGGTGAGACTGAAGGTCTCAGAGGAATACCAGTCGTTTTTATCTGAATACGGTTATACCAGTTACATTGATTTCTTCTGGATGAAAAATGCGTTTATCATTGACTATCTGGCGGATACAATGATCTCATCGGGATATACCAGAGGAATTATTTCCAGCTGTGACGGATTTGTCCGGAGTCTGGGAGAAAATGCAGCGGAGTATTCTTTTCAGATCTATGACTGTGCGGGGCAGGTGATTTATCCGGCTGCGCTGATGTATTATACCGGTGCGGAAAGTATAGTTTATCTTCATGATTATCAGATGACCGAGCAGGAAGAGTGGCGCTATTATGAACGAAAGGACGGACAAATTCGTACACCTTATATCGACATCGAAGATGGTTTCTGTAAAAGCTCCGTGAGCAATCTGGTAGCCTATTCATCCGAAAAAGGCTGTTCTGAGATTCTGATGCGGATTCTTCCGATTTATGTTGATGATACCTTTTCTTGGGAAGCGCTGGCGGAACTCTCGGATCATGACATTTTTTCTGTTTTTTGTCAGGATGCGGTCATCCGATATAACGATGAAGATCTGAAGCTGACAGATTTTTATACAGATGAAAATGTAGCCTATACCGCAGCTTTTGCAAAGTAGATCGTGTTAATGGGGTCTGACCCCATTAACAAAAAATCCTTCGAGAATGGGATTGTACATTTTGTTTTGAAATGATAGAATAAGCTATAAGAATACTTTGAAAAGCGAAGAATACTCGCAAGGAGGATGAGACATGACGATGGAAGAGAGACTGTACGAGTATATGGACTGGGCAGAGATTGAAGCGGTGGTGTATTCAGAGGAGAATCATCCGAGAACAATTCTTGGTCCCCATATCACTCCCGACGGTGTATTGATTCAGGGATTTTTCCCGGAGGCAGTGAATGCTTCGGTGCGTACCATCAGAGACGGGGAAATGTATGAGATGGTGATGGAAGATGAAGCCGGTTACTTTGCAGTTTTGCTGCCGGGAAATGAGATTCCGGAATATACACTGGTTTACACGGATGCAGAAGGACATCAGGTAGAGCATTATGATCCCTATGCATTTCCGGCTCAGTTCACAGAGAAAGAACAGAAACAGTTTGAAGCCGGCCTTTATTACAACAGCTATGAAAAACTGGGAGCCCATCCAATGGAGATCGACGGCGTCAGCGGCGTCTATTTTGCAGTCTGGGCACCGAATGCAATGCGTGTTAGCGTTGTGGGAAACTTTAATAACTGGGACGGAAGAGTTTATCAGATGAATCTTCTGGATTCCGGAATCTATGAGCTGTTTGTTCCGGGTGTTCGTGTCGGCGATCTGTACAAATACGAGATCAAGGCAAAAGGAGGCCTGACCTATCTGAAAGCCGATCCGTATGCAAACGCAGCACAGCTTCGTCCGAATAACGCCAGTGTTGTAGCTGACCTTAACAATTATGCATGGCAGGATAAAGAATGGATGAAGAGGCGCAGAACTACGCAGGGAGAGAACGCTCCGATGTCCATTTATGAGATGCATCTCGGATCCTGGAAGAAGCCGGATGACGGACGGGAATTCTATAATTGCCGTGAGATTGCTCCGATGCTGGCAGAATACGTGAAAGAGATGGGCTTTACCCATGTGGAACTGATGCCGGTGATGGAACATCCGCTGGATGAGTCCTGGGGATATCAGGTGACCGGTTATTACGCGCCCACCGCCCGTTATGGAACGCCGGATGATTTCCGCTATTTTGTGGATTATCTGCACGGAGAGGGAATCGGTGTCATTCTTGACTGGGTACCGGCACATTTCCCGAGAGACACGTTTGGCCTTGCCACTTTCGATGGCACCTGTCTGTATGAACATTTTGATCCGAAGCAGGGAGCACATCCGCACTGGGGCACTTTAATTTACAATTACGGACGCCCGCAGGTATCTAATTTCCTGATCTCAAATGCGTTGTTCTGGGCGAAAGAGTATCATGCGGACGGCATCCGTATGGATGCAGTAGCATCGATGCTGTATCTGGATTACGGAAAGAATGACGGAGAGTGGGTTGCCAATATTTACGGCGGTAATGAAAATCTGCAGGCGATTGAATTCTTAAAGCATCTGAATTCCGTATTCAAAAAAGAATTCCCGGATGCACTCCTGATTGCAGAGGAATCCACTGCATGGCCGAAGGTTACCGGTGCTTTGGATGATGACGGACTGGGATTTGATTATAAATGGAACATGGGATGGATGAATGATTTTACGGAATACATGAAAAATGATCCGGTATTCCGCAGCTATCATCACAATCAGCTTACCTTCTCCATGGTTTATGCATTTTCGGAGAATTTCCTTTTGAGCCTGTCTCACGATGAAGTGGTTCATATGAAAGGCTCCATGTACACGAAGATGCCCGGTACGCCGGAGCTGAAGATGGCAAACCTTCGTCTTGCCTACGGATATCAGATCGCACATCCGGGCAAAAAGCTGCTGTTCATGGGCCAGGAATTTGCTCAGGAAAAAGAGTGGAATGAGAAGGCTTCTCTTCAGTGGGAGGTTCTGGACAACGAGGGAAATCAGCAGTTCAAGGGCTACATGGCTGCGCTGCAGAAACTCTACAAAGAGTACCCTGCACTTCATGAACTGGATCATGTTCCGGAAGGCTTTGAGTGGATCAACGGTATGGAATGGGAGAAAAATCTTCTGATTTTCCTTAGAAAAACAGAGAAAAAAGAAGATACACTCCTGGTTGTATGCAACTTCTCAAATGTGGAGTACGATGATTACCGGATCGGCGTTCCATATCCGGGAAAATATAAAGAGATCTTTAATAGTGATGCAAAGGTTTACGGCGGAACCGGTGTGGCAAATCCGCGTGTGAAAATGTCAAAGAAGACAGAGTGGGATGAGAGACCGGATTCCATCACGGTGAAGATTCCGCCTCTGGGAATTTCGATCTTTGCATATACAAAGGCGGAAAGCGGTACCGCGACAAACCGTACAGCAAAGAGCAAACAGACGAAAAAAAGTTCTGCAGCAAAGAGTACCGGAAAAACCGATGAGACAAAAGCGAAAACTGCAAAAACTTCCGGAAGAAAAGTAAAAAAATCCGGGACCGAAGAAAAAGCACCGGCAAAAGCAGTGAAAAAGCAGAGCCTGAAAGAGGAACTGCAGCATAAGTTTGAGACGGAGGAAAAGTAATCCATGTCCCTGGAAGGTATGTACAATTATCTGATGGATAAGCTTGGGTCTGCGGCGGATCTGATTCTGAAGCTGGTTTTCGCAGTCGTTGTATTTGTGATTGCAAGAAAACTGATTCTATGGCTGTGCAAAGTGATCAGGCAGAACATGACGCGGTTTCATGCGGAGGAAGCGGTTGTCAGCTTTGTGGTTTCCCTGGTGAAATACGGACTGAACATTTTACTTGTGATGACATTGATTGTTCAGCTGGGAATTGTTTCGGAAGCTTCTCTTGCTGCTGCCATTGCTTCGGCAGGTGTTGCGATTTCCCTGGCTTTGCAGGGAGGCCTTTCCAACTTTGCAGGGGGTCTTATGATTCTTCTGCTGAAGCCGTTTAAGGTCGGGGACTATATTGTATTTCCGGGTGAAAACATGGAAGGAACGGTTAAGAAGATTGAGATGTACTACACAACTCTCAACAGCATCGACAACCGCACGATCATGATCCCGAATGCAAACCTGACAAACAATACCATCATCAATGTAACTGCCATGAACAGGAGAAAACTGGAAATCAAAGTCGGAATATCCTATGATGCGGATCTTAGCCTTGCTATCAATATTCTGAAACGCCTGGTGGAGGAGGATCCCCGGTTTTATCCGGAAGAACAGCAGTTTTTTGTGGACGAGCTGGGAAGCAGTTCGATTGTAGTCGGGATGCGTGCCTGGCTTGGAACAGATGATTACTGGCCAACAAAATGGGAGATGAACGAGCGCATCAAGATGGAATTTGATCAGGAGGGAATCACCATTCCCTACCAGCAGCTGGATGTTCATTTGAAATCGGAGAATTCCGATCTGCAAAAGCAATGTTCAAAAAAATAAAGGGAAAACCCCTTGCAATTTGCAAAAGAGAGTGCTATACTGATTTTGTTAATAAGTAACTGGTTAAGAGTGGACGGCAGCGTCCACTCTTTCTTATGTATGAAAAACAAACACAGAACGTTTGTTTTGAACTCGAAGAAGGTGGTGAGGATTTGAGCAGAAAGGAAACCTATGAACAAAAGGCCGAGGAGCTGATCAGCCCGATCGTATCTGCCAACGGTTTTGAACTGGTGGATGTGGAATACGTAAAAGAGGGTGGAAACTGGTACCTTCGGGCTTATATCGATAAAGAGGGAGGCATTACGGTTGACGACTGTGAACTGGTGAGCCGCGCATTCTCTGACAAACTGGATGAGGAAGATTTTATCGAAGACGCCTATATTATGGAAATCAGTTCTCCCGGACTTGGCCGTCCGCTGAAAAAAGAAAAAGACTATGCAAGAAGCATGGGCAAAGAACTGGAGATCCGGACTTTCAAGGCAATCGACAGAAGCCGGGAATTCTACGGCATACTCACCGCATATGATGATAACAGTGTGACCATCGAGGAGGAAGACGGAACTGTGCGTACCTTTCAGAAAAGTGAAATCGCATTGATCCGGCTGGCTTTTGATTTTTAAATACAGGAGGAAAAGAGAAAAATGAATACAGAATTGATGGAGGCCCTGGATATTCTTGAAAAAGAAAAGAACATCAGCAAAGAAACACTGCTTGAAGCAATTGAGCAGTCTCTTCTGCAGGCCTGCAAGAACCATTTTGGAAAAGCAGACAATGTGAAGGTAACGATCAACGGACAGACCGGCGATTTCAAAGTTGTAGCAGAAAAGACGGTTGTGGATCTGGTGGAAGATCCGGTTACACAGATTGCTCTTTCGGATGCGAGACGTGCGGATTCCAGATATGATATCGGAGATATCGTTCCCGTTGAGATCAAATCAAAAGAATTTGGCCGTATTGCTACACAGAATGCGAAAAATGTGATTCTGCAGAAAATCCGCGAGGAAGAGCGAAAAGTTCTTTTTGACCAGTATTTTGAAAAAGAGCACGACGTGGTAACCGGTATCGTACAGCGGTATGTGGGACGCAATGTCAGCATCAACCTTGGCAAAGCGGATGCGCTGCTGACCGAAAATGAGCAGGTGAAAGGTGAGGTATTCCAGCCGACGGAGCGTGTCAAAGTCTATGTTCTGGAAGTAAAGAATACGACAAAAGGACCGAAAATTCTGGTATCCAGAACTCATCCGGAGCTGGTAAAACGGCTGTTTGAATCTGAGGTTGCGGAAGTTTCGGAAGGAATCGTTGAGATTAAGAGTATTGCCCGCGAGGCAGGCTCCCGTACCAAAATGGCTGTATGGTCCAATGATCCGAATGTGGATGCAGTCGGTGCCTGTGTCGGTATGAACGGAAGCCGTGTCAATGCGGTAGTGAGCGAACTGCACGGAGAGAAGATTGATATTATTACCTGGGATGAAAACCCGGCACTTCTGATTGAGAATGCTTTGAGTCCGGCAAAAGTGATTTCTGTTATGGCGGACCCGGATGAGAAAACCGCAAAGGTCATTGTTCCGGATTACCAGCTGTCTCTGGCAATCGGAAAAGAGGGACAGAATGCCCGTCTTGCAGCTCGTCTGACCGGATTCAAGATCGACATTAAGAGTGAGACACAGGCGAGAGAGGCCGGTGACTTCGATTATGTCGAGGAAGAGGAATACGAAGAAGAAGAGTATTTTGAAGACGATTATCAGGAAAATGAGCAGGAAGCACTTCAGGAGGAGGAAACAGAGCCGGAAGAGCTGACTTTTGAGGAGGAAAATCCGTGAGCACAGTTCGAAAAGTGCCGCTGCGCAAATGTACCGGATGCGGGGAGATGAAAAGCAAGAAGGAAATGATCCGCGTTGTAAAGACGACCGAAGGTCCGATTGTTCTGGACAGAACCGGAAAACAGAACGGACGCGGAGCATATGTCTGTTCTTTGGAATGTCTGGAAAAGGCTGTTAAGAACAAGGGACTTTCCCGTTCACTGAAAACAGAGATTCCGGGAGAGGTCTATGAGTCACTGAAGGAGGCATTTGCGAAGCTTGAACAGTCAAAATAAAGGATTATCCATGTTGAGCCTTGCTATGAAAGCGGGAAAAGTGGTGAGCGGAGAATTCCAGACCGAACAGGCCGTTAAGGGAGGAACCGCTGCTCTTGTCATCATTGCAGAGGATGCATCGGCTAATACACAGAAGAAATTCCGTAATATGTGTGCATACTATAAAGTACCCAGCCTTGTATATGGAGAGAAAGCTCTGCTTGGCAGAACGATCGGGAGAGAAGAAAGATCTTCTCTGGCGGTATGCGACGGAAATTTTGCCGGTAAGATAGCAGCGATGTTGACAGAACCCTGTGGAGTGGAAAGGTCGGTGGATCGATGCAAGGGAAAGAAAAGCGAAAAGTGCAAATAGAGGAGAAGAGATCATTGGAAAAGAAAGATACAGAAAACAGAGAAATTCAGAAAAAGCCGGAAGAGCAGGCGAAACCGAAAAAGAAAAATATTATTTCGGTTGTCCGTCCGCAGAACGCGACCAGTAAAGAAGCAAGAGAGTTTACGAGAACACAGGGACAGCGCTCAAAAGGAGACCGTCCGTCACGTCCGGCTCGTCCGGATGGAAACCGTGCTTCCCGTCCGGATGGAAGCCGCACGGTGCGTCAGCAGGAGCGTCCGGTTCGTCAAAATACTGCTGAGGATGTAAAAGCACAGTCCGTGAAACCGGAAACAGCTTCCGCCGTGAATTCGAATCCGGCTGCAAATAATACAAATACAGCTGCAAAATCTGCGTCAGAGCAGCGCCCGGCGGGAGAGCGTACCTTCCGGAGCAATGAGCGTACGGATCGTCCTTTCCGGAACAACGAGCGTCAGGATCGCTCGGCGGGAGAGCGCACCTTCCGAAACAACGATCGCACAGACCGTCCGAATCGTCAGGGAGACCGTCCGATGGGAGAACGCACCAACCGCAGTGATCGTCCGGCAGGAGATCGTACCTTCCGGAATAATGACCGCAATGCCAGAACGAATGAGCGTACGGATCGCCCGATGGGAGACCGTCAGAACAGAAACAGCGATCGTCCTTTCCGAAACAACGATCGCACAGACCGTCCGGCAGGAGATCGCCAGAATCGTCAGAACGATCGCCCGATGGGAGACCGTCAGAATCGTCAGGGAGACCGTACATCCCGTCCGGGTATGACACGTCCGTTCCAGGGGAAGGATGAAGAGAATCAGAGCCGTCGCCCGCAGAGTGATAGAAGAAGAAGCGAGCATAAGAGCAATGCTGCGGAAACTATGGATCTGGGCATCAAAAAACCGACCCGCGATACCGGAAAGAAAGAAAAAGACAAGAATAAAGATACATTAAGAGAAAATAAATTCAGTGAAGACCGCCGCAGCGGAAACCGGCCGAATCAGGGACATCATCAGCAGTCAAAGCTGCCGAAGGCACTGCAGAAGCCGGCTGTAAAACCGAAACAGGATTCTCCGAAGGATGAGGTCAAAGAGATTACGCTTCCGGAGAAAATGACAATCCGGGAACTGGCGGAGAAAATGAAAATGCAGCCTTCCGTTATTGTGAAGAAACTGTTTATGGAAGGAATCATGGTTACAGTGAACCATGAGATCGAATTTGAAAAGGCACAGGAAATCGCGATGGAGTACAACATCATCGCAGAGCCGGAAGAAAAAGTGGATGTAATCGAAGAACTTCTGAAAGAAGATGAGGAAAATCCGGATGATCTGGTTCCGCGTCCTCCGGTTGTATGTGTTATGGGTCATGTTGACCATGGTAAGACCTCACTTCTGGACTGCATCCGAAATACCCATGTGACAGACCGCGAGGCCGGCGGTATTACCCAGCACATCGGTGCTTATACCGTTTCTGTAAACAAACAGCGGATTACATTCCTCGATACACCGGGACATGAGGCATTTACCGCAATGCGTATGCGTGGAGCAAATGCAACCGATATTGCAATTCTTGTAGTTGCAGCAGACGATGGTGTGATGCCTCAGACTGTGGAAGCAATCAATCATGCGAAAGCAGCAGGCGTTGAAATTGTGGTTGCCATCAATAAGATTGATAAACCGGGTGCCAATGTAGAGAGAGTAAAACAGGAGCTTTCCGAGTACGAACTGATTCCGGAAGACTGGGGCGGAAGCACAGTATTTGTTCCGGTATCTGCGAAAACCCAGGAAGGTATTGAGGATCTTCTGGAGATGATTCTTCTGACATCAGAGGTTCTGGAGCTGAAGGCTAATCCGAAACGCCGGGCAAGAGGTCTGGTTATTGAGGCTGAGCTGGATAAAGGAAAAGGACCTGTGGCTACCATTCTGGTTCAGAAAGGTACCCTCCATGTGGGCGATTATATCGCAGCAGGTGCATGCTCCGGAAAAGTACGTGCAATGATGGATGATAAGGGACGCCGTGTGAAAGAGGCAGGCCCGTCCACTCCGGTTGAGATCTTAGGTCTCTCCGATGTGCCAAATGCCGGTGAAGTTCTGGTTCAGACAGAAACAGACAAAGAGGCGAAAAACTTTGCGGCTACCTTTGTATCGGAAGGCAGAAAGAGTCTTCTGGAGGAAACCAAAGCGAAGATGTCACTGGATGATCTGTTCAACCAGATTCAGGAAGGCAATCTGAAAGAGCTCGGCATCGTAGTAAAGGCCGATGTACAGGGTTCTGTGGAGGCAGTAAAACAGAGTCTTGTGAAACTGTCCAATGACGAAGTTGTCGTACGGATTGTTCACGGCGGTGTTGGTGCGATCAACGAATCCGATGTTATGCTGGCTTCTGCATCCAATGCCATCATTATCGGTTTCAATGTCCGTCCGGATGCAACGACAAAATCAATGGCAGAACAGCTGGGTGTTGATGTAAGACTGTACCGTGTCATCTATCAGGCAATTGAAGATGTGGAAGCAGCTATGAAAGGTATGCTTGAGCCGATTTACGAAGAGAAAGTAATTGGTCATGCGGAAATTCGTCAGCTGTTTAAGGCTTCCGGTGTCGGCACAATTGCAGGAAGCTATGTGATGGACGGTGTATTCCAGAGAGGCTGTAAGGTACGTATTTCCCGTGAAGGTGAGCAGATCTTCGAGGGAGCACTTGCTTCACTGAAACGGTTTAAAGACGATGTAAAAGAAGTCCGTTCCGGTTACGAGTGCGGTCTTGTATTTGAAGGCTTCAATGATATCCAGGAGTTCGATCAGGTAGAGGCTTATATCATGGTCGAGGTTCCAAGATAGAGATTGTGAAATGAGGAAATAAAATTGAGAAAAAACAGTATAAAAAACACCAGGATCAACGCGGAAGTTCAAAGAGAGCTCTCCAATATTATCCGTAAGGAGATCAAGGATCCGCGCATCGGGCTGATGACTTCCGTGACCGATGTGGAAGTGGCGCCTGATCTGAAAACCTGTAAGGTATATATCAGCGTCCTGGGGGATGTGCAGGCGAAGGAGGATACCATCAGAGGACTTCGAAACGGGGAAGGCTTCATTCGAAGACTTCTCGCGAAGAATCTGAACCTGAGAAATACGCCGGAGCTTACTTTTGTCCTGGACGAATCCATTGAATACGGCGTGACGATGTCAAAGCTGATCGATGAGGTAACCCGAAAAGAAGATAGGGGTGAAGAGGAAAATGAAGAGAATTGATGAGATTCTGGCAGGAGTGAAAACAGCAGCCATTGCGGGCCATGTGCGCCCGGATGGCGACTGTACCGGTTCCTGCATGGGACTGTACCTTTATCTGAAAGAGAACTATCCTCAGATTCAGACGGATGTTTATCTCGAAGAAGTGCGTCCGGAATATGATCACATCAGGGATATCAACGAGGCAAAATGCAGTTGTGAGGAAGAAAAACAGTATGATCTTTTCTGTATCCTGGATGCTTCCAGCAGAGACCGGGTCGGCGTTGCTGCGTCTTTGCTGGATACTGCAGTGAAAACAGTATGTATTGATCACCATGTGACAAATCTTGGATACTGTATGGAGAATCATGTCTGTGCCGATGCCAGCTCCTCCTGCGAGGTGCTTTTTGATCTGCTGGAGGAAGAAAAAATCTCCCCGGATTGTGCAGCGGCATTGTACACCGGAATTGTGACAGATACCGGAGTGTTTCAATACAGCTGTACGTCTCCTCATACCATGCGCGTTGCAGCGAAGCTGATGGAGAAAGGGATTCCTTTTTCCAAAATTATTGAACGTGCATTTTTTCAGAAAACCTATGAGCAAAATCAGCTGATGGGAAGAACATTGATGGAGAGTATCATGCTCCTGGATAAAAAGTGTATTGTCGGTATTGTACGCCAGAGAGAGCTGGATTTCTACGGACTTACACCGGGAGATATGGATGGAATTGTGAACCAGCTGAAAAACACCAAGGGAGTCCATGTGGCACTTTTCCTTTATGAGCTCAAACCTCAGGTATTTAAAGTGAGTCTGCGTTCCGATGAACTGGTAGATGTAAGCTCTATCGCAGCAGTTTTTGGAGGCGGCGGTCATACAAGAGCGGCAGGCTGTACCATGACAGGCAGTCCTTATGATGTGATCAACAACATTACCCTGTACATCGAAAAACAGCTGCAAAGCCATGAGGAAACGAATGCATGATCAACGGAATTCTCAATGTACGCAAGGAACCCGGCTTTACTTCCCATGATGTGGTGGCGAAGCTACGTGGAATTATCGGACAAAAGAAGATTGGTCATACGGGTACCCTTGATCCAGACGCGACAGGTGTGCTTCCGGTATGTCTGGGTAAAGGGACGAAACTCTGCGATATGCTGACTGATAAAGACAAAACCTATGAGGCAGTACTGCTTTTGGGAAAAACTACCGATACG
>JAQYOA010000145.1 GCA_028727605.1 Lachnospiraceae bacterium
GAATCCCTCCTTTTTGAAGCCGTAGGATAAAATCTCGGCAATGGGTTTTTCATCTTCTATGATCAACAGTTGTTTTTCATTCATTTTTGGCAGCTCCAATCCGATAGTTTCGTGCGTTTGTGACCATTATACAGATATCCGGGAGAAAAATACACAGGAAGAATATTTCAAAAATGTAAATAAGTTGTAAACGGTCATTTCCACGGAAAACAAGGTCTGCATTCGGCGTATTTTACATAGCGGGAACGAGGGTGATTTGATAAAATAAAAGAAGTTCAGGAAAATGTTCGAATCGAACGGAGGAGGTAACGATAGTATGGCACTTGTGGAGACAAGGACGAAGTATGGACGGATCAGGGGTCTGGATCAGGGAAGTTACACCGTGTTTCGGGGAATTCCCTATGCAAAACCGCCGGTGGGAGAACTTCGATTCTGCGCACCGAAAGAGCCGGAGGTCTATGAAGGGCTTTATGAGGCGGATCATTTTCGCGCAGCCTGCCCTCAGGAGCGACATGATCCAAACTCTTTTTATGGAAAAGAATTTCATCTTGATCCGGAGTTTGATGCAGAGCAGAGTGAGGATTGTCTGTATCTGAACATTTGGACCCCGGCAAAGACACAGGAGGAAAAACTTCCCGTTGCATTCTGGATTCACGGGGGAGCTTTTCTGCACGGTTACAGTCATGAGATGGAATTTGACGGAAAGGAATACTGCCGCAGAGGCGTAATTCTGGTAACGATCAATTACCGGGTCGGCGCGCTGGGCTTTCTTGCACATCCCTGGCTTTCCGCGGAAAACGAACAGGGAATCAGCGGAAATTACGGAATTCTGGATCAGATTGCGGCATTGTCCTGGGTTCGGAACAACATCACAGCTTTTGGCGGAGACCCGGACAACATTACAATTTTCGGTCAGTCAGCGGGCAGCATGAGTGTGCAGACACTGGTGAGCTCGCCGCTTACAAAAGACTGGATCAGCAAGGCGATACTGCAGAGCGGAGGCGGCTACCAGAACGGTTTCCGGGTGAGTATCCCGCTTTTTGAGGCGGAAAAGACAGGAGAAGAGTTTGTAAAACGGTGCGGGGTTTCCGATTTGGAGGAGCTCAGAAAAATTCCGGCGGAAGAACTTCTGGAAAAGCAGATTCTTATGATGCAGGAATACGGTACCTTGTTCTTTACGCCGAATATTGACGGTGTTTTGCTGACGGATGATCTGAACCGTCTGCTGGAGCAGGGCGGTGTGAAGGACATTCCCTATCTGATCGGCTCTACGAAGGATGATATCGGAGTATCCCGGGAGGATGAAAAGGCAGGAGAATACGGCAGCCTTTATAAGGGCTGTATTGCATGGAGCGAGATGCAGGAACAGCTGGGCAGAAAGCCTTCCTACGTATACTATTTCACCAGAGATCTGCAGGGAGATGAAGCGGGAGCCTTCCATTCATCGGAATTGTGGTATATGTTCGGCACACTGGTGCGCAGCTGGCGTCCGAAATCCGACGGGGATTATTATTTGAGTGTGCGGATGCTGGATGCATGGACGAATTTTATGAAAACCGGTGATCCAAACGGTGAGGGAGTGAGCGGATGGAGACCCTGCCGCAGAGAAGATCCCTACGTGCAGATTCTGGACACGGACCGGAAGTAAGAGTAGAATTTCAGAATAGAAAAGGAAGCAGTCAGCCGGGAATGATCTGACTGCCGGGAAAAAGGAGAGATAAAAATGGCACTGGTACAGGCAAGTATTTTTTCAAAGTCACTGATGCGCACAGTGACAATCTGGGCGGTAATCCCGTCCGATAAAATGGATTTTGAGGGAAAAAGCATGCGCGAGGAGAAACCGTTCAAGACCTTATATCTGCTGCACGGAATCTTCGGAGATCATACTGACTGGGTGAGCGGAACACGGATCGCAAGGTGGGCACAGGATGCGAATTTAGCGGTAATTATGCCCGCAGGAGAAAATCTTTTCTACCTGGATAATCCGAATAACGGAGAAAAATTCGGAGAATTTATCGGACAGGAACTGATTGATCTGACAAGAAAACTGTTCCCGCTGTCCAGAAAACGAGAAGACACATTTATTGCCGGACTTTCCATGGGAGGCTACGGTGCTATCCGGAACGGCCTCAAATATCATGAGAATTTTGGCGCAATTGCCGGACTTTCCAGCGCACTGATTCTGGACGGAGCAGTGAATTCCACAGAGAATCTGCAGGCACCATATACCTTCCGGACCAGCTATTACCGGAGCATTTTCGGTGATCTCGATCAGCTGAAAGGAAGCGATAAAGATCCGGCCGCCCTGGTTCGCCAGTTAAAGGCGGAAGGCGCAGAATTCCCCGCAATGTATCTGTGCTGCGGAACCGATGATTCGCTTCTTGAAGCCAACCGTGAATTCCACAAGGTGCTGGTGGAAGAAGGCGTGGATGTCACCTATGAAGAGGGTCCGGGAGCCCATGAGTGGGATTTCTGGGACCGCTACATCAAGCGTGTGCTGGAGTGGCTGCCGCTGGAAGATAAATGTGAAGGCGTCAGCAGCGGAAATGTCATGTAAGGATTCCCATAAAACAAACCGGGAGACCGCTTTTTCATCGGCGGCTTCCCGGTTTTTTCAATGAAATCATATCAGAGTCAAAAGCGCCTGTAGTTCAAGGCTGCCTGAACATACAGTTAAAAAATGTCATTTGATTCGCAGAAAATCTGGTAGATGGTATCAATCAGTTCTTCGTCATCCAGGCCTTCGAATTCTGCTTCGTTCCGATCCATATTTTCGGAAATAATCCGGAGAATGTGTACCGGCTCATCGTCCCCTGCATCCGCAGGATAGAGAACGGCGTATTCCTCACCCTGATATTCTATCACATCGAGCATCTCAAAGGTAACACTGGTTCCGTCTTCATCTGTCAAAATAATCATATTTTCATCCATAAATCAATTTCCTCCTGCAGGTATGCTTATTTCCGGACATTCGTTTGCTGATCCGGAATCACTTATGCTGATTATACTATATTATGGGGCGCCTGGCAAATGAGCTAGACATTGATTTTTCTGCAGATTCTTTCTGAAAAACAGCTGCCTGCCATAAAAACCTTGCATTTCCGATTCCGGAACGTATAATAGAAGATGAAAAAAGAAGGGCGATGGTTCTCGCCGATTTCGCAAAAGACAACAGGAGGAATCATTATGCAGTACCAGGTATTGGATATCAAGGTAAAAGGAACAGAGGAGACGGCAAAACTCTATACATATTTTCTGGATAATTCAAAGGAGATGGATGAAAACCGCACGCGTCCGGTGATTGTAATCTGTCCGGGAGGTGCCTATGGCATGACTTCGGATCGGGAGGCAGAGGCGATTGCGATGAAGTTTCTTGGTGCGGGATTTCATGCGGCAGTTCTCCGCTACAGCGTTTTTCCGGAGCATTATCCGGTGGCACTGCGCCAGCTGGCTTATGCGGTGGCACATATCCGGGAACATGCCAAAGAGTATCACGTAGATCCGAATAAAATTATTGTTCAGGGTTCTTCCGCAGGAGGACATCTGGCGGCTTCCTACGGTGTTTTCTGGAAGAAAAAAGCATTTCTTGCAGAGGAACTTAAGGTGGATCCGGAAATGCTTCGTCCCAACGGCCTGCTGCTGTCTTATCCGGTTATTACTTCCGGCCCGAAAGCGCATCGAGGCTCTTTTGAGAACCTGTTGGGAGACCGCTGCGAGGAGCTTTTGGAGGAGATGTCTCTGGAAAATCAGGTGAGCGAAGATACGCCGAAGACTTTCCTGTGGCATACCGCTCCGGATGATGTGGTTCCGGTGGAAAATTCCATTCTGTTTTTCCAGGCCCTCCACGCGCTGTCGATTCCGACAGAGCTGCATATTTACCCGATCGGCGGTCATGGCCTGGGTCTCGCAGATAAAGAAACCATGGGCAGCGAGGGATACGGCGTACAGGAAGAGTGTCAGAGCTGGATCCGTCTTGCAATTGACTGGATACGTCATCTGTAAACCGGATTCTATGCAGACGAAAGAAGGAGATGACAGAAATTGAGTACAGTAAAGTTATATGAACAGGATCCGTATCTGGGAGAATTTGAGGCGGAAGTTGTGCGCAGTGTCAGCGAGGGCGGATTGTACCGTGTGACATTGAACCAGACCGCATTTTTTCCGGAAGGAGGCGGACAGCCCGCAGATTTGGGAACGCTGGATGGCGCACTGGTGACGGATGTACAGGAGGTTGACGGCGAGATCTGGCATACGGTACAAAGGGTGCTTGAGCCGGGACAAAAAGTGATCGGAAAGCTGGATTTTGAGAAGCGGTTTTCCAACATGCAGAATCATTGCGGGGAACATATTGTGTCGGGAATTGTTTCCCGGATGTACGGCTTTTGCAATGTGGGCTTTCACATGGGAAGTGATGCGGTAACGGTGGATTTTGACGGAGTTCTGGATGAGGGACAGCTCTATGAGATCGAGCAGAAAGCCAATCAGGCGGTTCTCGCCAATCTCCCGGTAACGGTGCTTTACCCATCGAAGGAAGAGCTGGAAACGTATGATTATCGCAGCAAAAAGGAAATCGACGGACAGGTTCGCCTGGTATCCATTGAGGGTGTGGATCTGTGTGCCTGCTGCGGAACCCATGTGGCCAGAACAGGGGAAATCCGCCTGATCAAAATCCTTGGTGTACAGAAATACAAGGGCGGAGTCCGTGTGACGATGCTGTGCGGAGAACGTGCTTACCGGGATTATTGCGTCAAACATGCGAATACGGTGGCGATTGCACGTCTGCTCTCGGTAAAGCCGGAGGAGGCAGGTGATGCGGTGGTTCACCTGAAAGAGAAAAATATCGAACTGAAAAAAGAAATCAAACAGCTGAAAAAACAGATCTATGAACTGGAAGGAGGCCGTGCCGCCCAGAAAAACGGATAGGGCGGAAACACAGAAGCGACAGGAGTAAGAAAATGGCGAAGGAAAAAGAAATCAAAACAAATGCCATGCGTATGCTGGATCGGAAGAAAATATCCTATGAAGTGCTTCAGTATGAGTGTGATGAATTTATCGACGGTCTGCATACGGCACAAAAAACCGGCGCGCCTGTGGAACAGTCCTTCAAGACCCTGGTGGCGCAGGGGAAAAGCGGCCGCTACTATGTGTTTGTGCTGCCGATTGCAGAGGAGACCGATCTGAAAAAGGCTGCAAAGGCAGTGGGAGAAAAGTCCGTGGAAATGATCCCCGTAAAAGAGATCACGGCAGTTACCGGTTATGTGCGCGGCGGCTGCAGTCCTATCGGAATGAAAAAGCAGTTTCCCACGATCATACAGGAATCCGCGGCAAAGTATGACAAAATTTATGTCAGCGGCGGGAGAATCGGAACGACACTCTGCTTAAATCCGGAGGATTTAAGAAAGGCAAGCGGCGGGGAATACAAAGATTTCATACAGTAAGTTTAAGCGTTTCCGCTTTTGTGAAGAACAGCGGAGACGCTTTTTTCATGCCTGTAAGAGTTACCGAAATTTCCGGTATTTTTTCCGGAAATTTCTATCAGGACATTCAGAACGAAAAATCTGTCATGCGAAAAGAAAAAAATATTGAAAAATTTTTTTCATCGATTTTGGAGGCAATTCACAAAAACAAAAAACATGTCGAAAACCGCTGGACAAATCGAAAACGGGTGGCTATAATGACCTCACAATCAATCACAGAGGTTGGAGGTGATAAGCGTGTCTTTGCAGCACTGTCTTGTATTGGCAGTGGCGACAGGGGCGGTATGGATGGATTTGAGAACGGGCAAAATTGCCAATGGCTGGATTTTGATCTCGTGGGTTGCCGGTCTGCTGATGCAGATTTTCCGTTGCGGCGCTGCGGGGGCCGGTATCTTTCTTGCGGGTGCATTCCTTCCGTTTATCGGGCTTTATTTGCTCTTTTATTTTCATATGCTTGGTGCAGGGGACATCAAACTCCTTTCCGTCATCGGAGGTTTCCTTGGAGCCCGGGCAGTTCTTAAATGTATCATTCTGTCATTTATTTTTGGAGCAATTCTATCGATCGGAATTTTCATTGTCTGCGGCAATCTGCTGCAGCGTCTTACCAGATTTATCAATTATTTCCAGAACTATTTTATAACACGAAAATATGACAAAACTGCGGAGCCGGTTCCCTATCGCGATGGGAAGTGGGGAATGGAGTGTATTCATTTTTCCGTCCCCGTTTTGATGGGAGTCCTGCTCTGGATAGGGGGATTTTATTGAATTCTGCAAAGAAAAAGAATGTATTTGCAGTTTGTGACACGGAAATGGAATACGCATACAATTTTATGGAGTATCTGAATCAGAAGAAAAACATTCCGTTTGAAGTGCATGCGTTTACAAGTCCCGAAGTTTTGGCGGATTTTGCAAGGAACAATGAAATTGAGATTCTTCTGATCTCGGATAAGGCTATGCGGGAGGAGATCCGGACGCTGCCGATTCACCAGATCGTGATTCTGTCCGAAGGGGTTCACAGTCCGACTCTGGATCAGTATCCGGCAGTTTATAAATACCAGTCCTCGGACGCTGTGATCCGGGAAGTAATGGCCTGTTACGGGGCCAAGAGCGGAGATGACCCGATGCTTACTCTGATTCCGAAGAAGGAGATGCGTGTGATCGGCATTTATTCTCCGGTCGGACGGACACAGAAAACTTCCTTTGCATTGACACTCGGACAGATTCTCTCGAGAGACCGGGCGGTTCTGTATCTGAATATGGAAAGTCATTCCGGCTTTGAACAGCTGCTGGAGTGTAAATATGACAAGGGGCTCAGCGATATCCTCTATTATGCCCGTCAGGAGAATAAAAACATTATTTATAAGATGAGAAGCATGATACAGAGCATGCAGAATCTGGACTATCTGCCGCCGGCCGCCTCGCCGATGGACATTCAGACTGCCTCATATGAGGAATGGATCTGGCTGTTTGAGGAGATTGAAAAGAACAGTAATTATGAGGTCCTTATTCTGGATATCGGGGACGGTGTGGCGCAGCTGTATCAGATCCTGGATCACTGCAGCGAACTGTACATTCCGGTGCGCAGTGATGTCGTTTCCATGGCAAAGGTCACACAGTTTGAAAGTCTCTTAAAAACCTGGGATTTTCAGTCTGTGCTGGCGAAGATGCGCAAAATTCATGTTCCGTTTCACACTACAAACAGAACGGGGAAAGCTTATTTTGAGGAACTTGTGTGGAGTGAACTCGGTGATTTTGTCCGTCAGCTTCTTCGCGGATGAGAAAGGTGGAGAGAGAATGAATCTTTCGGAAAAGCTGAGGCTCTCTTTGATGGAACAGATTGATCCGGGGAAGGATCAGGAGGATGAGAGGATCCTTGAGATGATCGATGAGTTGATTCTGAATCAGGAGGAAAGCCGTTGTCTTCCGGTGGTACAAAAGGATGAACTGCGGCGGGAACTGTTTTACTCTGTGCGGCGTCTGGATGTGCTGCAGGAACTTCTCGATGACCCTGAGATTACTGAGATTATGGTAAACGGCTACAGCACGATTTACATTGAACGTCACGGAAAGATTGAAAAATACAGAAAAGCATTTCCCTCAAGGGAGAAGTTTGAAGACGTCATCTGGCAGATTGTGGGCAGATGCAACCGCGTGGTGAATGAACAGAATCCCATCGTGGATGCCCGGCTGGAAAACGGAGACCGGGTGAATGTAGTGATGCGGCCGGTGGCACTGAACGGTCCGATTCTTACCATCCGTCGGTTTCCCCTGGAAGCGATCACCATGGAGTATCTGATTGCCTGCGGCAGCATTACACGTGAAGCAGCCGAGCTGATGAAATATCTGGTGCGGGAACGCTATACCATTATGATCGGAGGCGCTACCGGTTCCGGAAAGACGACGTTTCTCAATGCATTGTCAGCCTTTATTCCCAGGGATGAGAGAATCATTACCATTGAGGATAATGCGGAACTTCAGATTCAGGGAATCGATAATCTGGTACGGCTGGAAGCCAGGGAGGCGAACATGGAGAACGGTACGGAAATCACAATCCGTGACCTGATCCGGACGGCTCTGCGCATGCGTCCGAGCCGTATCGTGATCGGTGAGGTTCGGGGCGAGGAAACCTTTGAGCTCCTTGCGGCTCTTCATACAGGTCATGCAGGTTCTATTTCCACGGCACATGCAAACAGTACGAAGGATATGATTCACCGGATCGAGACGATGGTGTTGATGGGAACGCGGCAGTTACCGCTTATGGCCATCCGCAGACAGATTGCATCGGGAATCGATATCCTGGTGCATCTGGGGAGGGATGCCGGCGGGAGCCGGAGGGTGGAGGAGATCGCACAGATCATGGGGATGGAGGAGGAGGAAGTTCGGGTTGTGCCGCTGTATCAGTGGGAGGACGGGTACGGTCTGAGAAAAAAGGCGGATCTGTCTAGAAGGAGAAAGGAATGACAGTATGAAAACCAATTATCAGGTCTGGCATTTTGGAATCCGGGAAGATATCCGGATTGGATTTGTAAGTATGGCGATTACCTGCGTGATTAATTTTCTGTGTTATCGGGCACTTTGGGCTTTTTTGCTCTGGCCGTTGCTGTTTGTCTTTGGCAGGAAATACTGGAGGGCTCTTCTGATCCGGAGAAGAAAGGAAACGCTTTATGATCATTTCAGAGATCTGATTTCCTCTATGCACGCGGCACTTCGCACGGGTTATTCTCTGGAAAACGCGGTGAAGGAAACAGCTGGAGAACTGGCATTGCTTTACGGGAAAGAAGACGCGCTTGTGCAGGAATTAAAGGCAATGGTACGTCAGATGTCGCTTTCTGTTCCGGTGGAGCAGCTGTTTGAAGATCTGGCGAGACGCAGCGGAATCGATGATATCCGGACTTTTTCCAGTGTGCTTGTGATCGCCAGGAGAACCGGAGGGAGCATGGATGAGGTTTTTCAGAATACGTGGGACATCTTTTGCTCCAGGATTGATACCATGCGGCAGATCCGTGCCGGGATTGCATCCAGGCGGTATGAACAAACCGTTATGAATCTGATTCCCTTTGGCATTATTCTGTATATTCAGATCTCTTTTCCTGAATTTATGGAGCAGATGTATGGAAATCCAATGGGGACTGCAGTTATGACGGTGTGTCTGCTGCTGTATACGGCAGCATGGCTTTTGGGGCAGAAGATCCTGGATGTGGAGGTATAAAGCAAAAGGAGAGGTTTTCAAATATGATATGGATTCATCTGATAGCAGGGGCGGGGCTGCTCATCTGGTTTCTCTGGATGAGAAAAAAGACGGAAAATCACAAACTGGTAAGACGGATTTTCTGTTTTGCAGCGACAGGGAATTTATTGGGCGCAGTTCTCACAGTGGGAACCTTTGCCGGTACAGCAAAGGAGACGGAACCTTTTCTGGAACGGGGCGCCTTAGGAAGCCAGCCAACAGAGGAAGAACTGGAGGTATCCATCGACCACGGGGAGTCTTACCGGATTACAGTTACGGTACCCCCGAAAAGATACAGTCAGGAAGAGGTCATTCAGGCATTGGATGCTGCGATAGAGGCATTGGATGCCATCATCCCTGGGGACAACGATTCTCTTCTTTTCGTAAACAGAAATCTGGAACTGGTTACGAATTTACCGGACAGCCCGGTGACTGTATCCTGGGATACCGATCAGCCTCTGCTGGTTGACGACCGGGGTATGTTATCAGATGAAATACCGGAAGAAGGCGCTAAGGTAAAACTGGAAGGTCACCTTCGGCTTCAGGAAGAAGAACGGATATATGAGAGAACAGTTTATGTGTATCCTCCCGTTAAAAAGGAAGAAGAGGAGATCCGCGATCAGATTGCAAAGGCGATCACGAAGGAAAATGAAGGCAGAGAGGAAGAAGCCTACCTTTATCTGCCGACAATGCTGAACGGAAGTGAACTGGAATGGTCGGCACTGCCCGATTATACGGGAGTTGAAGTGTTTGGCCTGTCGCTGGCGGCGGGGATTTTCTACGGATTTTCCTATTATCAGTCAGAGGAAAAAAAGAAAAAGGAACAGGAACAGCAGATGATGCGGGATTATCCGGAAATTGTCGGTAAAATTGTTCTGCTTCTCGGAGCCGGTCTTGGGATGCGAAAGGTATTTGAGCGGATTGCCTGTGATTACCAAAAACAGATGGAAGGAAAAAGTCCAAAGGAAAAACGGTATGGGTACGAGGAAATTCTGCTCACATATCAGGAGATGGAAAACGGAATCTCCGAACAGGAAGCTTATGAACGTATGGGAAAACGATGCAGTGTCAGCGCTTATCGTTCCCTGGCATCTCTGCTTACGCAGAATCTGAAAAAAGGCAGTAAAGGACTGCTGGAATTATTGAAACAGGAATCACAGGAGGCATTGGAAAACCGGAGAAGAGGAGCTCAGGCGGCGGGTGAAATTGCAGCTACCAGGCTTTTGCTTCCGATGGGGATGATGCTTGTGGTAGTACTGATCATACTTACGGTTCCGGCATTTATGTCCTTTTATGCATAAATATCAATCGGGAAAGGGGGGAGGCATATGGGAAGAATTCCGGAGTTCTGGCAGGAAGAAGACGCGGTCGGTGTTGTGGAAGTGATCCTGATTCTCGTGGTGCTCATCGGACTTGTGCTGATTTTTAAAAAGCAGCTGGTAAGTCTTGTGAACAATCTGTTGAAAAAGATTACAGAGCAGAGCGACAGTGTTTAAGCTTTTGGCGGAACTTCGAAAAAGACAGTCCGTATCAGTTTGTATGGCAATATGAATAACTAAAAAATGGTTCATGTAAAAAGTTAGGAAGGAGCTGTATATCATGAGACAAGAAGGAAGCATAACAGCATATCTGTGTCTGATTTTGACACTGATGCTTTCCCTGATCTTTGGAAGTCTGGAATCTGTCAGATATGCTCATGCACGGGTGATGACGTCCTGTGCCATGGATCAGGGACTGTATTCCCTGTTTGCAAGATATGATCAGGTGCTGCTGGAACAGTATGAACTGTTCTTCGTCAACGGCGGTAGTGACGACGGCAGCTGGCAGCCTGATCGGCTCTGTCAGGAGATCAGGGAGACTGCCTCGAAGGTCCTAAGCCCTGCACCGGCGGACGGAATTCTTCGGGTCAGTCCCGCAAACGGTCAGATTACAGAAGAGTATGTTTCCGGCTTTTGCCTGGCTACAGATCAGGAGGGATGGGCATTTTCCCGGCAGGTCTGCGAAGCTATGAAAGAAAGCCTTACATCTTATGGTATACAGCAGCTTTCCCAAACCCTGATGAAGGAGGAAGCGGTTACGGATATTCAGGAGCAGCAAAAAGAAGCGTACGAAGACAACAATATTATCGAAGTATATGAGGAAATGAAAGAATCCGGCGGGGAATCAAAGGAAACCGAATCGGAGAACAGGGAAGAAACGGCAGACAAAGAAGAAGAGCAAGACAGGAAAGAACCGGACGACGGAGAAGAGTCGGGAGAACAAGAGGAGGTACAGGTTCCGGATCATTTTGTCAATCCGATTGAGGTGATCCGCCAGGTTATGCAGATGGGCATTTTAAGTCTTGTACTGCCCTACGGCAAAGGGATTCCGTCTGGAACGGCGGATACCACACAGCTTGCATCGAACAGAGAACTTCAGAGCGGTTTTGGAATTCCGATTCCGGAAGAGGAGGCAAGTTTTGTGGATAAACTGCTGACATCCGAGTATGTTTTGTGGAAATTTCCCTGTTACACGAATCAGGCGGGACATCCGGGTCTGAACTGTCAGGTGGAATATGCGATTGTCGGAAAAGACAGCGATAAGGAAAATCTGACCGGAGTGGTAACACAGCTTCTTGTACTGCGGGAGGCGGCCAACCTTTTGCACCTCATGACGGATCAGGGAAAAAGAGGAGAGATGGAAAGTATGTCTGCGGTAATTGCCGCATCCATTGGGCTTCCGGCTGCGACGGGGGTTATCATGGCTGCGCTGGCAGTCTGCTGGGCCTTTGCAGAGAGTGTGCTGGATCTCAGGGAATTGTTGGATGGCGGAAAGGTGGCGCTGATCAAAGATGCATCCTCCTGGCAATTGTCGCTGGAACATCTTCCGGAACTTCTGGAAAAAGGAGACGAGTACAGAAAAGACATTTCCGGGGGCGTAGATTACCGGGGTTATTTAAGAATCCTGATGCAGAAAAAAACGATGGAAGAACTTACTTTAGAAACAATGGATCTTGTGGAGTATAATATGCGTACGCTTTACGGGAAGGAGAACTTCCGGCTGGATTGCTGTGTGGACGAACTTTCTGCCGGAATGCGAGTGGAATTCGGAAAGCGGGAATATCAGATTACGAGAAACTATGGGTATCGAATGGAGACATAGAGGGGTGTTCTTTTACCGGAGAGCCATGATAACAATCGGTTCAACTTATTAACAAAATTTCTCTTCTGGAGCAGAACTTTCACTAAAAAATGAAGTCTTTCACGGGGTCTGAGACTTCACATGCACAGCTCCGGTAAAAGGACAGCCTTCTGTATCTCGCAGTGTTGATATAGAGAAAGAACGATTCGATAATCGCAAAGGGGATCATGCACAAAGGAAAGAGAAAACAGAAAAGAATAGAAAAAAACAGACTGCGGACAGGAAGCCTGACCGCAGAAGCTGCTGCAGCGCTTCCGCTGTTTCTGATTACAATTTTTATTTTACTGAAACTGGTGGATGTTTATCGTCTTCATGCGATGCTGACCGTTTCTCTTCAGGAATCCGCCGAATACCTGTCTGTCTGCGGCTATGCGGTGGACGATGAGGGAAACGGGACATTTCAGATACCGGAAACGGCAGCTGTCATTGCGTATACCGATCTGCATCTGCCAAAGGAATTAAAGGAGAGTGGTACGGTTTCTCTCCTTGGAAGCAGAGTGCAGGACGGACGAATTGAATTGGAAGCGGTTTATTATCCGGAGATCGGGAATCGACTGATTCCTCTCAGGGTCTTTGGTGTGACAGCCTGTGCAAGTGTTGCCATTTTTCATGGGGACAGCGGGGAACTCCTCCTGGCAGGAGATGGCAGCGGTACAAAGAAGATGGTCTATGTCACGGACTATGAGAGTGTCTATCACACGGATTCCAATTGCACACATATCTCACTTACGATTCATGAGACGACAAGAGAACGGGCCGAATCTGCACGGAACAAGTCCGGAGAACGTTATCAGCCATGTGAACTCTGCGTTGGCAGCGGCAGTGTGGAAGAGACGGTCTATATTTCAGAATCGGGAAACCGTTACCATAATTCTTTTGAGTGCAGCGGCTTGACAAGAAAGGTACGATTGATCAGCGTGGAGGATGCCGCAGGTCTGGAGGAATGCTCCCGGTGTGCAAAAAAGAGTCAGACATCGTCTGATCCGGTGGAGTGAGAAAGAATGGATGAGGTAAGGAATACAATCATTCTTCTGGTTCTTGGCATTCATGCACTGACAGATATAAAAGAAAGACAGATCAGTCTTTTTCTTACATCAGGAAGTGTCCTGGCAGGGATTATCTTCGGAGTGTACAGTGATGCAATGCAGTTTCATGATTTTCTTTTTGCCGTGATCCCGGGAATGATTCTGCTTGCATCAGGCTATTGGACCGGAGGGAAGGTAGGATATGGGGATGGTCTGGTGATCTTGTCACTTGGAATCTGGACAGGCCTGGAGGAAACGTTTTTACTGCTTGTAGGAGGACTTCTTCTCTGCTCGGTTTTCTGCGGAATCGGCCTGGCTGCCGGTAAACTGAAAAAAGAAGACCCGGTTCCCTTTCTGCCGTTTTTGCTGGTCTGCTTTATTGGGAGGTTATGTTTATGAAAAAAATACAGGACAGGAAAGTTCAGGCGAGCATCACAGTGGAGGCGGTTCTTGTAGTCCCTCTGGTGCTGATGGTGATTTTCCTTCTGCTTTCCCTGATCTTTTACATACATGAGCGCATCTGGTATACCTGCGCAGCATATGAGGCGGCACTTCGTGGGGTGAGTATGGGCAGAACAGATTCTGACTATGGAAAAGAAGAAACGTCTCTTCGGCTTGGGGAGCGGGAAGAGGCATATCCGCTGCCGGGTCGGGAAATTCAGAAGGAAGTAACTGCGTCGGAGAAGAAAATTGAGGTAGAAATCAGCGGCAGTGTGCTGCCGGTCACCGGAAATCTTCCGCTTGAGTATCAGGTGGCGGTTTCCGCTGCGAGAAGAAATCCCACGCAGATCATTCGAAGAATACGGAATGTCAAAGCACTTCTTGAAGCGGAATGAGGGAAAAGGAATGCAGTCGGACAAGGAAGGGAGTTTGGGATGCAGGTTGATTACCGAAGAGATTTGAATCACAATTATCTGATTATACACGGAGAAGCAGAACCGGACACGGCATCTTACCAGATCCGTATGCTGCTCACCAATACAATACCGGATCTTTTAAATTGCAGAATCGGAAAGGTAGATAATCAAACGCTGTTTTATTATGACATCACATCGAAACAGTCACTGGGCAGTCTTTTTGAGCATCGTGCAATCGGTCATGCGGTGCTTGGACATTTGTTTGAACATCTGATTACGCTTCTCGAAGAACTTGAAGAGTATCTGCTTTCGGAGAATGGGGTGATGCTCACACCGGATCTGATCTATACGGATGCGGGATTTGAGCATTTCAGCTTTTGCTATCTTCCGTGTGATCAGGAAAAGAATGCCGCACTTCAGGATCGGCTCAGAGAACTGATGGAATATATTCTTCCGAAACTGGATCATAAGGATGAAAAAGCGGTTTCCCTCGGATACGGTCTTTACCGGGAAATCAGTATCGGGACATTTTCTCTGGACACGCTGAAAAATCTGTTATATCAGAACGGACCGGATAAAACAGAGGTACCAAAGACAGTAAAAGAGATTCCAGATCCGGAAAAACAGGAGATACCTGCATTCCAAAGTGAGGAAGAAAAGGAAAAAATCCAGAAGGAAAAAATGCATCAGCAGGTTTTAGATTCCTTTTTTGCGGAGGAGGATGAGGAGGAAGCGGAATCCTGGGAAAAGGTTCGGAATCTCGCAGGAGGAGCAGCCTGTATTATAACACTTGCGGTGATTCTGCTGTTCCGGTGGTTTCATGTTTCTGTATTCTGGTATGTCGCTGCGTTTTTTCTGGTGCTTGTGTTTGGTCTGGGTCTTGCCTTGACGAGTTTTTTACGAAGAAATACGGAAGAGAAGGAAGCCTTTTTTGAGCATTTCACGGAGTTTCGTCAGCTGGTGGGAAAGACACATCGATCAGAAGAAAGGTATGACCGGATTTCTTTTCCGGAACGGGAAGAACCGGAAGAGAAGACAGTAAGAAACAGAGAGGAATGGAAAGTGAAGGAGAAGGAGTATCCTCCGATATCTCATCAGGAAGAGGAAGGGCTTTATGAAGGGGAGGAACTTTATGAGGAGACGGAACTGCTGGGAAGCGGGCCTTCCCGCATTGCCTGCCTGATTCCGGTCAGTCCTCTGGATCTGCCGCTGGTGATACTGAAACGGGAGATTGTGCTGATCGGAAAGCTTTCTTCTGCCGCAGATGTGGTTCTTCCCTATAATACCATCAGCAGACTTCACGCGAAGATCACAAAGACGTCGGAAGGGTATTACCTTACAGACCTGAACTCCAGAAACGGGACACTGGTGAACGGAGAACCTCTTCATGGAGAGGAGAAAAGATTGCTGGAGGAATCGGATGAGATTACCTTTGCGGACAAAAAATACCGGTTTACGATGAAAGGGTTTTAAGGTCCGGGATTACACAGGCAGAAGGCAGAAAAAGAGCAGATACCATCATTTCGACGAAAATGAGAGAAATGAATAGTATCTGCTTTCTTCTGGTGAAAAATCAATTTAAAATCTGTCAGTTCATGATGCCGGATGACCCTATCTCTGACTTAATTCCAGGAGTCCGGCCCCGATAATACCGGCGTCGTTAAAATTCTTTGCAAGTTCAATATTGGTATTCAAAGCAGAATCTCTGGAATAACGGTATTGCGCAACTTTTTCTTTTAGCGGTTCTAAAAACCATTCCCCTGCACTGCTGATACCGCCGCCGATGCGCAGCTCCTGTGGCTGAAAAATGTTGATGATGTTTGTGATGCCTTGTGCCAGATATTCAATATAGCGGTTCAATTCTGCATTTGCCAACGAATCCTGGGCAGAAACGGCTTTGAAAAACAGCTTTCCGTCAAGCAAATCCGGATTGTCGCCGCAAAGCTGCCAGAGGATAGAATCCGGATGCTGATTCATTTCTTTTCTGGCATGCATTATAAGTGCACGCGAAGAAGCATAGGCTTCAAAACAGCCTTTTCGTCCGCAGTTACAGGGAATCCCGTCATATTTGATCGTCATATGACCGACTTCTCCGGCGGAATAATTCACACCGTACATTATTTTCTGGTTTAAGATGATGCCGCATCCGATTCCGGTTCCCAATGTGAGCATCAGATAGGAATCTGCGGTGCTTTCTTCGATCAGATATTGTCCCCATGCGGCAGCGTTTGCATCGTTGTCAAAATAAACCGGTTTTGGAAAACTCTGACGCAAAAGGTCAAGCAGTGGGATATCGGAAAAACTGAGATTATTGGCATATTCCAGCCGCCCGTTCGACAGGTTGGCAGTTCCGGGTACGCCCATTCCGATGGACTGAATCATCTCCATAGAGAGCTGATTGCGGTTCAGCAGTTCTTCGACACTGCGTTTGATGCTGTCGACACATTCGACAGCTGACTGGGAAGGATCTGTCGGGATCTGAAGCAAATCTTCCAGCGTTCTGTCATTGATCAGCCCTATTTTGATGCTGGTTCCACCCATATCAATACCGATATAATACATTTGAAATCTCCTCCTGTTTTTGTCCCCCGATGTTTTTTCGGTCCATTACTGAAATCTGTCTTGATTATAACAGAAACAGGAAATCGCTGATATAGTCAGAATGTGCGCCGATAGTATCACTTTTGACGAATTGTAATTTGCCGCACCATTTATTATAATGAAATCATGAGTAAAAGCCTTTTCAAGTCCAATATCTTATCATGAGCAAAAGGATAAAAGGCAGGGAGGATCTTATGGTTTTCGAAAAAATAAGAGACGGTAAGACAGGAAGAAAATTTAGTCAGCAGTTATTGCGGACGTGGAGTGAAGGATTGCTTTCCTTACAGATTAGTGCAGAAGATCAACCGGAATTGGACGGGGCAATCTGGTGTCCCGCATGCGGCAGAATTCACGGAAGATGTTTTGAAGCGATGTATCCTTTTTTGTGCTGTGCGGAATTAGAGGAAAAAGAGCAAGAGAAACAAAAATGGATCCATGCGGCGGAAAAACTGTTTATGTGGGCGGAGAGAAATCTGTCGCAAGAGACAGGTGCATTTTTGAACGATACAGATGGTGAATGGAAAGGTACAACGGTATTTAATGCAATTCAGATGGCGGACTGTTTGAAATTTCATCGCGGCCTTTTATCCGGGACAACGGTGGAGAAATGGTCTTTGCGATTGAGAAAAGCAGCAGATTTTTTATATGACTGTGATTTTCTGAAAGAGAATAATATTAACTATCCAATTTCCAACGCGCTGGCATTGTATGAATGTGCGGAAGTTCTTCAGGATGAGAAATACAGCAGAAAAGCAGAAGAATGGGCACGGATCATAGAACGGCATATGACGGAAAAAAAGCTGATTTTCGGGGAAGGGACTCCAAGACATCAGCTAAGTGAAAGAGGATGTCGTCCCATCGATATTGGATATAACGTAGAAGAAACACTTCCATCCTTTGCCTTGTATGCATTTCTTACCCAAAATGCAAACTATCAGGAACTTGCAAGAGATAGTCTGAGGGCGCATTTGACATTTCTTCTTCCGGATGGAGCGTGGGATAACAGCTTTGGAACCCGTAACTACAAGTGGAGTTATTGGGGAGGCAGAACTTCGGACGGGTGTGCATTCGGATATTTACTCTATGGGAAGGAAGAACCGGAATTTTTGGCTGCTGCGGTAAAGAATCTCGAACTGCTCGCCTCCTGTACGGAAGGAAAAACCCTGATGGGCGGGCCGGACTATGAGAGCGCCGGACAGCAGAATTGTGTCCATCATACATTTACACATAGTAAAGTGCTTGCAGGGTTAATTGATTATAAGCTATGGGAAAATATACCGGAAATCAGAACAGAGTGTGAAGAGAAAACAGAGGAAACAAGTTATTTTCCGGAGCTGGCTACCTGGAATGTGAAAAAAGGGAAAATGAGAGAAACCGTCACAGCGTATGACTGGGAATATCTTCCGGGGGGACATGTCAGCGGGGGAACTCTTTCTGTGCTGCATCACAGAGATGCAGGAACAATTATGACAGCTTCCGTGGGAAGCTATACCAGAATAGAAGCTGCCAATATGCAGGAACCAAAAGGCGTTATTCAGGAAAATCTGGCATTGCGAATTGAAAAAGAACTGGATGGAATCTGTTACAGCAGTATTTATGATACACAGGCGAAAGTTATTGTTTCCGATGAAATTGCTGTGTCAGGACACTGTAAAGATATGGAACACAGAACGTTTCCCGGGGGGAATTCTTCTTATGAGATGAAGTATCATCTGGAAGAAGAGGGAATCCGGATTGAAGCTGATTTTACAGA